>JAFSZX010000022.1 GCA_017458825.1 Oscillospiraceae bacterium
CGTGACCTCGTCCGTTTTGCCCGGCAGCGGACTGTCCAGCTCCGCCGCCTTTGAGGTGCTGTTGGGCACGGTGATGAACGCCTTGTTCTCCGGCGGTCTGGACGCGGTGGAGATCGCCAGGATCGCCCAGTTTGCCGAGAACGTGTATTTCGGCAAGCCCTGCGGACTGATGGACCAGATGGCGTCCTCCGTCGGCGGCTGTGTGTTCATTGATTTTGCCGACCCAGACGCGCCGGTGATCGAGCCGGTGTCCTTTGACTTTTCCCGCTGCGGACATACCCTGTGTATCATCGACTCCGGCGCCAGCCACGCCGACTTGACGGAGGAGTACGCCGCCATTCCGGCGGAGCTGGGTAAGGTATGCGCCGTGTTCGGCAAGAAGGTACTGCGTCAGGTGCCGGAGGAGGACTTTTACAATAAGATCTCCCAAGTACGCGCCGCCGCAGGCGACCGGGCGGTTTTGCGCGCCATGCACGTATATAACGATAACCGTCTGGTGCTGGAGGAGGCGGAGGCGCTACGCCGGGGCGACTTTGATGCGTTCCTCTCCTGCGTGAACCGCTCCGGCATATCCTCACAGCTCTTTTTGCAAAACGTGATTCCTACCGGCGCGGCGGCACATCAGGAGGTGGCGCTGGCACTGGCGCTGGCACGCCGCGCGCTGCAGGGGAGAGGCGCCTGCCGCGTCCACGGCGGCGGTTTTGCCGGAACGATCCAGGCGTTCGTGCCAAACGAACTGCTGGACGCGTTCCGCGCCGAAATGGAGGCGGTTTTGGGCGAGGGGAGCTGTCACGTGCTGTCCGTCCGCCCCACCGGCGGCGCGGAGTGGGCGGCAAAACCCGATACGCGTTCCCGTTGATCAGACTGAGTTCGGCGGCGCAGATCCGCCCGATAGGATATAAAAGTCCGGCGCTTGCACGCCGGACTTTTGAGACTGTCAAAAAACGGCAAAGCCGTTTTTTGACAAAAGGGTTGCAGCCTACTGCGCGCACGAATGGTGCGCCAGTGGCGCACCATTCGCACACTTCGTAGTCTGAGCGGTGTCATTTGCCACGTACACGCCGCGGCAAATGACAATTTAATATCTTCGCGCCGTGCGCGGCGCGAACTCTGCGAGGCTTTTTTGACAATATATCGATCTACTGCGTGGATTTGTACGATACCGTTTGGCACCTTATCCGAACAGCGTGTCCAGCGCCATCATCAGCACAAAGCCTATCGCAAAGCAGACGGTGCCCACGTTGGTATGCTTTCCCTCGGACATATCGGGTACCAGCTCCTCCACCACCACATAGAACATGGCGCCGGCGGCGAATGCCAGCAGGCAGGGGATCACCGGCAGGAACAGTCCCGCGGCAAAGGCGGTCATCAAAGCGCCCACCGGCTCGATGGCGCCGGAAAGCGTTCCGTAGAGAAACGTTTTCGCTTTGGGCATTCCCTCCGCACGCAGGGGCATGGACACGATGGCGCCTTCCGGCAGATTCTGCAGCGCGATGCCTATGGCAAGTACCGTGGCGCCTGCCAGCGAAATGGTACTCTGCCCGTACATCCAGCCGGCGAACACGATGCCTACCACCATGCCTTCCGGCAGATTGTGCAGTGAAACGGCGAGAAACAGCTTGGTACTGCGGGAAAGACCGCTGTGGGGCCCCTCCTCGCTGTGATCCAGATGGATATGGGGGATCAGAATATCCAGCACCAGTAAGAACAGCATACCGGCCAAAAAGCCCAGCCCCAACGGTATGATCGATCTGCCGCCGATACCCTTGAGCTGTTCCATAGCGGGCAGGATCAAACTGAAAAAGGAGGCGGAAACCATGATGCCGCCGGCAAAGCCAGACAACGCATGGCGAAGCCGCTCACTCATTTCGCCCTTGAGAAAAAACACACAGGCGGATCCCAAAGCCGTCCCCAAAAAGGGGATCAGAATACCGATGGCAACCTTTACCCACATATAAAAGCGTCCTCCGAACTGCCGCAAACGGTTTCACCGTTAACAATGACGGCGCAAATGTCTTTGGCCATTATACAATAGAATCCGACCAAATACAACGGATAATTCCGCGCGCTATCCTCAAAGTACCTGAATGTCCGTCCCTGTCAGGTCGATCCGCTCGTCCGGCGCCGTTTCACTGATAAGAACGTCCACGTCCTGCAGGGAACACTGCCGGTAGGGCGAGCAGGTGCCGAACTTGGTGCTGTCGCACAAAAACACTTTCTTTCCGGCGTTTTCCAGCATGGCGTTGCGTACCAGAATCTCCTCCCGATCACAATCGCTGATTACACCCTCGCGGGAGAGAGAGTGGGCGGAAAAGAACATAATATCCGCATGGATATTTTCAAAAGTACGGCAGGCGTCGCCGCCTAACAGGCAGTTTCGGTTTTCGTTGCTCAACCGTCCGCCGGAGGAGATGGCTCCGGCACTGCCGCGGGAGAGAAGGAGCAGTATCTCGGCATTGTTGGTCACCACAGTCAGCGAGCCGCGGTTCACCAGTTCCTCCGCCAGATAAAAAGCGGTGGAGGACTGGTCGAGAAACACAATGTTGCCGTCCTGCACCAGCGCGGCGGCTTTTCGCGCGATGGCGCGTTTTGCCGCCACGTTTTGCCGCGTGCGATGGTCAAAGGTGATGATGCCGGAAAAACCACCCACCAACTGTGCACCGCCGTAAATATGCTTAACCAAACCCTGCCGCTCCAGCGTTTTCAGATCCCGCCGCACGCTGGATTCACTCACATACAGCACCCGACATAATTGGGCGACGGTGACGAAACCGTTGCTGTCTTTCAATATGCGAAGGATCGCCTGTTCCCGTTCTTTTGTCAGCATAGCTCCTCCTACTTGCGCGTTTTTGGCTGTTTTATGGAAATATAACGCCGTATAATAGACGTTTTTTGCTGGTTACCGCCTGTTTTTGACAGAATCATTGTACTGCACGGAGCCAAAAAAGTAAAGAGCGTTTTCCGCACCGGAAAGAATGCCGCGGGCGTGAGCGCGGTTTTTCACGCCTTTCTCCCTGCGGCGGACGTTCCGCGTCAAAAAACCGTAAAAGTTTACAACTTTTTTTCAGAAAACGCCACAGGACACTTGACCTGCGGCGTTTTCCGTATTACAATAGGGAAAACACTCTATTTTGGGGTGGCACAACCCAAATTCATCAGTACAATATATTGGATGGCAGGAGGAACCGTCATGGCTTTCGGATTGGAAACAGGCGTTGAAAACGTAGACATCATCAAGGTAGTAGGCGTCGGCGGCGGCGGCAACAACGTAGTGAACCGCATGGTGCACGCCGGTGTCAAGGGCGTGGATTTTGTAGCGGTCAATACGGACAAGCAGGTATTGAACGCGTCCAGCGCCACGTACAAGATTCAGATCGGCGAGAAGCTGACCGCCGGTAAGGGCGCCGGTGCGAACCCGGAAGTAGGTCGCAAGGCGGCGGAAGAGAGCCGCAGCCAGCTCACCAAGGCGCTGGAGAATACCGATATGGTATTCATCACCGCCGGTATGGGCGGCGGCACCGGTACCGGCGCGGCGCCCGTTGTGGCGGAGACCGCGCGGGAAATGGGCATACTGACCGTGGGCGTGGTCACCAAGCCGTTCGGTTTTGAAGGTCGCAAGCGCATGGAGCAGGCGGAGCAGGGTATCGCAGAACTGCGCGATAAGGTGGACTCCCTTGTCATCATCCCCAACGAGCGCTTGAAATACGCTACCGATGAAAAGATCACCTTTGCCAACGCGTTTGAGATCGCGGACGACGTGTTGCGTCAGGCGGTGCAGTCTATCTCCGATCTGATTCAGCAGACCGGCTTCATCAACCTGGACTTTGCGGACGTGACCGCGATCATGAAGGACGCGGGTCTTGCCCACATGGGCGTAGGCCGTGCCGCCGGCAAGAACAAGGCGGAGGAGGCCGCGCGTATGGCGATCTCCAGCCCGTTGCTGGAAACCTCCATCAACGGCGCCAAGGGCGTGCTGATCAACGTGACCGGCTCGGTGGATATCGGGCTGGAGGAAGTGGAGCAGGCCGCCGCGCTGGTGCAGGATGCGGTGGACGCCGACGCCACGACCATCTTCGGCGCTACGTTCGACGAGTCGCTGGAGGATGAGATCCGCGTGACCGTGATCGCCACCGGCTTTGCCGATGAGGCGAAGGCGAAAGAAGCGGAAAAGGCCAAAGTCGTTCTGGATCCGGTGGGCCCCCGCTCCGGCGCTTCGGAGGTCAATCTTCCGGAGGACGGCGCCTTTGACGACATTTTGAAGATCTTCGGCAAAAATAACATCTGATCGGTAATTGATTTCTATTGACCGACCGCGGCAAATGCCGCGGTCGGCTTTTTTATCCGCGTTTTCCTATATTTGACCCTCATAATCCGCTGTCAACAGCGCATAGTAATTTTGTCGCCGGCGACGAAAAACGATCAAGGGGTGATCCAATGCATGAAACGCAAAGGCCATCCGTTTGGCGGCGCGGCGCGGCAATGTTCACAGCGCTCCTGCTGGCGATCTCTCTATGCACTCGCTACGCATGGGCGCAGGACGGTGAGCGGACTTTGATCCCCATGGGTTGTGCCGTGGGCATCAAGCTGTTTGCCGACGGTGTTTTGGTGGTGGATACCACCGGATTGGACGGCGCGAAAACTTCTCCTGCAACAGATTGCGGCTTGAAGGAAGGGGACCTGATCCTTCGGATCGACGATGAGCCGATCCGTTCAACGGAGCAAATGCAGTCTATTTTGCAGCAGAGCGCCGGCGAGATGCTGACGCTTACCGTGTGTCGCGGCGAAAAGACCATGCAGCTTGACACCCGCGGCATCCTGTGCGCGGACGGCGTATACCGTCTGGGTATTTGGATCCGTGACAGCATGGCGGGGATCGGCACCATGACCTATTACGATCCCGACACCGGTCAATACGGCGCGCTGGGGCACGGCATCACGGACGTGGACACCCACGTTCTCATGCCGCTTTCCTCCGGCGCCATTATGGAAACCACGGTGAAAGCCGTGAAGAAGGGACAGCGTGGCGATCCGGGCGAGCTGAAGGGTGATTTTACCGTACAGCATGACGTGGGCACCGTCAGCGCCAACACCAGCGCCGGTATTTTCGGCACGGCGGATGAGGATATCTTTTCCGATTCCGGCGAGCCGGTTCCGGTAGCGGCGGCGTCGGAGGTGCACACCGGCAGCGCTACGATCCTATGTACCGTTTCCGGCAACGGAACGGAGAGCTACGAGGTGGAGATCGTGCGGCTGTACCACGACAAGGCGGATATGCGCGATCTTCTTCTGCGCGTTACGGATCAGCGTTTGCTGGAGACCACCGGCGGCATCGTGCAGGGCATGAGCGGCAGCCCCATTTTGCAGGACGGAAAATTTGTGGGCGCTGTGACCCATGTGCTGGTGAACGATCCCACGCAGGGCTATGGCATTTTCATGGAGAATATGTTGAAAATGGCCGGCTGACGAAAGAGCGCGGCGGGAACTTGTGTTCCTGCCGCGCTTTTTGATTGTCGAATAACGTCGAACGATTTTGTTTGAAATTCGACGAAATCCGAGGGAAAAAACTGTAATATCCTGCTACATTATAGACAGCTCAAGCGACGGATGCGGATTTGTCGTGAAAATACAGGAAGTTACGATTCCGGAAGTGGAGAGAGGACATGCCTATGGAAGTAAAAAGCAAGGTAGTGATCGCCGACAGCAGTGAGGAGTTCCGCACACTGCTGTGCCATCTGGCGGAAGAGAGCGGAGAATTTGAGATTTCCGGCGCCGTGCCGGACGGGGCGGAGGCGTGGGAGCTGGTACGCCGCCATCATCCGGCGCTTCTTGTCACGGAGCTGGTACTGCCCACGCTGGACGGTTTCGGCCTGCTGCGCCAGTGCGCCTCACTGGGTGAGGCGGCGCCCCAGACGCTGATCGTGTCCGCCTTCTGCACGGAGCGCGCCGCGGCGGAGGCGGCGGAGCTGGGCGCCTGCGCGTTTCTGGCAAAGCCGGTGAGCGGCCCGTCGCTGTTGGAGTATATGCGTCGGGCACTGCGCCGGGAAGAGCCCGCGCCTACGGCGGAAAACGATCTGGAGGCCCGGGTCACCGCCATCATCCATGAGATCGGTGTGCCGGCGCACATCAAAGGGTACCAGTATCTGCGTGAGGCGATCCTCATCTCGGTATCGGATATGGACGTGATCAATGCCGTCACCAAGGTACTCTATCCGGAAGTGGCGCACCGATTCGGCACCACCGCTTCCCGGGTGGAACGCGCCATCCGCCACGCCATCGAGGTAGCGTGGGATCGGGGCGATCTGGATATTTTGCAAAAGTACTTCGGCTACACCGTCAACTCCGCCAAGGGCAAGCCCACCAACAGCGAGTTCATTGCCATGATTGCCGACCGCTTGAGCTTACAGCGCAAGCAAAAACGGGCGTAAGAATAGGAGCTTATTAAATGAAAATGGGAGCCTCCCGTCGGGAGGCTCCCTTTTTTCTACGTCATGACCTGCTATTGACAGTTTTACGCCGGATAGACGAGATCCGCCACCGTCCGGTTGCGGAGGATCTCGGCGTAGGCGGCGCAACAGCGGCGTGCCAGCGATACGTCGAGGTTTACATAATTTCCACATTCCTTGGCGCTTTGACCCGGCATGGCGCCGTCATACACGGCGGCGGCTTCAAAGCAGCGCTGCAGGAGGGCGATAGCGTCCGCCTCGGTGAGACGGCTGCTGTCAAAGAGAAAATAGAAGCCGGTCTGACAGCCCATGGGACCGAAGTACACCACCGCGTCCTTTTCCGGACTGTTGCGCAACAGCGTGGCGATCAGGTGCTCCACCGAGTGCATTTCACTGTTGGAGAGAAGATCGCCGGTGTTGGGGGTTTTAAACCGCAGATCGAAGGTCACCACCGCGCCGTCCCGCCGGCTCAGGTATAGACCGGGCGTAAGCACGGTATGGTCTACCGTAAAGCTGTCAATGCGTTCCACACGGCACCTCCAATTTATCAATGAACGACAGCACCACCTCGTTCAGCCGCGCCAGAGCGGCGGGGAACTGGAAGGTAAAATCGTTCTCACCGAACAGACAGTCGGAAACGGACTTGATCGCCATAAAGGGCACCTCGTTGCGATAGCACACTTGAGCGGCGGCACAGCCCTCCATCTCGCACAGCAGGGGATGAAACACCTCCGCGATATGCCGGGCGCGGGGCGTATCCGTGGCGAACCAGTCGCCGGTCGCCACAATGCCGGTGCGATAGGGAAGACCCACCGCGTCCATAGCGGCGCGGGCGCGATCCTGCCACGACGTGGGGAAGACGACGCGATGCACCGTCGCTACGAATCCCTCCTGGCAATCGTCCAGTGTACTGATGTCGAAATCGTGCTGTATAAAGCCCTCCGCCAGCACCAGCGTACCGATGGAAACGTTTTCAAAACAGCCTGCCACACCTGCGTTGATGATCAGCTCCGGATGGAATCGGTCGATCAGCAACTGGGTCGCCATGGCGGCGTTTACCTTACCCACGCCGCCGCAACAGGCGATCACGCCGGGGCGGATGCGATAGAATTCCACGCCTGCCTCCTGCAACAGCAGGGGCGTTTTTTCGCCGTTGAGCATAGCGGCGATCTCCTCGCGCATGGCGAACAGTAACGCGATCTCCATAGTAGCCTCCCGATGGTTTTCTTTCAGCGCGAAGCGGCAACGCCGGATCCGCTGTCTCCCATTATGCCATAAAACCACCGGTTTGAAAAGAGGTATATTTCACGGTCCCGTCACATATAGTGTGGCATCACCAATGCGGACATATCACAACGAACGGGGTGGACGTATGGAGCAGAATTTCAACCGCGTCATGCTGTGCGGACAGGCGGCGGATGAGCCGCATCTGTCCCACATCAACCATGGCGAGAGCTTTTACAAATTTACGCTGTCTGTGCCGCGTTTGAGCGGACAGACGGACGACCTGCCGGTGATCCTGCCGCGGTCGCTGTTGTGGGAAACGCCGGTGGGGGAGGGGGACACCGTATCTCTGACAGGACAGCTCCGCTCCTTTAATAACAAGAGCGGCGAGGGACGCCGCCTGGTGATCTCCGTGTTTGCCCAACAGCTCGCCCTCACACAGGATCCGCCGGAAAACCGCATCCAGATCTCCGGCGTGATCTGCAAGCCGCCGATCCTGCGGCGCACGCCTCTGGGACGGGAGATCTGCGACGTGATCCTGGCGGTCAACCGCCGCTACGGACGCGCTGATTATCTGCCCTGCATCGCCTGGGGCGCTGTGGCACAGCACGCCGCCGATCTGACGGTGGGACAGCGCTTGACGGCGGAAGGGCGCGTGCAGAGCCGCACCTATACCAAAATGGTGTCCGGCGGCACAGAGGAACGGATAGCGTACGAGGTGAGCATCATGCGTCCGGCGGACGCGGCGGAGTTTCAGCAGGACGAGGTGTGACAGGCGGATCTCTTATTGCCGGATGTTTTTGATAAAAAAATGCAAAATCGGTAAAAATACCACTTGACAAGCGGTATATGCCGTGCTACGATAAGCCAAACCGTTGAAGAAGAGTGAGTAGGCACAGCCTCTTTTCCCCAAGAGAGCCGCGGGTGGTGTGATCGCGGCGGAAAACACCGTGCTGAATGGGCTTCCGAGGGCGAGCAGAAAGAGCGCAGGCTTGAGTAAGTAAGACGGAGATGGCGCTCCGTGATCAAACGCCGGCATATGAAAGGTATGCGCAAAGTGGGCGCGCGTGGCGCGTCAAGCCGGGTGGCACCGCAGGACGTGATTTGATCCTGTCCCAGCAAACGCTTGTTGGGACGGGGTTTTTTATTTTTTCAAGGAGGGATGGATCGTATGATACGGCTGACGCGCCGATGGCGTATGATACATCGGACTGCCTGTAAACCAAACGTATAAACGAGAAGAAACAACTTTTTTAAAAGGAAGAAAGGACGGACACCATGAAAAAGATCATTGCTCTGCTTCTTGCCGTACTGACGGCGCTGACCCTTGTCGCCTGCGGCGGCACTACCCAGCCGGACGACGGCTCTGCCAAGACCTACAAAATCGGCATCTGCAACTATGTGGACGACGCGTCCCTCAATCAGATCGTGGACAACATCACCGCGCGGCTTACCGCGCTGGGCGAGGAAAAAGGCGTGGAATTCAAGATCCTCTACGATAACTGCAACGCCGATTCCAACGTACTCAACCAGATCGTCGCCAACTTCGTCGCTGAGGGCGTGGATCTGATGATCGGCGTGGCAACGCCGGTGGCGATGGCGATGCAGGCGGCTACCGAGGAAATTCCGGTGGTGTTTGCCGCCGTATCCGATCCTGTGGGCGCGGGATTGGTGGAGTCACTGGAAGTGCCCGGCGGCAATCTGACCGGCACCAGCGATTATCTGGACACCTCCGCCATCTTCAACCTGATCTTTGCCGCAGATCCCGACGCGGACGTGATCGGGTTGCTCTATGACGTGGGACAGGATTCCTCCACCGCCGCCATCGCGGAGGCGAAGGCATATCTGGAGAGCAAGGGCGTTTCCTACGTGGAGCGCACCGGCACCACGGTAGAGGAAGTCACACTGGCGGTAGACGCGCTGGTGGCGGACGGTGTGGACGCCATCTTCACCCCCACCGACAATACCATTATGAAAGCGGAACTTGCCATCTATGAAACGCTGCTGCGCGCCCGGATCCCCCACTATACCGGCGCCGATTCCTTTGCCCTTAACGGCGCGTTCCTGGGCTACGGCGTGGATTACGCCAATCTGGGCGTAGAGACTGCCGATATGGCGGCGGATATCCTCCTGAACGGCAAGGATCCCGCTGCGGTAAGCGTTAAGACGTTTGATAACGGCACCGCTACGGTGAATACCGAGACGGCGGAAGCCATCGGGCTATCCTACGATCAGGTGGCGGAAGCCTTCGCGCCGTACTGTACGAAGGTGCAGTCCATCACCACCGCCGAGAGCTTTGACGAGCTGGGCTGACGGAAAGTAAGCGGTAAGGAGCGATATACCATGCCATTTTCCGTATTTGTCGATTTGGGACAGACGGCGCTGGAGCTGGGACTTATCAGCTCGCTGACGGTGCTGGCACTGTTTTTGAGCTATTCCATGCTCAATGTGTGCGATCTGTCCACCGACGGCTGTTTTACACTGGGCGCCACGGTAGGCGCGGTGGTGGCGCTGTCGGGGCATCCGTATCTTGCCATTGGGGCGGCGATGGGCGCCGGAATCCTCTCCGGCTGTACTACCGCGGTGCTGCAGACGAAGCTGGGCGTGGACAGCCTGCTGTCCGGCATCATTGTCAACACGGGACTTTACAGCGTGAATATCGCCGTTATGGGCGGCGCCTCCCTTTTGAATATGAACAAAACGGAGACTGTGTTTACCAAGATGGCGGCACTGCTTCAGGGAACGCCGTTCGCCCGCCAGTCAAAGCTGGCGGTGGCACTGATCGCGGTGCTGGCGGTGAGCGTATTTCTGGCGCTGTTTCTGCGGACGCGGTTGGGACTTGCCATCCGCGCCACCGGCAACAACCCCGATATGGTGCGTTCCTCGTCCATCAATCCGGCGTTCACCACCATCGTGGGCCTGTGCGTTGCCAACGCCTTTACGGGGCTGTCCGGCTGTCTTTTGGCGCAGGCGCAAAAGTCGGTGAATATTGATATCGGAACGGGTATGGTCACCATTGCGCTGGCGTCGCTCCTGATCGGCAACACCTTTGCCGGTAAGGGGCGGAACATTCCGCTCCGTCTGGCGGGTGCGGTACTGGGCGCGGTGATCTTCCGCCTGGTGTACATGGTGGCACTGCGGTTCCACATGCCGGCATTTATGCTCAAGCTGGTATCCTCGGTGATCGTGATCATCGCCATCGCCGGACCGTATTTGAAATCCCGGTTTCCCGTTTTGCGCCGGCGCCTTGTGCACCGGAGCGGAAAGGAGGCGCGGTGATGCTCTCGATCCGACATATTTCCAAGACCTTTTATCCCGGCACCGCCAATGCCAAAACGGCGCTGGACGACTTGTCGCTGGAGGTGGCGCAGGGGGATTTCATCTCCATCATCGGCGCCAACGGCGCGGGAAAATCCACGCTGTTCAACGCCATCTGCGGCACGTTTTTGACCGACAGCGGCGCTATCCTGCTGGACGGGCAGGACATCACGCTCCTGCCGGAGCATAAGCGGGCGTTCCATATCGGGCGGCTGTTTCAGGATCCCCTGCGCGGTACGGCGCCGGGCATGACCATTGAAGAAAATCTGGCACTGGCGGCAGGACACGGCGGCTGGATCTCTACCGTGTCCAAGGCGGATAAGAAGCTGTTCCGTGAAAAGCTGTCACTGCTTGGGATGGATTTGGAGAACAGGATGCGCCAGCCGGTGGGACTCCTCTCCGGCGGACAGCGGCAGGCGCTGACGCTGATGATGGCGACCATTGATCCGCCCAAACTGCTTTTATTGGATGAACACACCGCCGCGCTGGATCCGGCGGCGGCGGAAAAAGTGCTGGAGCTGACGGAAAAGATCGTGGCGCAACAGCACCTGACCTGCTTGATGATCACCCACAACATGGCGTCTGCGCTGGCACTGGGCAACCGCACCGTCATGATGGACAGGGGACGGATCCTCTTTGACGTATCCGGACAGGAGCGGCGCGATCTGACGGTGCCGGATCTTTTAGAGCGGTTTCGCGCGTCCTCCGGCAGGGCGCTGGATAACGACCGTATGCTGTTGGGTACAGACGCGTAAAACAAAAAAGAGTCACGGCACATGTGCCGTGACTCTTTTTATACCGCTTTTCAGGAGGCGTACAGCAGACCCACCAGCCAGTTCAGCAAGCGGCCGGGGAGGATACGCACCAGAAACGTGAAGAGTTTGTAGGTAAAGCCGATGGTGTAGATGGGCGCCACCGTCTTTTTTTGCGCTATCCGCGCGATAAAGCGCCCTGCCGCCGCCGGATCCATACCGGTCTGCTCATCGTGTTCCATGCGCCCCACACTGCGGCTGATGCGCCCTTCGTACACGTCGTCGCCCACCGTCAGTTTTTCCCGGGCGGCGGTAAAGCCGGTTTTGATGTCCCCGGGCTGTACGGCGCATACGGTAATGCCAAAGGGACGCACCTCGTTGGCAAGCGCCGCGGTATAGGCGTTGACTGCCGCCTTACCGGCGGAGTAATACGCCTGAAAGGGAATGGCGATGGGCGCCGCCACGCTGCTCAAATTCACGATGCGGCCGTATCCCTGCTGACGCATCAAGGGGAGCACCGCCCGATTCATGCGCACCATGCCAAAGAAGTTCACGTCAAAGAGCCGTTTGGCTTCTGCGGTGTCGGTAAACTCCACCGCGCCGGAAATGCCGAAACCGGCGTTATTCACCAGCACGTCGATCTGCCCCGCCTCTTCCATGACCTGCGCCACCGCGGCGCGTACCGCGGCCTCGTCGGTAATGTCGGCGGAAACGTGGCGCAGACCCTCCACGCCTTCGGCGCGGCGGCTGAACTCATACACGGTATAGCCGGCGTCTTTGAGGCATAGCGCCGTGGCTTTTCCGATGCCGGAGGTGCCTCCGGTGACAATAGCGACCTTACGCATGGAGCATCACATCCGCGATAATGTCCATCGCCTCGTCCAGCAGAGCTTCCGTATGGGTCGCCATATAGCTGGTGCGCAACAGCGCCTCGCCCTCCGGCGTAGCGGGCGGCAAGGTGGGATTGACGTAAACGCCCCGATCGTAGATCTTGGCGGCAACGTCCAGCGTGCGGTACGTTTCATACGTATAGATGGGGATGATAGGCGTGGGAGCGTACAGTGCGCTCTCGCGGATCTTCAAACCCCGATCCGTCATACCCTTGCGGGCGTACATGCTCAGATCCCGCAGGCGATCCGGCAGTTCGGGATGCGCCTCCAGATGCTTCAGCGCCGCCAGCGCCGTGGCGCAGTTGGCAGGGGGCATGGAGGCGGAGAAAATAAAGGGACGGGACGCGTGGCGCACAAACTCCGTCACCTCTGCGCTGGCTGCCATATAGCCGCCCAAAGACGCCAGAGACTTGGAGAACGTACCCATATATACGTCCACTTGATCTTCCAGACCGAAGTAGCTGGCGGTACCGCGGCCGCCCTCGCCCAATACGCCCAGACCGTGGGCATCGTCCACCATGACGCGGGCGCCGTATTTCTTCGCCAGCGCGCAGATCTCCGGCAGTTTGGCAATATCGCCGCCCATGGAGAACACACCGTCGGTGATGATGAGAGCGCCGGCGGTCTCCGGCACACGCTGGAGGCATTTTTCCAGCGCGTCCATATCGCTGTGGGCGTAGCGGAGCATTTTGCCGTAGCTCATCTGACAGCCGGCGTAGATGCTGGCGTGGTTTTCCTTATCGCAGATCATGTAATCGTGCCGCCCCACCAACGCGCTGATGATGCCCACGTTGGACTGGAAACCGGTACCGAAGGTGATGACGCCGCCTTTGCGCAGGAATTTGGCAAGCTCCGCTTCCAGCTCCAGATGGAGCTCCAGCGTGCCGTTGAGGAAGCGGGAGCCGGAACAGCCCGTGCCGTATTTCTCCAGCGCGCGGATCCCTGCCTCAATGATCTCGGGATGGATGGTCAGCCCCAGATAGTTGTTGGAGCCCAACATGATCCGGCGTTTGCCCTCCATGATGACTTCCACGTCCTGCCGGGATTCCAGCGCGTGGAAATACGGATAAACGCCCCGTGCCTTCAGCTCGCCCGCCAAAGACGGCTGAAAACATTTTTCAAATAGATCCATGGGTTTTTGCCCCTTTCTGTCGATTACAAATATGTCTTATTATAGGCGCACAGGTTAGCTGTGTCAAATATTTCTTTACCGCCGCCTACAAATAGAGCTTGCGCGTTTCGTTGTAGAAGCCCACGATATCGTGGAGCATTTCAAACTGTGTGAAATCGTTGTTATACGCCACGTTGATTTCCCGCATCATGCTTAAATTTTCCACCGGCAGTACGGCGATCTTGCCTTTTTTCAACTCATCAAGACACACGCTGCGCGCCAGAACGGATACGCCCAGATTCCGCCGGATCAGATCCTTAATGGTCGCCATATTGTCCACCTCCAGGATCACGTTGAACTCGTCCAGGCTCATGTTATTGCTCTCCAGATGCGCCTGGAAAAGATTCCGCGTGCCGGAATCGGGCAGACGGAGGATCATGCGCTCCTGCTTGAGTTCCTCCAGCGTGACCATGCTCTTTTTGGCAAAGGGGTGGTCGGTGGCTACCGCCAGCACCAGATAGTCAGTGTCCAGCAGGAGATGGTGAACGGAGGGGTCTGCGATCCGCCCTTCGATCACGGCGATGTCCAGTTGATAGCTTTTGAGCATGGTGTAGAGATTGCTCACCGTGTCGGTGATCATTTTGATACTGATACTGCCCCGACGGGCGCAGTATTTCGCCAGCGTCTCGGCAATGGGGTTGCTCTCCGCCGTATGGGTGATGCCCACGGTGAGATGCTCCATCTCGGCGGCATTGTCACTGAGCTTTTTCAGGAGGTTATCGTACAGCGCCACTTCCTTTTTGGCGTAGTTGACCACCGCCTCCCCCTGTCGGGAAAGAAGCAGTTTGCCGTTGATCCGCTCGAAAATATGCACGCCCAGTTCCTGCTCCAGCGCCCGAATATGCTGGCTCACCGCCGGTTGCGTGATAGACAGCCGCGCCGCCGCCTTCGTATAATTCCGGCATTCTTCCACCGCCAACAGCGTATATATCTTTTGATCTACCATTTCACCGCACCGCCATTACAAAATATTATGTACATGAAAATAAATATAATTTGACATTATGCTGATAACCGCTAAAATAGTAACATCATATCCGTTGATTGTCAAGTCGCACAGAGGCTTTTTGCCGAATAACCGCGTTTTTTCGGTCGCGGATCGCTTGGTACAGTACGGTGGAAGTATAACGATTATTTATATGCTGAAAAGAAACGGTTCTATATAGCTCAATCAGGAAGGGATGAAAGGTATGCCGGTATTGAGAGAATTCACAGGCGGCGGTTTTGACTGGATGCAGTTGTTGGGGTTTGCTCTGCGGCTGTTGGTGGCGTGCGTCTGCGGCGCCTGTATCGGTTTTGAGCGCAGTAAACGCCTGAAAGAGGCAGGTGTGCGGACCCACGTGATCGTGGCGTGCGCCTCGGCGCTGTTCATCATCGTGTCTAAATACGGCTTTACCGATCTGACGCTTGCCGACGGAAGCGTGTTCAGCGGGACGCGCGGTGCCGATCCGGCGCGTATCGCGGCGCAGGTAGTCAGCGGCATCAGCTTTTTGGGCGCCGGCGTGATCTTTAAAAACGGCAACACAGTCAAAGGGCTCACTACCGCCGCCGGAATCTGGGCGACCTCCGCCATCGGGCTTGCCATCGGCGCGGGGATGTACGCCATCGGTCTGCTTGCCACCATCTTGGTTGCGGCGGTGCAGATGCTGATGCACAAGTTCAACGTGGGAGCTGACGCGTATGCTACCACGGTGCTGATCTTTACCGTGCGGGATGAATCGGATATTTACGCCCTGCTGGCGGAGAAGCTCAAAGACTGGGGCGCGCAGATCCTGGAGAGCAGTGTCAGCCGTACCGGAAAGGGTCTGCTGGAATATACGCTCACCATGCGTGCGCTCAAATCCATCAGCTATGAGGAAGTGGACGCGCTGGTGCGGGAGAATCCGGAGATCCTCTCCGGCAGTAATCAATCGGTGCGATAAGGGACAAAGCGTGTTTTGCTCCGCCGCGGCAGACGTTATAAAGGCGTTTGCCGCGGCGCGTTTTTACCCCTTGCGTTTCGGGCGTCAAATCGTGTACAATAGGACGAGACAACAAGGCGAGGTATCCGCAGAGATGAGATCTGTCATTGAAATCACGAACATTGACGCGCCGGAGCTTGACGCATACGCCCGACTGACGGAGCGCCAGCTTTTGGGGCGTGATGAAAAGGCAACGCCCGTTTTTATCGCGGAAAGTCCCAACGTGATCCTTCGGGCACTGGACGCCGGCTATACGCCGGTTTCCCTCCTGATGGAGCGGCGGCATATCGACGGCGCGGCGCGGGAGGTGGTCGCCCGATGCGGCGGCGTACCGCTCTACACGGCGGAACTGGACGTATTGACAAAGCTGACCGGCTATCCCCTGACCCGTGGCGTACTGTGCGCCATGAAGCGCAAAGCGCTTCCCGACGCGCGGGATGTGTGCCGCGGCGCTAAAACCGTGGCGGTGCTGGAAAACGTGATGAACCCGACCAACGTGGGCGCTGTTTTCCGTTCCGCCGCCGCGCTGAACGTGGACGCGGTGCTGCTGACCGACTCATGCTGTGACCCGCTGTACCGCCGGTCGGTGCGGGTGAGTATGGGAACGGTGTTTCAGGTGCCGTGGGCATTTTTGCCGCCGGACTGGACGGCGCTGCTGGGCGACATGGGGTTTACCACCGCCGCGCTGGCACTGCGTCAGGACGCGTGGACGGTGGACGATCCCCGTCTGGAAAAGATCGAGCGGTTAGCCATCGTGCTGGGCGCCGAGGGGGACGGCTTGCGGGAGGAAACCGTGGCGTCATGCGATCTGACGGTGCGGATCCCCATGTCCCACGGGGTGGATTCGCTGAACGTGGCGGCGGCAGGCGCCGTGGCGTTTTGGCAGCTGGGGCGGCGAAACCCGTCACAGCGGAACAAATAATGTTACGTCATATTGAGGAGGAACGTGATGAAAAAAACAGTATTGCGGCAGTATGCGCGGCTGATCGTCCAAACAGGCGCCAACGTACAGCCGGGACAGGAAGTATTTATCTTTGCCGGACTGGATCAGCCGGAATTCGTGAAGATGGTGGCGGAGGAATGCTACCGCCGCAAGGCGGATCGGGTGGTGGTGAACTGGGACTACCAGCCGTTGCAAAAGCTTGATTACCGCCGCCGCACGTTGCGTTCTCTCAAACGCATGGATGAGTACGAAACGGCGCGCTGGGCGCACATGGCGGAAAAACTGACCTGCCGGATCTATCTGGAGTCTGAGGATCCTGACGGCTTGAGCGGCGTCAACGCCGCGAAGATGTCGGCGGCTTTACAGGCGCGCTATCGCGTCATCAAACCGTATCGCGACAAGATGGAAAACCGCCATCAGTGGTGTATCGCCGCGGTGCCGGGTACGGCGTGGGCAAAAAAGGTATTTCCCGATCTGCCCGCCCGTCAGGCGACGGAGAAGCTGTGGCAGGCGATTTTAGATACCTGTCGGGTGGGAGAGGATCCTATGGCGGCGTGGGAGGCGCATAACCGCGCCTTGCAGGAATATTGCGCGTGGCTCAACAGTCTGCACATTGAACGCCTCCACTATACCGCCTCCAACGGCACCGATTTCACCGTGGGCATGATTCCGGAGGGGCGTTTTTGCGGCGGCAGTGAAGCGACGATACAGGGTGTGGTGTTCAACCCCAACCTGCCCACGGAGGAGTGCTTTATCTCCCCCATGCGCGGACAGGCGGAGGGTGTGGTCTACGCCACGAAGCCGCTGTGCTATCAAGGTCAGCTCATTGAGAATTTCTCTATCCGCTTCCACGAGGGCAAAGCGGTGGAATGGCACGCGGAGAAAAACGAGGCGCTGTTAGGCGAGCTGATCGGTATGGACGAGGGGAGCGCGTATCTGGGTGAATGCGCGCTGGTGCCCTACGATTCACCGATCAGCCGCAGCGGCCTGCTGTTTTACAACACGCTCTTTGATGAAAACGCCGCCTGCCATCTGGCGCTGGGCAAGGGGTTTGCCGATACGATCGAGGGCTTTACCCACCGCACGCAGGAGGAGGTCCGGGCACTGGGCGTCAATGAATCCATGATGCACGAGGACTTTATGATCGGCTCGCCGGATATGCGGATCGACGCCATCTGCCGTGACGGATCGGTGGTGCCGGTATTCCGCAACGGAAACTGGGCGAAATAACATTTCGGCGGACGCACAAGCGCGATATAAAAGGGGAGAAATGATATGAACCGTACCTTGCGTGAACATGCCGAGCAGATCATTCGGGGATCCATTGCCGCCGTACAGCCGGACGCCGCCGTACAGCGTGCGCTGGCGGGGCGCACGTTTCCGGGGCGCGTGGTGCTGGTGGCGGCGGGAAAAGCCGCCTGGCAGATGGCAAAGGCGGCGCTGGATGTGCTGGGTGAACGGATCGACAGCGGCGTTGTAGTGACTAAATACGGTCATGTGATGGGAGAACTTCCCGGCGTGACCTGCTATGAAGCGGGGCATCCCGTGCCGGACGAGAACTCTTTTCGCGGCACCGAGGCGGCGCTCCGGCTGGTGGAGGGTCTGTCACCGCGGGATACGGTGCTGTTCCTGCTCTCCGGCGGCGGCAGTGCCCTCTTTGAAAAGCCGCTCCTTCCGGCGGCGCAGCTGCAGGATATCACCGCGCAACTGTTGGAATGCGGCGCCGATATTGTGGAGATCAATACCATCCGCAAGCGGCTCTCCGGCGTAAAGGGCGGCAGATTTGCCCAGCTCTGCGCGCCGGCGCAGGTAGAAGCGGTGGTGCTGTCCGATATTTTAGGCGATCCGCTGGATATGATCGCATCAGGTCCCGCCTGTGCCGACAGTGCCACTGCCGATGACGCGCGGCGCATCGCGGAGAAATATGCCTTGCGCCTTTCCCCCGCGGCGCGGGAGCTGTTGGCGGTGGAAACGCCCAAACAGCTTCATAACGTCCATACCCAGATCAACGGCAGTGTGCGCGAGTTGTGCGCCGCGGCGGCGGCGGTGTGCCACCGGTTGGGCTATGCGCCCTGCGTGCTGACCGACCGGCTCTGCTGTCAGGCGCGTGAGGCGGGCAGCATGCTGGCCTCCGTCGCTCTTACCCATGCCGATGACGGTTGTGATCTGGCATTCATCGCCGGCGGTGAAACGGTGGTGCGCCTGACCGGTCACGGCAAGGGCGGTCGCAATCAGGAGTTGGTGCTTGCCGCGGCGCAGGGTATCCGCGGTCTTTCCCGCGTGGCGGTATTCTCCGTAGGCAGTGACGGAACTGACGGACCCACCGACGCCGCCGGCGGATACGCGGACGGCGATACCTGTGATACGTTACTGGCGCAGGGCGTGCGGATCGACGACGTGTTGCGGGAGAACGACGCCTATCACGCGCTGGGGAAAGCGGACGGCCTTTTGTTTACCGGTCCCACCGGCACCAATGTCAACGACGTGGCGGTGGTGCTGATCCGAGCGAAATAAAGAGATGAAAAAAGAATGGGATACCGCAGAGTATCCCATTCTTTTTATGCGTGTCAAAAAAGCCTCGCAGAGTTCGCGGCGCGCACGCCGCGAAGATATTCAATCGTCATTTGCCGCGGCGTGTACGTGGCAAATGACACCGCTCAGCCTACGAAGTGTGCGAATGGTGCGCCGCTGGCGCACCATTCGTGCGCGCAGTAGGCTGCAACCCTTTTGTCAAAAAACGGCTTTGCCGTTTTTTGACAGTCTCAAAAGAATGGGATACCGCAGAGTATCCCATTCTTTTTATGTGTTTTCAAAGGCGCGCTCACCGAACAGCGTCCAGGGGTATTCTTTCGGCGGCGGACAGGTGAGGGAAACGGGTTTGCCTGTTATCGGATGGCAAAACGCCATGTGATACGACCACAGAGCGGCATGGCAACGGTCGTCCCGACTGCCGTAGCGTATATCGCCCAACAGCGGAAGGCCACGGTGGGAAAATTGCACACGGATCTGGTGTGTACGTCCGGTATGAAGCGTTACCTTTACCAGGGTCAGCGCATCAGTCTGCGCCAGCGTTTCATAGGAAAGGGAGGCTTCCCGCACGCCTTTTCGCATCCGCGTGACCACAAAGCTCTTGTTATGGGCGGCGTCGTGAAAAAGAAGATCAGTATACGTTCCGGCAGGTTCGGACGGGTGTCCCCGCAGTACCGCCAGATACTCCTTAGTAACCTGCCGGTCCCGTATGGCGGCGGTGAGCTTGCCGGTGATCTCCTTGCGGCGTGAAAAGAGCATCACGCCGCCGACGATCTTATCCAGCCGGTGCACAGTGAAGATCTGCCCGTTTTGCCCCGACGAGCTGTAATGCTCGCGCAAAAGCGCCGGCATGGAGGCGCCGTCCGGCGTATCCTCCGACAGGACGCCTGCCGGCTTTACGGCGGCGACCAGCCAGCGATCCTCATAGAGAACGGTCAAAGGCATGGCTTATCTCCGGCGCCCGCGATAGGTGAGTTGCTTGCGGCGGCTGTTTTTTTCGGATTGCCGCCGGAAGCGCGACCATGCCCACCACAGGATAAGAACGATCACCGCTGCCGCCAGCACTGTCAGCGCCAGTTTGACCGACGGACGGGCAAAAAACGATTGCAAATCGGCTTTGATCGCCATGAACCGGGACGCCGACACGTCGTTGAGCGCCAGAAGCGGCACGGTAACGTAGTCGTGCCCTTGATAGCTTACCGTCACGGTGCCGAGCTGCTCTCCGGCGGTGACCGGCGCTTCCACGGATTCCGGCAGAGACAGTGTATACGTCAAGTCCGTGTCGGGATCCAGATCAATGGGCAAAAGCGCCTGTGTGTCCTCCGCCGGATACGCCATGACCGTGTCGGTCTCCTTAGACAGCGTCACCGCCACGGGATAGAGCCGTCCGGTGCGCAACACCGTCATAGGCGCGAAATTGTCAAACCCCCAGTCAAACAGCCGGGCGGACTCCGTAAAGCTCATGATCCATCCGTCCTCGCTGAGCCGGGCGCCCAGCACCACGCATAAAAGCGTCCTGTCGCCCCGTTTAGCGGCGGATACCAGACAGTAGCCGGCCTCGTCGGTGGTGCCGGTCTTGATGCCGAACGCGCCGTCGTAGAGATAGCCGATACGGATCCAGTTGGAGATCAGGGCATTGGTGGTGTGAAGCTCCCGCTCTTCAGACATATTGGTAGCAGGGACAATGTAGGAAAGACTGCCGCACACGGTGAGAAATCCCTCGTATTTCATCGCCTCGCGGGTGATCAGATAGATGTCCCATGCGGTGGTATAGTGCTGGGGATCGTGGAGTCCGGAGGTGTTGGCAAAGTGTGTGCCTTCACAGCCCAGTTCCTGCGATCGCCGGTTCATCAGATCTATGAATGCCTCCCGCGATCCGGAGACCGCCTCGGCAAAAATGTTGCCCACTTCGTTGGCGGATGCCAGCAACAGGCAGTACAGAAGCTGTTCCACCGTCAACCGCTCACCGGTCACGATATTGGCGGTACTGCTGTCCCACGTCAGGTCCGCCAGCGCGGTGGAGCTGGCGGTCAGATACTGTTCCATCCGCAGTTCGCCCCGCTCGATCGCCTCGAACACCAGCAGAGCCACCATCACCTTGGTAATGCTGGCGGGATACTGGGCGGACCGCTCGTTTTTTCCGTAGAGCATGAGTCCGGTATCCATGTCGATAAGCAGAGCCGCCTTCGCCTGCGCGTCAGGATCCTCCAGCGCCTGCGCCGCGGGAACGGGAACGGTCAAAAAAAGCAGTGCCGCGAGCAAAAAAGCAGATAGTATACGGTGTAATTTCATGTATCCATTTCTCCTGAAGTATGTTATAATGGTAACCGGAGGAGAATTCCCCCTGCGCGACCGTTTGTATCGTATGACCGTATTATAAACAAAATGCAAAGAGGAGTCAACCTTGGGCAAGTTGGGAAAACTGACAAAAAGTGAGAGATTTCTCCTTATCTGCACGGCGTTATTCCTCATAGGAACGGCGGTGCTGTATCTTTTGCGCGAACCGGCGGAATACGAGCATTTCCGCGTCCAGACGGAGCGGGAGGCAAGCGAGGCGGAGAAAGCGCCGCCGTTGGACCTGAACGCCGCCGACGCGGCGGAATTAGAGGCGCTTCCGGGTATCGGACCTGCGCTGGCACAGCGAATTGTGGCGTATCGGGAAGAACACGGGTCCTTTGCGTCGGTAGATGAGCTGACAAACGTCAGCGGAATCGGCGCGCAAACACTGGAACGCCTGCGCGCATACGTGACGGTAACGCCGTAAGGAGGAGGGAAACGGGATATGAAGATTCTGGTGGTAGACGACGAGAAACTGTTGGTCAAAGGGATCCGGTTCAATCTGGAAAACGAGGGCTATCAGGTGGAGACCGCCTATGACGGCGCCGCCGCTGTGGAGCTGGCGCGGACGGGCGCCTTCGATCTGATCGTGCTGGATCTGATGATGCCGGTACTATCCGGCAGTGAAGCGTGTATGCAGATCCGTGCCTTTTCCGAGGTGCCTATCATTATGCTCACCGCCCGCAGTGAGGACGCGGACAAGCTGATGGGCTTTGCCTGCGGCGCGGACGATTATGTGACCAAACCGTTCAACATTCTGGAGTTGAAAGCGCGGATCCGCGCCCTGTTGCGCCGCGCCGGCGCCGCACAGCAGCACAGCGGCGCCATACTGACCGTAGGCGATGTAAGTCTTGACACCCGGGAGCGTGTGGCGATTCGGGACGGAAAGCGTATCGATCTGACCGCCAAGGAGTATGACCTGATAGAACTGCTGATGAAGAACCCGCGGCGCGTGTTCAGCCGCGAGACGCTGATGGATCAGGTGTGGGGTTATTCCTATGCCGGAGACTACCGCACGGTGGACGTGCATATCCGCCGCCTGCGTGAGAAGCTGGAGCCGGATCCTGCCGAGCCGGTATATATCATCACCAAATGGGGAGTTGGTTATTATTTTCAAGGGGAGAATCGGTCTGCCATTTAAGTTCGGCGTCAGCTACATTGCCCTGCTTGCGGCGGTGCTGGTGCTGATGAACTCCTATCCGCTCCTTGTTTCCCAAAATCTGGTGTTTCGTTCCAAGGAGAGCAGTATGTCCGCCAGCGTCAAACTGATCAGCGCGTCGCTGTCGGGTCTGGCGGAGCTGACGGAGGACAACGTGGCGCAGGCGCTGATCGACCTGCGCCAAACCGGCGTGAGCCGCGTTCTGATCACCGATCCCGCCGGACAGATCCTCTACGACACGCGGGACAGTGACGGCGCCGGAGGCGAGTACGCCCTGGACACGGAGATCACGCAGGCGCTGGAGGGGAACGACGCGTTTTTTTGTCGCTATGACGCCGAGGCGTTCCACAGCCGTTTTGCGTCCCCTGTGGTATATAGAAGCCGTATCATCGGCGCCGTCTATGCCTACGATTACGATACGGAGCAGGCACGGTTACTGCAAAGCCTGCAGAACAACCTGCTGGTCATCTCCGGCATTGTGGCGGCGCTGGCACTGGTGTTGAGTATCCTGCTCAGCCGCGTGCTGACGTGGCGGATCAGCGGCTTGCTCCAATCCATCCGTAAGGTGCGCCAAGGCTCCTATAACCACCGCGCCCGGGTAAGCGGTCACGACGAGATCTCCCAGATCGCCGCGGAATTCAACAGCCTGACCGACCGTTTGCAGACCACCGAGGCGGCGCGCCGCCGCTTTGTTTCTGACGCCAGCCACGAGCTGAAAACACCGCTGGCGGGCATCCGGTTGCTGGCGGACTCCATTTTGCAGACCGACGGCATGGAGGCGGATACGGTGCGGGAATTCGTCAGTGACATCGGGCAGGAGGCGGAGCGATTGAGCCGTATCACCGAGGACCTGCTTCACCTGACGCGTCTGGATAACGGCGCGATGGCAAGCCCCGGCCGCGTGGAGGTATCGCCGGTGCTGGCGCGGGTAGAACACATGCTGGGCGCCGTGGCGCGGGAAAAAGGCGTGGCGCTTTCCTGCCATGTTGACGGCACCGCCGCCGTCTACGCCACGGAGGATGAACTGCACCAGATCCTGTACAACATGATGGAAAACGGGGTAAAATACTCCCATTCCGGCGGCTTTGTCCATACAGCTGTTCGCGTGGACGGCGACGACGTGGTCATCGACGTGGAGGATGACGGGATCGGGATCCCCGATGAGGATATGCCCCATATTTTTGACCGGTTTTACCGGGTGGATAAAATGCGCTCCCGACAGATCGGCGGTACCGGACTGGGTTTATCGATCGTCCATGATACCGTCAAGCGCAGAGGCGGCACGGTGGAGGCGCGTCACCGCGTCGGCGGGCAGGGTACCGTGTTTACGGTGCGTCTGCCGCTGTGTCAGGCGGAACAGCCATAAGAAAACGAGCTCCCGCGCGGGGAGAGAAACGAGAACGGATGGCAGGAGGAAACGACCTTGAAACTGATGGTGATAGACGGCAACAGCATCATCAACCGCTCCTTTTACGGCATTCGGCCGCTGACCACCAGAGAGGGGCTGTACACCCACGCGGTGTACGGCTTTGTGACCACGCTGCAGCGACTGATCGACGAGGAAAAGCCGGAAGCACTGTGCGTGACGTTTGACCGGCGGGAGCCAACATTCCGGCATCTGGCGGATGAAAACTACAAAGCCACCCGCCACGCCATGCCGGAGGAACTGGCGATGCAGATGCCGGTTTTGAAACAGGTGCTGGACGCGATGGATATCCCACGGTACGAGCTTGCCGGATACGAGGCGGACGATCTGATCGGCACCATCTCCCGCCGCTGTGAGGCGGAGGGCTGGGACTGCGTGGTGGTGACCGGCGATAAGGACAGCTTACAGCTTATTACCGACCGTACCACCGTAAAACTGGTGTCCACCCGAATGGGGCAGACCACCACACGTGACATGACGCCGGAGACCTTCCGCGAGGCGTACGGGTTTGCGCCGATCCACATGATCGACTTGAAGGCGCTCATGGGCGACAGCTCCGATAACATTTCCGGCGTTGCGGGGATCGGGGAGAAAACCGCCATGGCACTGATCGGGCGGTACGGTTCCATCGACGCTATCTATGACGCGATGCCGGCGGTGGAGGCAAAGCCCGCCGTAGTCGGCAAACTGGCGGAGGGCGAGGAGAGCGCCCGCCACTCCAAATGGCTTGCCACCATTGTCACCGACGCGCCGCTTTCCTTTGTGCCGCAGGAGAATTTGCGCCGCCCCTTCAAACCGGAGCTATATGACGTTTTCCTGCGTCTGGAGTTTAAAAAGCTCATTGACAAGTACCATCTTACCCCCCGACAGACGCCGGCGCAGCAGCGCACGGAGTGTGATGTGACGGTGGAAACCGTAGAGGATCCGACGCGTCTGGAGGAGCTTTTGGCACTGTGGCGCGGCGCGGATAGCGTGACCGTCTACGCACCGGGCGATCTTACCGCGCTGGCGGTGGAGTGCCAAACAGGGGAGCACAGCTCCCTGACGGTGAATTTGCTGGACAGCCGCTATCAGGGTGACTGGGAGGCAATGCTCTCGGCGCTGTTTTCCGCTGATATCGCCAAAACGTCCCACAACGTGAAGGATCTCACCGGCGCGCTTTTATCCCGCGGGATCGAGCCGGAGGGCTTCACCTTTGATACGGCGCTTGCCGGATATCTGCTGGACGCCACCGCCGGAAACTACGGCGTGGACAGGCTGTTTTTGACCTACTATAACGAAGAGCTGATGCAGCCGCTCCATCTGGAAGAGGGCGCCTTTTCGCCGCTGGGCGATACCGTTATGGCGGAGGCGGCGCTGGACAGTTGGTGCAGCGGCGTGTCGGCACTGCGGGAGTATCAGGAACCGAAATTGAAGGAACAGAAACTTTGGACACTCTTTTCGGAAGTGGAACTGCCGCTGTGCCGTGTGCTGGCGGAGATGGAACGCTCCGGCATGAAGTGCGACGGCAAACGGCTCTATGAATTTTCCCAATGGCTGCAAGGGGAGATCGACACGCTGGAGCAGGAGATCTATCGGCAAGCGGGCGGCACGTTCAATATCCAGTCGCCCAAACAGCTGGGCAAAGTGCTCTTTGAAGATCTTCAGCTTCCCCACGGGAAAAAGACGAAAACCGGCTGGTCCACCGGCGCCGAGGTGCTGGAAAACCTGCGGTACGTATCGCCGGTCGTGGATCAGATCCTTACCTACCGGCAGTATACCAAGCTCAAATCCACCTATGCCGACGGGTTGCTCAAAGCCATCGGGGAGGACGGCAGGGTGCATACCAGTTTCCAGATGACCGCCACTGCCACCGGCCGGCTCAGCTCCACGGAGCCGAACCTGCAGAATATCCCCACCCGAACCGAGCTGGGCAGTCAGATCCGGCGCCTTTTCACAGCGGAGGACGGCTGTGTACTGGTGGACGCGGACTATTCCCAGATCGAACTGCGGCTCCTGGCGCACATGGCGAACGACGAGGCGATGTGTCAGGCGTTCCGCTCCGGCGGCGATTTCCATACCGCTACCGCCGCAAGCGTCTTTCACCTGCCGCCGCAACAGGTGACGGGCGAACTGCGCCGCCGCGCCAAGGCGGTGAATTTCGGCATCGTGTACGGCATCTCCGCTTTTTCCCTCAGCCGCGACATCGGCGTAACGGTGGCGGAGGCAAAGGAGTATATGGACCGGTATTTTGAAACGTATCGGGGCGTGCGGCAATATATGACCGACGTGGTGGAACAGGCGGGAGAGCGCGGCTATGTGGAAACGCTGTGGCACCGCCGTCGGGCACTGCCGGAGCTGAAATCATCGAATTTCAATCTCCGCTCCTTCGGTGAGCGCGTGGCGCTCAATATGCCCGTTCAAGGCACCGCCGCCGACATTATGAAACTCGCCATGGTGCGGGTATGGCGCCGCCTGCGTGGGGAGGGACTGAAGGCACGGCTCATCATGCAGGTGCATGACGAGCTGATCGTAGAGTGTCCGGAGAGTGAACAAGAAGCGGTACAAACGCTGCTGCGTCAGGAAATGGAGCAGGTGGCGTCGTTGAAAGTGCCGCTGATCGCCGAGGCACACGCGGGGAAGAACTGGCTGGAGGCAAAAGAATGACAGAGAGGAAAACGATCCGTATCGTTCCCATGGGTCGGGAGCATCTGGACGCGCTGGCGTCGCTGGAGCAAATCTGCTTTTCCCGCCCCTGGTCGCGGAAGATGCTGGAGGAGGAGCTGGAGAACCAGTGCGCGGCATTTCTCGTAGCGCAGGAGGCGGATAGCGACTCGGTGCTGGGCTACGCGGGATTGCTGGTGGTAGCGGACGAGGGCTATATCACCAACGTTGCGGTACAGCCGGCGTGCCGCCGTCGGGGCATTGCCACACAGCTCCTTCAGGTGTTTGACCGGTTTGCCAGAGGGCACCGTCTGGCGTTTTTGACACTGGAGGTGCGGCCGTCCAACACGGCGGCGATCGCGCTATATAACACATTCGGGTTTGAAGAGGCGGGGCGGCGGAAAAACTATTACGACCTGCCCCGCGAGGACGCGCTGATCCTCACCAAAACCTATACGTATGAGGAGGAAGCATGAACATTCTCGCCTTTGAATCCTCCTGTGATGAAACGGCGGTGGCGCTGGTGCGGGACGGGCGTACTGTACTGTATGACGCCGTCTTATCCCAGGCGGATATGCATGCCATCTACGGCGGCGTGGTGCCGGAGATCGCCTCCCGTAAGCACGTGGAAGCCATTGCCGCGCTGACAGATCAGGCGCTTTGCGGCGCCGGACTCACCAAAAAGGACGTGGACGCCGTGGCGGTGACATACGCGCCGGGGCTGATCGGCGCGGTGCTGGTGGGCGTCAGCTTTGCCAAATCCGTGGCGTACGCCCTGGGCGTTCCCCTGATTCCGGTACATCATATTCGAGGTCATATTGCCGCCAACTATCTGGCGTTTCCCGCGCTGGAGCCGCCGTTTCTGTCGCTCGCCATCTCCGGCGGCAATACGCTGATCGTAGACGTGCGGGATTATACCGATATGGAGATCTTGGGCAGTACGCGGGACGACGCCGCCGGAGAGTGCTTTGACAAGGCGGCGCGTGTGCTGGGACTGCCGTATCCCGGCGGCAAACCGATGGACGAGCTGGCACAGCAGTCGTCGGGCGGCGTATACGATCTGCCCCGTGCGCATATCGACGGCGCGGAGCTGGACATGAGCTTTTCAGGGCTCAAAACAGCGGTGGTGAATCTGGTGCATCGCGCCGAGCAGCGTGGCGAAACGCTGGATCGGGCGGCGCTGGCGCGGGATTTCACCCGCGCCGTGAGCGACGAGCTGGTACCCCGCGTTATGGAGGCGTTGCGCCGCACCGGGCGCAATAAGCTGGTGGCGGCAGGCGGCGTGGCGGCGAACTCTTTTATCCGCGCCGATCTGGAAGCGGCGTGCCGCGCCGCGGGGGTGGAGCTGTATCTGCCGCCTCTGCGCTGGTGCGGGGACAACGGCGCCATGATCGGCGCCCAGGGGTACTATGAGTATCTGGCAGGTCATACCGCCGGACTGGATCTGAACGCCTACGCCACCATGGATCTATCCGGGAAAGAGAGCGTTGAGTGATGAACGAGCGTGAATTGCGTGACTATATCGCCGTGCTGTCGCCGCCCGACCGTCGCGTCATGGACGACGCCCGGGCGCGGCAGGCGCGGCTTGCCAAGCCGCCGGGAAGCTTGGGCGCGCTGGAGGACTATGCCGTTGCCGTTGCCGGTATCACGGGGCAGGTCTGCCCGACGCTGTCCCAATGCGGTGTGGCGGTCTTTGCCGCCGATAACGGCGTGGTCGCCGAGGGCGTCAGCGTGACGCCGGTGAGCGTTACGTGGCGTCAGTGTGTCAACATGGCGCGCCATAAAACCGGCATGTCCGCGCTGGCGCATCGGTTCGGTGACAGCGTGACGGTGTACGACGTGGGGGTAGAACGCCCTCTGCCGCCTCCGGCGGTCGATGTGAGAATCCGTGCCGGAACGGGCAATATCGCCGTAGAGCCGGCGATGACGCGCTCACAGGCGGTGGACGCGATAGCCGCGGGGATCCGCGCCGCGCGTCGGGCAAAAGAGGAGGGCTTGCAGGCACTGGGTATCGGTGAAATGGGCATCGGCAATACCACCACCGCCGCGGCGGTCTTATCAGCACTGACCGGCTTGCCGCCGGAGGCGGTAACAGGGCGTGGCGGCGGGTTGACCGACGCGGGTCTGGCGCGCAAAAAGCAGGTGATCGCCGGCGCGCTGGCACGCCATCAAGTGAAGCCGGACGATGTGCTGGACGTGTTGCACAAGGTAGGCGGACTGGATATCGCCGCCATGTGCGGCGCGTTTCTGGGGTGCTGTGAACAGCGCCTTTGCGCGGTGGCGGACGGATTCATCAGCGTGGTGGCGGCGCTGTGCGCGGCGCGGCTTTGCCCCGTGGTATCGGACTATCTCTTTTTATCCCACGTTTCCCGCGAGATCGGTTATCGCGCGGCGGCGCAGGCGCTGGGAAAGGAGCCGTGCCTGGCGCTGGGAATGCGTCTGGGCGAGGGGAGCGGATGCGTGCTGATGTTCCGCGTGCTGGAGGCGGCGTGCGCCGCCATGAGCGATATGGCGACCTTTGAGGAGGCGGCGATCGACGACGGATATCTGGCGCCGATAAGAAACGGTCAGGTGGGACGATGAGGATCTTACTGATCGGCGGCAGTAAAAGCGGCAAAAGCCGTCTTGCTCAGGAGCTGTGTCTCCGGCTGGACGGCACGCGGTACTACTGGGCCACCATGGAACCGGCGGACGGGGAGGATCGGGCGCGGATCGCCCGACACAGAGAAGAGCGCGCCGGCTGTGGGTTTATCACCATCGAGCAGGGGCGACATCTCGCCGCCCGAACAGTGCCGCCGGACGCGGCGGTGCTGTTTGACAGCGTGACAGCTCTTTTGAGCAACGAAATGTTCTCCTCCGGCGGCATTGACCAAAGCGCCGGAGAACGAGCCGGGAAAGAATTGCTGGAGATAAGCCGCCGGTGCCGCCATTTCGTGTGCGTGTGCGACGATCTCTGGCGCGACGGCATGGATTATGACGACGCCACCCGGTATTATTGCCGCGCGCTGGCGCAGATCTGCCGCCGGTGCGCCGAGGAATTTGACACGGTATGTGAAGTAACGGGCGGACTTGTCCGGTGCTGGAAGGGGGCGTTGCCCGAATGAATGCGATCACAGGCTTTTTCATGGCTTGGGGGATGTTTTTGGCGGTGCCGTGTCCGTGTAAACGCTGGGACGAATCGGCTCGTCCCTATATGCTGGCGTCATTGCCGCTCATCGGCTGTATGACAGGCGCCCTCTGGTGGGCGGCGGGGGCATGGCTTCGCCCGCTGTTGCCTAATGCCGTGGCGGCGCTGTTGATGGCGGTGTTGCCCTGGCTGGTGACAGGTTTTATCCATCTGGACGGCTATATGGACGTGTGTGACGCGGTACTTTCCCGTCGCGACCTTGCCAGGCGGCGGCAGATTCTGAAAGACCCCCACTGCGGCGCCTTTGGCGTTGTGGCGATGGTACTGCTGGCGCTGGCGCAATGGAGCTTCTTTTTCGGCGCCGGAATAGAGTCATATCTGCCCCTTTTGGCACTGCCGGTGGCAAGCCGCGCCTGCGCGGCGCTGGCGGTGCGTCATCTGCGTCCCATGGAGGGCAGTCAGTATGAAAACATGGCTGTAAAGGGTGTGTGCTTTACAGCGCTTCCGGCGATCCTGCTCGCCGTATCGGTGGTTGCGCCGCTTCTTTTCTGGCACAGCGCTGCGCCGCTGGCGGCGGCGGCGGTCTACGCCTTGTGCCTTTTCTACGGCTATCGGCAGTTGGATGGCATGAGCGGCGACGTTTCCGGCTTTGCCCTGACGCTGGGTGAGTTGGCAGGTGTGGCGGTCTTGTGTCTTGTGGGGTGAAAAAATGATATTGATCATCGGCGGCGCATGGCAGGGAAAACTGTCGTGGGCAATAAAGGAATACGGCTTACAGCCGGAGGAAATCTGGGATCTGGAGCAGGGGTATCGCGCCGGATACCGCTGTTATACCCATCTGGAGGCGCTGACCCGTCGAGGCGAGACGGCGCCGTTTTCGCAGGACGCCATCGTCATTGCCCGGGAGATCGGCAGCGGTGTGGTGCCGCTGGACGCCGCGGACCGGCTCTGGCGTGAGCGCCACGGCGCGCTGGTACAGAGTCTGGCGGCACAGGCACAGCGGGTGGTACGGGTGGTTTGCGGCCTGCCGGAGGAGCTGAAATGAACCTGACGTTACTGCGCCACGGCGTTACCGAGGGCAATCTCCGGCGGCTTTACTACGGAAAGACCGACCTTCCCCTTTGCCGGGAGGGCGAGGAGGGTTTGCGCCTGTTGGCACAGCGCGGAAACTACCCCACCGCACCACGGTATTATGTGAGCGGCTTGCGCCGCACGGTGGAAACGCTGAAGATCCTCTATGGCAACGTGCCGTATGAAACACTGTCCGACCTGCGGGAGATCGACTGCGGCGACTGGGAGATGAAACACTACGAGGAGCTGAAGGATGACCCGGCGTATCTCCGCTGGTGTGAGGATACGGCGCATACGCCCTGTCCCGGCGGCGAGAGCTTTCAGGCGGTGCAAAAACGGGCGCTTGCCGCCCTTACGCCGCTTCTGGGGCAGGATGAAGACGCGGTATGTATCACCCACGGCGGTGTGATCGCCCTACTGTTACAGGCGTGGTTCCCTGTGGAGGAGAACGAGAATTACCGCCGCGTGCCGATGCCGGGCACCGGATATCAGATCCGGATAGAGGGGGGCATACCCGTATCGTATTGCGCCGTTCCGCCGGAGGAAATATAGGCGCGTCGTGACACGGTTTTTTGCCGCCGATCCATTGACAGCACACTTGGTTTGTGCTACCATAGCAAACGTCAAATGCAAGAAAATGAAAGCACTTTGAAAGACAACGCAAGCAGTGTTATCAGAGAATGTTTTATACTACAGGAGGCGCAAAACATGTCATTGCAAGCAGGTTTTTATCGCGGAATCATCAATCCCGAACTTGGCACGCCCATTGAGGGGTATTTTGTTCCCCGTGCCACCGAGGGGTATCTGGACGATCTGGAGGTCAACGCGCTGGCGCTGGGCATGGGTACGGAGAAAGTTCTGATCATCAGTCTGGATCTGTGCCAGATCGCACAGCGCACCATGATCCGTCTGCGGGAAGCGGCGGCGAATAAGACGGGCGTGGCGGTGGATCATATTTTCATAAGTTGCACTCACACCCACACGGGTCCGATCGTTATTTACGATTCTGCCGATCCGCTGGTGCGCGGTTACGTTGAGAAACTGTGCGCTTGGGTGGCGGACGCGGCGCAGGCCGCCATAGACGATCTCAAACCGGCAAAAGCCGGCTGGGGCGTGGGCACGTGCGATATTTCCCATTGCCGCCGTCTGCGGATGAAAGACGGCAGTATCCGCACCAATCCCGGCGTGGGCAATCCGGACGTGGCAGAGGAACTGACGCCGATGGATCACCGGCTGAACGTTCTGCGCTTCGATCAGGAAGGCGGCGTAAACGTGGTCGTGATCAACTACGGTACGCATCCCGACAGCGTCGGCGGCAACAAGATCTCCGCCGACTGGCCCGGCTTCATGCGCCGCACGGTGGAGCTGGCGATTCCGGAGGCGCGGTGCCTGTTCCTCAACGGCGCCGAGGGCGACGTGGGCGTGATGGACATCTGGGCAAAAGGCGGCTGGTTCAACGACACCTTCAACGATTTTGACGACGTGATCCGCGGCTACGGACACTCCCGTTGGTACGGCCGGTATATCGCCGGCAGCGTATTGCAGGTATATGACAAGGTAAATTACTTTACACCTAATTGCCTGAAAGCATTGGAGTATACCATCCACGTGCCGGCACAGGTGCCTTCGCCGGAAGAGCTGCCGGAGGCGCACCGCATCCATGAACTGCACATGGCCGGGCGCGACAGCGAGCTGGGCTACGAGGGCATGATGGTCACCACCGTCGTGGCGGAGGCGGAGCGCATGGTGCGCCTGGAGCACGGGCCCGACGCTTTTTCCATGCCGCTTCACGGCATCGCGCTGGGCAAGGTGGCGCTTGTGGGGATCGCCGGCGAGCCGTTCACCGGCATCGGCACGGGTATTAAGGATACCGAGGGCTGGGATCTCATCCTGCCTGTTTGCAACGCCGACGGCGCCGAGGGGTATTTCCCCATGCAGGATTGCTACGATGAGGGCGGCTACGAGACCCGCAGTTCGCCGTTCAAAGCAGGATGCGCCGAATATATCGTGGACGAGGGCAAGAAACTGTTGAATGAAATGAGGGGTTAAACGATGCTTGCGATCATCAATGCCACACTGGTACTGCCTGACCGGTTGCAGCCGGAATCCTATCTGCTCGCCGAGGACGGCGTAATCACCGCCACCGGTCGAATGGAGAACGTGCCGGAGCTGACCGGCGCGGAGGTATACGACGCGAAGGGTCGGTTTTTGGCGCCGGGCCTGGTGGATATCCACTGCCATGCCGGCGGTACGACCTGGTTCTATGAAGATCCCGCCGTGGCGGCGCGGCATCTGTTGAAAAACGGTACGACGACGGTACTGCCGACGCTGTATTTCAGTATGCCCAAGGATGAACTGGTGCGCAACTTCGCCCGCATCCAGGCGGCGATGCGCGCCGGTGAAACGCCTAACGTGGCAGGCTTTTACACCGAAGCGCCCTACATGAATCCCAAGTTCGGCGCCGATCGGGAGAACAACCCGTGGAAAGGCCCCATCTGCAGGGAGGAGTACCTGCCGGTGCTGGAGCAGGCGGGGAAGGACGCCAGAGTCTGGGTCGTGGCGCCGGAGCGCGAGCATATCGAGGACTTTGTCAAAGACGCGCTGGCGGTGAATCCCAACGTGCATTTTGCCGTGGGTCACAGTGAGGCGACGCCTTATGAGGTGGAGGCGCTGATGCCCTACGGACTTCAGATCGCCACTCACCACACCAACGCCACGGGTATGCTGCCCAAGTATCCCGAGTGCCGCGGCGTCTGTGTAGACGAGGCGGTATGGTATCATGACGAGATCTACGCCGAGATCATTTGTGACCGTATGGGGATCCACGTAGATCCTTATATGCAGCGTCTGGTGCGCAAGATCAAGGGGGCGGATCGGATCATTTTGATTTCCGACGCCTGCGTGTTTGACGGTCCTGTGCCGGAAGTGGGCGACTATGCCGGCGCCACCGATATTCTCTTTGACTGGTCGGGTGAGATCGCCGGCAGTAAACTGCTGTTGCTGGACGCCTGCCGCAACTGGGCCAAGCATACCGGCGCCGGCATGGCGGAGGTGTTCCGCGCCGCGTCGCTGAACCCGTCCCGAGCGGTGGGCTTTACCGACCGCGGCGAGATCAAATCGGGCAAACGCGCCGACCTGATCGTGGTGGACGGCGGCTATACGCTCCAACAGGTGGTCTTTGAGGGAAAACTGCTCTAACGTATACGAACGACCGGAGGTGCGGCTGTGAGAGGTCTTTTCAACGCGGATAGCTGGTTTTGGCAGCGCATGAATGAGGTGGCGGATCTGATTCTGCTGTCACTCATGTGGATCGTGTGCTGTTTGCCGGTGGTGACCATCGGTCCGGCTACGGTGGCACTGTATTACGTGATGCTTAAAAAGACGAAGGAGGAAGCGGATGAGGGGATCTGGCGTCTGTTCTGGCGTTCCTTCCGCATGAATTGGAAAGTAGCAGGCGGGATCGGCTTGCTGTTTACGGCGCTGGGCGTACTGCTATACGTGGACGTGCAGTTCTACGCGCAGGCGCAGGGGACGCTTCGCCCGCTCTTTGGCGCGCTGACGGTGGTGGGCGGCGCGGTGTACCTTCTCTTGATGCCGTATATGGTAGGGCAGATCGCGTGGTTCCAAAACACGGTGCGGCGATACTTCATCAGCGGCTTATATCTGGTGCTGCGCCATTTTCTGCGGAGTATCGCCATGGTGGCGGTCACAGTGCTCGGTCTTGCGGCAATTTATTACTTTCCGCCGCTGATCATCCTGACTCCGGCGCTGGTGGCGCTGGGTCACGCGTCGATCCTGATGAAGATCTTTGACCGCTACGCCACCGCCTCCGATAGTGACGGCGAGGAGGAAGAAACGCCGGAAGACGAGGCGTAAAAGCGATCGGTATCACGAAAACTGCGCCGCAGAAGCGGCGCACAAGAAAAAATACACTCGTCTCCCGATATGCCCGACCCTTGCATGGGGAGGGTTTGGGAGGGGAGGGTATGCCCCTCCCAATCTATTTCAATAAACTGCGCCGCAGAAGCGGCGCACAAGAAAACACACCACCCTTTGGGTGGTGTGTTTTCTTGGAGCGGGCGACGAGGCTCGA
>JAFSZX010000023.1 GCA_017458825.1 Oscillospiraceae bacterium
GTCTCCTTGTTCTTGTGATGTTGGTCGGCAAACCTTTCATTCACTTTAACTTGGAGACTTTTTCTTGTCTACTTTTTTCCTCGCTGTAAGCTCTTCTTTCCCCCCGGCATAGCCGGGGGTTGCCTTTGGAACACCCAACGCGCAAAAAAAGAGCCGCTTCCCGAAGAGGAGGCGGCTCTTTTTATATTACGTAAGACCGAAAAAGCGGTTGGCGTTCTCCCAAGTGGCAAGCTCCACCTCCTGCGGCGTAATGCCGCGGATGGCGGCGATCTTCTCCGCCACCAGATGCACATAGCCGGAATCGTTGCGCCTGCCGCGGTACGGCTCCGGCGCTAAAAACGGCGCGTCCGTTTCAATCATCAGCCGATCCAGCGGCACGGCGGCAACCACCTCCGGCGCTTTGCGGGCGTTTTTGAAGGTGATCACGCCGTTGAAGGACAGCATCCAGCCGCGTTTCAACAACTCGCGCGCCATCTCCACGCTTCCGGCGAAGCTGTGGAACACGCCGCGCACCTCCGGAAATTCTTTCACGATCTCCAGCGAGTCGGCATGGGCGTCCCGATTGTGGATAATGACCGGCAGGTCCAGCCCCTGCGCCAGCGCCATCTGCGCCCGAAGCGCCTCTTTCTGTTTCTCGCGGGGCGGATTGTCCGCCCAGTAGTAGTCCAAACCGATCTCACCGATCGCCACCACTTTGGGTTGACGCGCCAGCGACCGCAGTTCCTCAAGCTGTGCCGGTGTAAAATCGCCGCAGTCCTGGGGGTGGATCCCCACGGCGGCAAACACGTGGTCATGCCGCTGTGCCAGCGCCACCACGTCCCGACTGCTCTCCAGCGAACAGCCCGGGTCTACGATCCGCGCTACGCCCTGCTCCGGCATGGACGCGAGAAGCGACTCCCGATCCCCGTCAAAGGCGGGATCGTTATAATGCGCGTGTGTATCAAACAGCATAGCCGCGCCTCTCAGCACAACTTGGCGCCGGCGGGAATCGCGTCGTCCACCAGCATCAGTTGGAGCTTTTCCTCGCCGTTTACCTTATGCACCGCCGACAACAGCATCCCGCAGGAGTCGATCCCCATCATCTTTCGGGGCGGCAGATTGACGATCGCCACCGCCGTTTTGCCGATGAGCTGTTCCGGCGCATAGTATTTGCGGATGCCGGAGAGAATGGTCCTATCCACGCCGGTACCGTCGTCCAGCGTGAATTGCAGGAGCTTCTCGCTCTTTTTCACCGCCACGCAGTCCTTGATCTTCACCGCGCGCAGATCGCACCGGCAGAACGCGTCGAACGACACGCTCTCCGCCGCCGGCGGCTCCAGCTCCACGGCGCTCTTCTTCTGCGCCGCCGTCAGCGCCTCCAACGCCGCCAGCTCCTCCGCCGCGTCGATCCGGGGGAACAGCGCCTCGCCCTTGCTCACCGTCACGTCGGCGCGCAGCGAGCCCCAGACGTTCGCCTTGTCCCAGCCGCGGCACGCCTCACACGCGCCGATCCGCGCGAAGATCTTTTCACAGCTCTCCGGCATGAACGGCGTGAGTAACGTGGCGCAGATCCGCACCGTTTCCAGCAGATGATACAGCACCGTGGCAAGCCGCGCACGGCGCCCCTCGTCCTTTGCCAGCGACCAGGGCGTGTTCTCGTCGATATATTTGTTGGCGCGGTCGATGACCTTGAAGATCTCCGAGAGCGCGTTCTGGAACTGGAACGCCTCCATCTCCGCCTCATAGCGGTCACGAAGGGTGGACGCCATGGTCTTGAGCTCACAATCACCGCTCGCGTCCTCCCGCTCCGCCGGCAACGTGCCGCCGAAATACTTCTCCGCCATGGCGACGGTACGGCTCACCAGATTGCCCAGATCGTTGGCAAGATCCACGTTGATGGTGCTGATGAGCAGCTCGTTGGAGAAGTTGCCGTCGGTGCCGAAGGGGAACGTGCGCAGCAGGAAAAACCGCAGCGCATCCACGCCGTACCGCTCCGCCAGCACGTAGGGGTCCACCACGTTGCCAAGACTCTTGCTCATCTTCTTGCCGTCGAACACCAGCCAGCCGTGTCCGTACACCTGTTTAGGCAGCGGCTCGCCCACGCTCATAAGCATCGCCGGCCAGATAATGGAATGGAAACGCACGATCTCCTTGCCCACAAAATGCACGTCCGCCGGCCAGAATTTCCGCAACTCGTCATGGGCGTCATTTTCATAACCCAGCGCCGTCATATAGTTGAAAAGCGCGTCTACCCAGACGTAGACCACGTGGCCGGGATCAAAGTCCACCGGCACGCCCCAGGTAAAGCTGGTGCGGCTGACGCACAGGTCCTCCAGACCGGGTTTGATGAAGTTGTTGACCATCTCGTTGACACGGGAACGGGGCTGGAGAAAATCGGTGTCCTCCAGCAGATGGCGCACCCGATCGGCATATTTGCTCAAACGGAAGAAATACGCCTCCTCCTCCGCGTCCTGCACCGGCCTGCCGCAGTCGGGACATTTGCCGTCCACCAACTGGCTCTCTGTCCAGAAGCTCTCGCAGGGCGCGCAGTATTTGCCGCGATAGGTGCCTTTATAAATATCGCCGTTTTCATACATTTTCTTGAAAATGCGCTGGACGGCGCGCTCATGGTATCCGTCGGTGGTGCGTATAAAACGGTCATGGGAGATGTTCATCAGCTTCCACAGATCTTTCACGCCCCGGGGCCCTTCCACGATCTGATCCACGAACTGCTTGGGCGTGACACCCGCCTCTTTTGCTTTCGTTTCGATCTTCTGCCCGTGCTCGTCGGTTCCGGTGAGGAACATGACCTCACAGCCGGTCAAACGCTTATAGCGCGCCATAGCGTCGGCGGCGACGGTGCAGTAGGTGTGACCGATATGCAGTTTATCCGAGGGATAGTAGATCGGTGTGGTGATATAAAACGTCTTGTTCTCCATGGTCTTCTCCTGTTCTGCCGCTCCGAATGGAAGAGCGGCATGAAATGATCTGCTCTTTACTTTACCCCGACGCGTCCCGTTTGTCAATGAACGGGCGGTAAAAAGCCGGTTTTTTCCTGTTTGTCCGTTCCCATTTTGCCGCAAATATGCTATACTATTCCTGCTTGATACACGGGGGGAGGGGTTTGAGATGAAACTGGTGTCCTGGAACGTCAACGGTCTGCGCGCCTGTTTGAATAAGGGTTTTTTGGACTACGTCGCCGCAGAGGCGCCGGATATTCTGTGCCTGCAGGAGACGAAGCTCCAGCCGGAACAGGCGGTGTTTGATCTGCCGGACTACTATCGCTACTTCTATTCCGCCGATAAACGGGGCTATTCCGGCACCGCCATCCTCACACGCACGGAGCCGCTGTCCGTGTCCTACGGCTTTGGCGAGGACATACATCGCCACGAGGGGCGCGTGATCACCGCCGAATATCCCGATTTTTACCTGGTCTGCTGTTATACGCCCAACAGTCAGGACGGTCTGCGCCGTCTGGACTACCGTCTCTTATGGGAGGATGATCTGCGGGCGTATCTCCTGTCGCTGGACGCGGTGAAGCCGGTGGTCTACTGCGGCGATCTGAACGTGGCGCATCAGGAGATCGACTTGAAAAATCCCGCGTCCAACCGCCTCAATCCCGGTTTTTCCGACGATGAGCGGCAGAAAATGACCGAACTGCTCGCCGCCGGTTTTACCGACACGTTCCGCTACCTGCATCCCGACGCCACAGGGGCGTATTCCTGGTGGAGCTACCGGTTCAACGCACGGGCAAACAACGCCGGTTGGCGCATCGACTATTTCATCGTGTCCGACCGGCTGGCGGCGCAAATCGCCGCCGCGGAGATCCGGCGCGAAGTGTATGGCAGCGATCACTGCCCGGTGGTGCTGGAGCTTTCGTAATTTTCGGGAAAAACCGCGCCGTCCCTCTTGCAAAAACGGCGCGCCCCTTTTATACTGTTAGAGAACGCGCCCGATGGCGCGGCATCGGCCGGTATCCGTTAAATTTTTCATAAAAGAGGTAAAAACGTATGAAAATTCTTGTCATCAACTGCGGCTCCTCGTCCCTGAAATATCAACTGCTGGACATGGCGGACGAAACGCTGCTTGCCAAAGGTCTGTGCGAGCGCATCGGCATTGACGGGCATTTGACCCATAAGCCGCAAAACGGTAAGCCGGTGTTCAACGAGGACGTGGCGATGCCCACCCATACCGAGGCGATCGCCGCGGTGCTGGATAAGCTGACTTCCGCCGAATACGGCGTGGTGAGCAGTATGAAGGAGATCGGCGCGGTGGGACACCGCGTGGTGCACGGCGGCGAAAAGTTTGCCGCCTCCGTCCGTATCGACGCGTCGGTGATGGACGCCATCGCCGAATGCATTCCTCTGGCGCCGCTCCACAACCCTGCCAACATCACCGGTATCGAGGCGTGCCGCGCCGTGATGGGCGACGTGCCGCAGGTGGCTGTCTTTGATACGGCGTTCCACCAGTCCATGCCCGGCAAGGCGTTTACCTATGCCATTCCCTATGAATACTACACCGATCTGAAGGTGCGGCGCTACGGCTTCCACGGCACCAGCCACCGCTACGTGGCGCGGCGTGCCGCCGAGATGCTGGGCAAGCCCCTTGACGCGCTGAAGCTGATCTCCTGCCACATGGGTAACGGCAGTTCCATCTGCGCCATCGACGGCGGCAAGAGCGTGGATACCTCCATGGGCTTCACGCCGATCGCCGGTCTGCCTATGGGGACACGGTGCGGCGATATCGACGTATCCATCCTGGAGTATCTGGCCGCTAACACCGGCAAAGACGTGAAGGAATTGACCAATATCCTCAATAAGAAGTCCGGCGTGCTGGGCGTGTCAGGCGTCAGCTCCGACTTCCGGGATCTGGACGCCGCCGCCGCGCAGGGCAACGAGCGGGCCCGCCTGGCACTGGAGATGTTCCAGTATGCCGTCGCCAAGACCGTGGGCGGTTACGTGGCCGCCATGAACGGCGTGGACGGCATCATCTTTACCGCGGGCGTGGGTGAAAACAGCGCCGATACCCGCGCCGCCATCTGCCGCTATCTGGGCTATCTGGGTGTGGAGATCTCCGATGAGCGCAACGCCAAACGGGGCGAGGACACCTTCATTTCCACCGACGGCAGCCGCGTGCCGGTCATGGTGATCCCCACCAACGAAGAGCTGGTCATCGCCCGCGATACCCGCGACATCGTAGAGGGCAAGTAAGTATCACTTCATAAGACAGAAAAAAGAGGAACGGCTCCCGCGGGAGCCGTTCCTCTTTTTATCGTTTTATTTACTTCTCGTACGCCACCACGACGCGGCGGTTGGGTTCCGTGCCGACAGAATACGTGGTTACCTCCGGCGTGTCCTGCAGTGCCGCGTGGATCACGTGGCGCTCGTAGGCGTTCATGGGCTCCAGCGTAACACTGCGGCGATAGCGCACCGCCTTCTCCGCGGTCTTGGCGGCAAGACTCTCCAAACTGCCCTCACGCTTGGCGCGGTAGTTCTCCGCGTCCACCTGCACCCGGATCCGCTTCTCCGCGCCGCTGTTGACGGCGTAGTTGGTGAGCTGCTGGATCGCGTCCAGCGTCTCGCCGCGCCGGCCGATCAGGGCGCCCAGCTTCTGACCTTCCAAAAGCACCTTATAGCGGCCCTTTTCCACCTCGTACACCTTGACCTGCGCCTGATGCTCCAACTGCGCCAGAAGACCGGTTAAAAACGCCGTGATGCGGGACGCGTTATCATCCTCGCACAAAGGCAGGTCGATCTCCGGAGCCTTTTCCGGCTGCGGCTTCTCCTGCCGCGCGGGACGCTCTTTCGGCGCCTCTTTCTTCGCCGGCTCTTTCTTGACCTGCTGGGGTTTTACGGGTTTCACGGGCGCTTCCGGAATCACTTCCGATTCCTCCGGTCCGTAGGTGACGCGCACCTTCGCCGGCGTGCCGCCCAGACCTAAAAAGCCGCTTTTTGGCATTTCCAGGATCTCTACCGTCACGTCGTCCCGCTCCATGCCGAGCTGTTCCAGCGCCTTTTCAATGGCGGCTTCCGTTGTTTTTCCGGTTATATCGATATAACTCATGGCTTTTGCTCCTTATTCATCAGTATAGTGATCTTCGCTGTATGCCCGGCCTCTGGCGTAGGGGCGCTGCCCCACCCGTCCGTTCTCGGTGGTAGAGGCATAGGCGGTATCCTTCTTTTTCTGGGGCTGGGGTTTCTTCTTGGGACTGCCCTGGTTGCGCTGGGCGTTGATCTCGTCCAGTCTGGCGCGCTGCTGGGCGTATTTGGCATAGCGCTTTTCCCGCTTCTCCCGCTCCTTGTCGGTCTCTTCCCGGTCGAGGATCTTGTTGAAATACTTATTGAGCGTCAGCTCCTGAACCATGGAGAAGCCGGCGTTGGCGATCCAGTACACGCACAGAGCCGCAGGAAGCGAATAGCCCATCCACACGGTGATCAGCGGCATGAGATAGATCATCGTCTTGCCCTGGCCGGCGTTTTCCCCGCCGCCGCTCTTCATGGACACCAGCGACATACCCAGCTGTACCGCCGCGGCGATAATGGGCAGGAGCAAAACGCCCCAGACCGGCCAACCGCCGCCGGGGAACTGGCTGAACAGCGAAGAGCCTCTCGCGGTCAGGTCCATCCCCAGGAAGTTATAATCCAGATCGATCAGCCCGTCAAACTTGCCGGCAAAGCTGCTCCAGTGCTCGTGGATAAACTTGGCAAGGTCGATTTGGGCATACGCGTTGACGCCCTCGGCGGCCTGATAGCCGATCGCTTCCGCCGCCTGGGTGATCTTGGCGATCACATCCTCGCTGAGGGTCATGAAATACCGCAGCGGCAGGCGGATGATGGAATAGAGGGCGATCAAAATGGGGAACGGGATCAGCGACCACAGACAGCCGGACATGGGATTGACGCCTTCTTTGGCGTACAGCTCCGAGATCTCCTGCTGCTGTTTTTCCTTATTGTTGGCATAGCGGGTCTGGATCTCCTTGACTTTGCCCTGCATCCGGCTCATGCGGAGCATGCTCTTCTTGCTCTTGAGCTGGAACGGCAAGAGCACCAGCTTCACCACCAGCGTAAAGAGGATGATCGCGGCGCCGTAGGAACCGGTGAGGCTGTAAAAAAGGCGCGTCAGCCAGGCAAAGGGCACACAGATATAATATCCGAGTTGTCCAAACATGATGTTCTCCTCCGAACTTCGAAATGGTTACGGGACGGGATCATACCCGCCCTTGTGAAACGGATGACAGCGCATCAGTCGTTTTGCCGCCAGAAACGCGCCGCGGGCGGCGCCGTACTTCTCCACCGCCTGTACCGCATATTCCGAACAGGTGGGGATAAACCGACAGCGCGGCGGCGAAAGAGGCGAGATCTGCCGCTGGTAAAAGCGCAGCAAGCGCAAAAGTGCCCGCTTCACAGCGATTCCTCCCGCAAGAGCGCCAGCTTTTCCAAAAGCTCACGATACGCACCGGCCAGCTTATGATACGACACGAACGCGGCGCGTTTGCGCGCCACCAGGATCACGTCGTACCCCGACTTGGGAGGCGTAAGACGATAGATCTCCCGCAGACGGCGGCGCACCAGATTCCGCACCACGGCTTTTCCTACCTTGGTGCTTACGGTGATCCCCAGTCGGCTGGCACCGGTCGGGTTGCGGCGGCAGTACATAACAAGACAGGGCGCCACGGCGGAAGCGCCGCGCCGGTAGATCCGGCGAAACTCATGGTTCTTTTTCACCGTGACCGATGCCTTCATGCTCCTGTCTCCTTCTCGGTTTCAAAAACGACTACAAGGGACGGCAGGCTCTTTTCCTCCGTCCCTGTTGCATATATGTTCCGTTTCCTGCACGGATCCGTCCTCTCAGTGGGACAGACGGTCGCGGCCTTTTGCGCGGCGGCGGGAAAGAACCTTGCGGCCGTTGGCGGTCGCCATTCTCTTGCGGAAGCCGTGTACCTTGGAACGCTGGCGTTTCTTGGGTTGATATGTGCGGAACATTCGCGTTACACCTCCATCTTATTTGATACGGGGCGCGGCAAGAGATGCCGCGTCTACTCGACAGTGGGTAATGACCCACCGCAGTCGATGAAAAAAATGCCGCCTCACGGGGCGCAGTTGCTATTATACTCAATCACTGTTTTTCTGTCAACCAAAAGTTTTTCAGCCGCCGTTTTCCCTACACATATTTATATATATTTTTACATATTTTTTCTGGACTTTTCCACAGAGATCTGGTATAATAAATTGAATAGTGTCTCCCTCTCCGCCGGAGCGGGAAACAGAGAAAAAAGAGCCGCGGGAAGGGGCGAGAGCTTTGAATTCATACGCCGACGTGTGGAAAATCGTATTGGATCGCCTGAAGGCGCAATTCTCCGAGCTGACGGTGCAGACCTGGTTTGACGAGATCGACGTGGTCACGCTGGAGGATTCCGCGTTTGTGCTCCATTGCGGCAACCGCTTTAAGAAAAATATGATCGAGGCGCGCTTCAGTAAAGAAATCAAAGCCGCCCTTAAGGACGTGTTTTCCGCCGATCTGGAAGTGAAGATTTTAGACAATGAACAGTTGGAGGCGTATCACGGCGTCCGGCCGGATCATCCCGGCGGTCCGGAGGGCAGCGAGGGCTTTACCTTTGAAACCTTCGTCATCGGGCCCCAGAATAAACTGGCGTATGCCGCCGCCCGTTCCGTGGCGGAGGGAAGCGCCAGTAAGTCCTACAATCCGCTTTTTATCTACGGCGACAGCGGTTTGGGTAAGACCCATCTTCTGTACGCCATTTCCCACCAGCATGCCAAAACGTTTCCCGACCATAAGATCGTCTACGTCAAGGGCGACGATTTTATCAACGACTACGTGATGCTGGTGCGGTCCGGCCGCGCGGAGGAGTTCCGCGCCAAATATCGGGACGCGGATCTTCTGCTGGTGGACGATATTCAGTTCGTCGCCGGAAAAGAACAGGTACAGATCGAATTCTTTTATACATTCAATGCTTTATATGAGGCGGGGCATCAAATCGTTTTGACCTCCGACCGTCCGCCCAGAGAGATGACGCTGCTGGACGACCGGCTCCGCACCCGCTTTGAATGGGGTTTGATGGCGGATGTGGCGCCGCCGGACTACGAAACGCGGCTTGCCATCATCAAAAACCGTGCCGCCATCATGGGGCTTTCTCTGCCCGACAGCGTGACGGAATACGTGGCGGAGAACATTACCTCCAACGTGCGGCAGATTGAGGGGACGCTCAATAAGATCGCGGCGTACTGGGATCTTCTGGGCAGTCAGTTGGATGAGGAATCCGTCAGCCGCGCCATTGAGGATATGCTCAAAAAGGACAATGAGTTTGTGCCCTCTCCCGCCCTCATTATCGCCCAGACCTGTAAGTACTACGGTGTGGATGAAGAGACCATCCGCGGCAAAAATCAGGGGCGCGACGCGGTCAATGCAAGACAGGTGTCCATGTATCTGATCCGCCGTATGAGTAACTATTCGCTGGAGGAGATCGGAAAAGAGTTCTGCGGCAAAGATCATTCCACGGTGCTCCATTCACTGCGCAAGGTAGAAAAACAGATGCGGGAAGATCCCGCCTTTGCAGAAACCGTTAAAGATCTCACCGCCAACATCAACGCACGGCAGTAAAACGACTGATTCCACGTTTTTTTGTGGATTCCACACGCTGTCTCGCGCTGTGCGGTTTCTCTCCCTCTTTGTTTGTGGAAACCGCCTATCATTTTCCACAGCGTGTGTTGACAAAAAGTTCTTTGTTTTCAAGGTATTTCCTGCCGTTTCCACAAGATCCGCCGTCTACTTCTATTACGTCTAAAACAATAGTTTATGTTTTCTTAAAAAAATTATTCCGCTTTTTCAGAAAAAAATGAAAGGACCGTGATTTGTATGTTGCGTTTTTCCTGTGAAAAGGCTCTGCTGCAAGCCGCCGTTTCCACGGCTTCCCGCGCTGTGGCGGCGAAAAGTTCCATTCCCGCGCTGGAAGGGATCCTGCTGGAGGGCGATACTTCGTTGAAATTGTCCGGTTACAATATGCAGACCGGTATCCGCACGGCGATCGCCGCCCAGATCCATGAAGAGGGCCGCATCGTTATCAGCGCCCATCTGTTTGGCGATATTATCCGAAAATTGCCGGACGACGTGGTGGTGTTTTCCGCTGATGAAAAACATCAGGTGCGTGTCAGCTGCGGCGACGCCAGCTTCGATATTTCCGCGTTGAGCGCCGATGATTTTCCGGAGCTGCCGGAGGTGGACGACGAGTATTCCGTATCTATGGAGCAGAGTACGCTCAAAGCGATGATCGGGGAGACCGCCTTTGCTGTTTCCACCAACGAAAGCCGTCCGGTACACACCGGATCCCTTTTTGAGATCGCGGACGACGGTTTGACGATCGTATCGGTGGACGGGTTCCGCCTGGCGCTTCGTAAGGAGCCTCTGGAGCGGATGGAAGGCGGCGCGTTTCAGTTTGTGGCGCCGGGTTCGGCGTTGAAAGAAGTGGAAAACATCTGCGCCGATACGGATGATCTGATCACCATTACCCGCGGCAAGCGCCATATTCTCTTTGAAACCGGCAGTACTCAGTTGATCTGCCGCCGGCTGGAGGGAGAATTCTTAGATTATAAAAAAGCGATTCCCCGCAGTAACCCCATCACCGTCACGGTAGACACCAAATCGCTTTTGGAAAGTCTGGACCGGGTGAGCGTGGTGATCAGCGAAAAGCTGAAAAGCCCTGTGCGGTGCCGGTTTGATATGGATCGGGTGTATCTGTGCGCCAAGAGCGGTAACGGCGAGGCAAACGACAGTTGTGTCGTTGCCGGCGACGGAAATAATTTAGAGATCGGATTCAATAACCGCTATTTGATGGAAGCGCTGCGTTACGCGCCGGCGGAACAGGTGCGCCTGGAGATGAATACGGAGATCTCGCCCTGTATTCTCCTGCCGGTGGACGGAAGCGATAAGTTTTTATACATGGTCCTTCCTGTGCGTTTGAAGGCGCAATAAGCATGAAAAAGGTGTTTATCAGTACGGAATACGTCCGGTTGCAGGACCTTTTGAAGCTCGCCGGCGCCGTCAATACCGGCGGAGAGGCGAAGGTTTGCGTTCAATCCGGCGAAGCGTCCGTCAACGGCGCGGTCTGCACCGAGCGGGGGAAAAAACTCCGGCCCGGCGACACCGTTTCATTCCGCGGACGGGACTATATGGTCGAATATGCAGATCAATAAGTTATACATAGAGGGTTTTCGGAATTACGGCGCCCAGGAGATCGCGTTTGACGGGAAGAGCAACGTGATCTTCGGGGAAAACGCCCAGGGGAAAACCAATCTGCTGGAGGCGCTGTTTTATTTGAGCTGCGGCCGCTCGCCCAGAGCGCGGACAGATCGGGAGCTGATCGGGTTTGAAAAGCAAAACGCCCGATTGAAAGCCGCGGTGGAGAGCCGGGAACGGGAATTTACCGTGCAGATCGACCTGCAACGCGGAAAACGGCGGCAATGCACGATCAACGGCGTTCCGGCGAAAACCGCCGCGGCGCTTTCCGACGTGTTGCATACCGTGTTTTTCGCGCCGGAGGATCTCTACCTGATTCGGGACGGCGCCGCCGCGCGGCGGCGGGTTATGGACGATTCTCTTTGCCAGCTCCGCCCGCGGTACGCCGCGGCGCTGGCGGAATACAGCCGGTTATATGAGCATAAAACGCGGATCCTTCGGGATAGCGGGGAACATCCGTCTTTGATCGACGCGCTGCCGGATTTCAACGAGAGACTGTGCCAGACCGGCGCGGCGCTCATCTATTACCGCGCCCGATTTTGCCGCTCTTTGTCGGACTATGCCGCCCGTGCGCATCGGGAGTGTTCCGGCGAGCGGGAGGAGCTGGAGGCGCAATACCGCACCGTTTCCACGGTGGAAGATCCCTTTGCGCCGCCGGAGGAGCTGGCGGACTGCTTGCGCCGGCACCAAAAGGAACATTACGAAGCGGAGATCGCCTCACGCCTTTGCTTGAGCGGTCCCCACAAGGACGAGATCGAAGTCTCCGTCAACGGACGCAGTGCCAGACAGTTCTGCTCACAAGGGCAGGTGCGGACAGCGGCCCTTTCTTTAAAACTGGCGGAGCGGGAGATCCATAAGAACGCGCTGGGTGAATATCCCGTCATGCTGCTGGACGACGTGTTCAGCGAGCTGGACGCCCGACGGCAGGAATACGTGCTCAACCGCATTTCCGGCGGGCAGGTGTTCATCACCTGCTGTGAAAGCGACCGGCTGGACGCGCTGTTACGGGGAAAGATCCTTCACGTGCGGAACGGGGAGGTCTTTTGATGGGCTTTTTACACGTGGGGCAAAACGTGCTCCTGCCGGATCGGCGGATCATCGGCATCTTTGATTTGGACAACACCACCACGTCGCGCCGGACCCGCGATTTTTTGGAAAAGGCGCAAAGCGACAGCGTTGTGGTGGATACCTGCGACGATCTTCCCAGAACGTTTATCGTATGCGATCATCCGTATCATAAACAGATCGTATACCTGTCCCAGCTCAATTCCCAGACGCTGTTACGCCGCGCGCAGGAGGCGGTATCACAGCAGGTAACCCAAGCAGAAGGAGAAAGAGAACATGGCTGAACTGGAAAAAGTAACGCAAACGGAAACGGAATACGGCGCTTCGGAAATTCAGGTCCTGGAGGGTCTGGAGGCGGTACGCAAGCGCCCCGGTATGTATATCGGTTCCACCAGCGCCAGCGGATTGCACCATCTGGTCTATGAGATCGTGGACAACTCCATCGACGAGGCACTGGCAGGCTACTGCACCGACATCACCGTTACCATCAACGAGGGAAATACCATCACCGTTACCGATAACGGGCGCGGTATCCCCGTGGACCTCCAGCCCCAGACCGGAAAGCCGGCGCTGGAGGTGGTCTTTACGGTACTGCACGCGGGCGGTAAGTTCGGCGGCGGCGGCTATAAGGTGTCCGGCGGACTCCACGGCGTGGGCGCCAGCGTGGTAAACGCGCTGTCGGAATGGCTGGTGGCGCAGGTCCATAAAAACGGCAAAATCTACGAGATGCGCTTTTCCAGAGGCAACATCACCCAGGAGATGCGCGTGGTGGGGCAGACGGAACATACCGGCACCACCGTCACCTTTAAACCGGATCCGGAGATGTTCGACACGCTGGAATACGATTACGAGACGCTCCATACCCGCATGCGGGAACAGGCCTTTTTGAACGCGGGGCTGCGGATCTCCATCACTGACGACCGGGAGGGGTGCCGGCGCAGCGAGACCATGCGCTATGAGGGCGGTATCCGGGAATTTGTGAGCTACATCAACCGCAACAAGACGCCGCTCCACGAGGAGGTCATCTATATCTCCGGCGCCAAGGGCGACAGCACGGCGGAGATCGCCATGCAGTATAATGACGGCTATAACGAGGCGCTGGTCAGCTTTGCCAACGATATCCACACGCCGGAGGGCGGTATGCACGAAACCGGCTTTAAAACGGCACTGACCCGCGCGCTGAACAACTACGGCGTGAAATACGGCATGATCAAAGGCGACGACAAGGTGTCCGGCGAGGATTGCCGGGAGGGTCTGACCGCCGTGATCTCGGTAAAGCTGACGGAGGCGCAGTTTGAGGGGCAGACCAAGGCGAAGCTGGGCAACGCCTATATCCGTACGCTGGTAGATCAGCTGGTAAGCGATCAGCTCGCGGTGTATCTGGAAGAACATCCCGTGGTGGCGCGCACCATTTTGGATAAGGCGCTCACCGCCAACCGCGCCAGAGAAGCGGCGCGCAAGGCGAGGGAATCCATCCGGCGCAAGACGGCGCTGGGCGGCGCCGCCATGCCCGATAAGCTGCGGGACTGCAACGAGAACAATCCGGAGCTGACGGAGCTCTATATCGTCGAGGGCGACAGCGCCGGCGGCTCCGCCACCCAGGGACGGGACAGCCGGTTCCAGGCGATCCTGCCGCTTTGGGGCAAGATGCTCAACGTGGAAAAAGCACGGGCGGATAAGGTGTACGGCAACGATAAGCTCCAGCCGGTCATCACGGCGCTGGGCGCCGGCATCGGCGAGGAGTTTGACGCGGATAAACTGCGCTACCATAAGATCATCATTATGGCGGATGCCGACGTGGACGGCGCCCATATCCGCACACTGCTTTTGACGTTCTTCTTCCGCTTTATGCGCCCCCTGATCGAGGAAGGATACGTGTATTCCGCCGTGCCGCCCCTTTACAAGCTGACACGCGGCAAACAGCAGCGCGTGGCGTATTCCGACGAGGAGCGGGACAAGGTCAGCGCCGAGATGCGTGCCGACAATCCCAACGCCAAGGTGGATATCAGCCGTTTCAAAGGTCTGGGCGAGATGGATCCCCACGAATTGTGGGAAACCACCATGGATCCCGACAAGCGCACGCTGCGCCGCATCACACTGGGCGACGCGGTGGAGGCGGACGCCACCTTTACCGTTCTTATGGGCGAAAAGGTGGAGCCGCGCAAGGAGTTCATCGAGAAGAACGCCAAATACGCCGTCAATCTGGACTATTAAGGGAGGGATGCCGTTATGTCCAAGAAACCCCAATACGATCCCGAGGAGATCCGGTATCCCGATCAGTTGATCGTGGAATCGCCGCTGGTGCCGGAGATGGAGCGCTCGTATATCGAGTACGCCATGTCTGTCATCGTCGGCCGGGCGCTGCCTGACGTGCGGGACGGCCTGAAGCCGGTGCACCGCCGCATTCTCTACGCCATGTATGAAGACGGCCTGACCTCGGACAAACCGTTCAAAAAATCCGCCACCTGCGTGGGCGACGTGCTGGGTCGGTATCATCCCCACGGCGACGCGTCGGTTTATGACGCCATGGTGCGCCTTGCCCAGGATTTTTCCCTGCGCTATATGCTGGTGGACGGGCACGGAAACTTCGGCTCTATCGACGGCGATCCGCCGGCGGCGTACCGTTATACGGAAGCCCGTTTGAGCAAGATCGCCAACGAGATGCTTCGGGACATCGACAAGGAGACGGTGGACTGGGATCCCAACTTTGACGAGAGCCGCAAGGAGCCCCGGGTACTGCCGTCCCGATTCCCCAACCTGCTGGTGAACGGATCCAGCGGTATTGCCGTGGGTATGGCGACCAATATTCCGCCCCACAATCTGCGGGAGGTGATCGGCGCCTGTATCTGCGTGCTGGACGATCCCGACGCCACGCTCTCCGATCTGATGGAACACGTCAAGGGTCCCGATTTTCCCACAAAGGGGATCATCATGGGCAGAAGCGGTATCCGCGCCGCCTACGCCACCGGTCGGGGGCGGATCGTGGTGCGCGCGCGCCATGAGTTTGAGGAGTTCAATAAGGACCGCACCCGAATCATCATTACGGAGCTTCCCTATCAGGTCAATAAACGCATGCTCATCAAGAGCATGGCCGATCAGGTGGAGGACAAGCGGCTGGAGGGGATCAGCGATATTCGCGATGAATCCGACCGCAACGGTATGCGCATCGTTATCGAGCTGAAGCGTGACGCCAATCCGCAAGTGGTGCTCAACCGCCTCTTTGCCCAGACACAGCTCCAAACCACCTTTGCTATCAACATGCTGGCGCTGGTGGAAAACCAGACCCAGCCACGGATCCTGTCTTTGCGGCATATCATCGACGAGTATCTCAAATATCAAGAGGAGATCATCGTTCGCCGCACCAGGTTCGATCTGAAAAAGGCGCAGGAGCGGGCGCATCTGCTGGAGGGTCTGCTCATCGCTCAGGACAATATCGACGAGGTCATCCGCATCATTCGCCGGAGCTACGACGACGCCAGGGAAAATCTGATGGCGCGGTTCGGACTGGACGAGGTGCAGGCGCAGGCGATCCTCGATATGCGTCTGAAAGCCTTGCAGGGTCTGGATCGGGAAAAACTGCAGGCGGAATACGACGAGCTGGAAGAGCGTATCGCCTATTTCCGCCGCGTGCTGTCTGACGAGGCGCTGGTCAAGAGCATATTGAAAGAAGAGCTGACCGCCATTGCCGATAAATTCGGCGATGACCGCGTTACGGAGATCCAGGACGTGGAGGACGAGATCGACATCGAGGATCTCATCGAGGAGGAACAGTGCGTCTATACCCTCACCCGAAACGGCTATATCAAGCGTACGCCGGTGAGTGAATATACCGCACAAAGCAAGGGCGGCATGGGCAAAAAAGGCATGACGACCCGGGATGAGGACTGCGTGGTGGACGTGTTTACCGCCTCTACCCACGACAATATCCTGTTCTTCACCGACACCGGCAAGGTGTATCGTAAGAAGGGTTACCAGATTCCGGAATCCGGAAAGGCGGCGAAAGGCATCGCGCTGGTGAACGTGCTGCAGATCGCGCCCGGCGAACGGGTGCAGGCGATGCTGCATTTCCGGTTCAAAGACGGAGAGGAGCCGGATGAGCGGCAGCTTACCATGATCACCAAGCAGGGCACCTGTAAGCGTGTGGCGGTGTTGGCACTGAAGAATATCCGCCAGAGCGGACTGCGCGCGCTGAATCTCAACGAGGGCGACGAATTGGTGTCCGTGATCGAAACCGACGGCGAGGCGAACATTCTGGTTGCCACCAGAAGCGGCATGGCGTGCTGTTTCAATGAAAACGACGTGCGCACCATGGGCCGTAACGCTACCGGTGTGCGCGGGATCCGTCTGCGTGAGGGCGACTGCGTGATCGGCGCGGCGCGGGCAGACGCGGGCAAGACGGTGTTGAGCATCACCGAGCGGGGCTTCGGCAAGCGCACGCCGGTGGAGGAATACCGTATCACCGGCCGCGGCGGTATCGGCGTGAAGAACTATGAGGTCACGGAGAAGACCGGTAAAGTCGTGGGTATGAAAGTGGTCACCGGTGAGGAGGATCTCCTGCTGGTGACGGAAAAAGGTATTCTGATCCGCACCGGCGTGGATAAGATCCGCATCGCGGGGCGGTCCACACAGGGCGTGATCGTGATGCGCTTCAAAGAGGAAGGCGATCGGGTGATCTCTCTTGCACTGGCGGAGAAGGACGAATCCGACGCGCCGGCGGAGGGCGAAACGCTGTAAGGAGAAGCGACCATGGGCAAGCGCAAAGAAGCGGCGGCGCCGCTGACGCGGTGGCAGTATTTTTTCAAAACGCTCTACTACAACGCCGCCGACACCACGGAGTTTACCTACAACAAGGTGATCTACGCAAAAAGCGCGGCATTGCAGGCGATCGACCAGCGCAACACCAAGATCCAGTACGTGCTGATCCTGCTGTTGATCCTCATGTTTCTGCTTACGGCAAAGTACCGCAACGTCTGGTTCGTGCTGGTCTACTTCGTGGCGGTGATCGTCGGGGAGACGGTGCGGTATTTTCTGCTGCCCCGCGACATGAGAGCCCATCTGACCGATACCGGACGACGGGCGAGGTAGCCGTATGATCGACTGTAAGATCATCGCAAGGATCCGCTCGCCGTTTGACGAAAAGTTCGGTGTGCCGCGCCAGAGCGGTTTGGCGGAGGAGGTGTCCGCCGCGGTGGTGTTTGAGCCGCCGTACCGCAACGCCGACGCGGTACGCGGACTGGAGGGGTTCAGTCATATCTGGCTTATCTGGCAGTTTGACCGCGCCTTGCGCGACGGCTGGTCGCCCACCGTGCGTCCGCCCCGTTTAGGCGGCAATGAGCGCATGGGCGTGTTCGCCACGCGTTCGCCGTTTCGCCCGAATCATCTGGGACTGTCCAGCGTCCGGCTGGAGCGCGTAGAGCTCCATGCGCCGGAAGGACCTGTGCTGTACGTGCGCGGCGCCGATCTGGCGAACGGTACGCCGATTTTGGATATTAAGCCGTATCTGCCCTATACGGACAGCCACCCAGACGCCTCCGGCGGGTTTACCGACGCATCTCCCATGGAGCGGTTGACGGTTTCCGCACCGCCGGAGCTGCTGGAGAAACTGCCGGTCGATCAGCGCGAGGGACTGTTGGCGGTGCTGGCAAACGACCCGCGACCCCGATATCAGGACGACCCCGACCGGATCTACGGGCTTTCCTTTGCCGGAAAAAACGTGCGGTTTTCCGTTTGCGGCGATACGCTGACCGTTTTATCTATCACTTGAAAACCCATTCTTCAACAACGGAGCTTTTATGAAAACTGTTACAATCTATACCGACGGCAAAAACCGCTGACGCGGTTTTGCAGAGTGATCGCCCTTTCGCTCGCCGCATTCGCGGCAACCGCGAAAGATGGCACGCACGCGCCGTCGTATCGGCATGACAGGCGCGAACCCATTCTTCAACAACGGAGCTTTTATGAAAACTGTTACGATCTATACCGACGGCGCGTGCAGCGGCAACCCGGGGCCGGGAGGCTGGGGCGCGATCCTGGCATATAACGGCACCGAGAAAGAGCTCTCCGGCGGCGAGGCGGACACCACCAACAACCGCATGGAGCTGACCGCTGTGATCGAGGCGCTGGCCTGTTTGAAAGAGCCGTGCGCCGTGGAACTGTGGAGCGATTCCAAGTATGTGATCGACGCGCTGGAAAAGGGATGGGTCTACGGCTGGCAGAAAAAAGGCTGGATCAAGTCGGACAAAAAACCGGCGCTGAACGTGGATCTGTGGGAACGGCTCCTGCCGCTGATCGCCCGACACGAGGTCCGGTATCACTGGGTCAAGGGACACGCGGAAAATGAGAAGAATAACCGCTGTGACGCGCTGGCGGTGGCGCAGAGCCGGAAATTTTAAAATTCACCGTTTGTTCACGGGTGTTTCATGATTTCGCCATGTTTTCGGGATATACTGAACGCGTATCGGGCAAGAATTGCTTGATCGGTTTTTCTCTCTCTCCCAACAAACGGAAAACGCGCCTCGCCCTCACCGGCGGGACGCGTTTTCTGTCGCGGCGCGTTTCTTTAAAAATAGACCTTGACGGCGGCGAAAAATCGTGCTATCCTTGCACATACAGGCGATGAAGGGAGTGGCGTCCCGGAGCCGCGGGGAGGAAATGCCCTGCCGGTCATGCCCCGTTAAAAGCAAAGAGTGCGGGCGTTGCGCCCGAATTCAGGTGGAACCACGGATCGGTACGATCCGCCCTGAGCGGTTTGCTCAGGGCGTTTTTATTTTCTCTGAAAAAGGAGCGATCAAGATGAAAAATACGGAAAAAACCATGGAAAAGATCGTTGCGTTGTGCAAAAACCGCGGCTTTATCTTTGCCGGCAGCGAGATTTACGGAGGACTTGCCAACACGTGGGACTACGGTCCTTTGGGCGTGGAGCTGAAGAACAACGTCAAAAAGGCGTGGTGGAAAAAGTTCGTGCAGGAGAACCCTTATAACGTGGGGCAGGATTCCGCTATTTTGATGAATCCCCAGACGTGGGTCGCCAGCGGGCATCTGGGCGGGTTCAGCGATCCGCTGATGGATTGCAAGGAGTGCCACGAGCGGTTCCGCGCCGACAAAGTCATCGAGGACTGGTGCGCCCAGAACGGCGTGACGCTGGAAAAGCCCATCGACGCGTTTTCCCAGCAGGAAATGAGCGATTTCGTGGAGGAGCGTAAGATCCCCTGCCCGTCCTGCGGCAAGCATAATTTCACCGATATCCGGCAGTTCAACCTGATGTTCAAGACGTTTCAGGGCGTGACGGAGGACGCCAAGAACACGGTGTATCTCCGTCCCGAAACGGCGCAGGGTATCTTCGTCAACTTCAATAACGTACAGCGCACCACGCGGCGGAAACTGCCCTTCGGCGTGTGCCAGATCGGAAAATCCTTCCGCAACGAGATCACGCCGGGTAACTTTACCTTCCGTACCCGTGAGTTTGAGCAGATGGAGCTGGAGTTCTTCTGCAAGCCGGACACCGATCTGGAATGGTTTGCCTACTGGCGCGAGTTCTGCCATCAGTGGCTGCTGGGCCTTAATATGCGCGATGAAGACCTGCGGTTGCGCGATCACGAGCCGGAGGAGTTGAGCTTCTACTCCAAGGCGACCACCGACTTTGAGTTTATGTTCCCCTTCGGCTGGGGCGAGCTGTGGGGCGTGGCGGACCGCACCAACTACGATTTGAGCCGCCATCAGGAGACCTCCGGCGTGGATCTGACGTATTTCGATCCCGAGACCAACGAGCATTATATCCCCTACGTGGTGGAGCCCTCTCTGGGCGCCGACCGCGTGGTGCTGGCGTTCCTCATTGAGGCGTATGACGAAGAAGTGGTGGACGCGGAGAAGAACGATACCCGCGTAGTGCTGCGGTTCCATCCGGCGCTGGCGCCGTTTAAGGCGGCGGTGCTGCCCTTGAGCAAGAAATTGAGCGAGCCGGCGCGCGAGGTGTATAACGTATTGTGCAAGGAATTCATGGTGGACTTTGACGAGACCGGCTCCATCGGTAAACGGTATCGCCGGCAGGACGAGATCGGCACGCCGTACTGCATCACCGTGGACTTTGACACCGTGGGCGACGGCGAAAAGGAAGGCGACGGATGCGTTACCGTTCGGGAGCGCGACAGCATGGAGCAGGTACGCCTGCCCATTTCGGCGCTTTGCAACTATCTGCGCGAGAAGACCGCCTATTGATGCTCCATGGAGAGCCTGCGAGTTTGTTTTAACGCGGTATTGCCCATCTTTTTGCTGTTGGCGCTGGGCTATACCGCCCGATGTACCGGCGTGATACGGCGGGAAACCGTGCCGGCGATCAACAAGGTGATTTTCCGCTTCTTTATGTCCGTCACCATGTTCTACAATATCTATCAGTCCGACCTGTCGGAGTTGATCCGGCCGAAGATCTTGCTCTTTGGCACGGCGGGCGTTCTGGTGACGTACGGTTTGGCGGTGGGCTGGGTGTTCCTCACGGAGCCGTCCCGGGAGAAGCGAGGCGTCAAGATCCAGGGGATCTACCGCAGTAATTTCCTCCTGCTGGGATTGCCGCTGGTGCAGTCACTGGCGCAGGGACAGGACTTGGGCGCGGTGATGGTACTGCTGGCGGTGGAGATCCCGCTGGAAAACCTGCTGGCGGTGATCACGCTGGTGGCGTTCCGCGGTGAGCGGCTCCATCCGGAGCAGGTGATTGTTCGCATCATCAAAAACCCCATGGTGATCGGCGCGGCGGCAGGTGTGGCGGCGCTTGTGCTGTCTGTGCGCCTCCCTGCCGTGCTGGAAACCACGGTGCGCCAGATGGCGGGGGTCTCCAGCCCGCTGATGCTGTTCTTACTGGGCGCGTTTTTCCGCTTTGACGGGCTGAAGCGATATAAGAAGGATCTGGGCGAGGTCTGCCTCATCCGGCTGGTGATCGTGCCGGCGCTGGTACTGCCGGCGGCGTATCTGCTGGGGATCCGCGGCGCCGCCTTTGCGGGAATGATCGGGTTGTTCGGCGCACCCACGGCGGTGGCGTCCTTCGCCATGGTGCAGGAGCTGGGGGGCGACGACGAGCTGGCAGGCGATATTGTGATCGCCGAAAGCGCGCTGTGCGTGGTGACGATCTTTTTGTGGTCGTGGCTGTTCTGCGAGCTGGGCGCCTTTTAGCGGACGATACGGATAAAAAGAGGGACTGACGATTCCGACCAGGAAACGTCAGCCCCTTTTTTCTGCGTGCTTTACGATTCGCCGTCCGGCAACGGCGCGATCAACGTGCGGTGGACGCGGCGGTAGAAGATCAGCGTCATGATAAGAGAGGCGATCTCCGCGATGGGATACGCCCACCAGACCAGATCGCTGTTACCCGCCGTCACGCCGCAGCGCGCCAGCAGATAGGCGGCAGGGATCAAAAACACCAACTGCCGCACGATGGAGTTGATCATGGAATACACGGATTTTCCCAGCGCCTGAAAGGAGCTGCCCAGCGCGATACACGCGCCGGCAAAAGAAAAACTGAGCGCCACGATCCGCAGACACGGCACGCCCACCGCCATCAGCACCTCGCCGGCGCTGAACAGCCGCAACAGCAGATGGGGGATCAGCTCAAAGACCGCCATACCTGCCAGCATAATGGCGGAGGCATACAGCACACTGCGGCGGATCGTTTCGGTGATGCGCTTTTTGTTCTGCGCGCCGTAATTATACGCGACGATGGATACCACGCCGTTATTTAAGCCGAAGATGGGCATAAAGATGAAGCTGTTGAGCTTGAAATATACGCCGAATGCGGTGGCGGCGGTTTCCCGGGCGGCGTGATAGGTAATGAGGATCTTGTTCATCAAAAACGTCATCAGCGAACCCACCGCCATCATAATGACCGAGGGGAATCCGATGGCGTAAATGCCGCCGATCAGCCGCCAGTCGGGGCGAAAACGGCGAAAACGCAGGTGGATATCGCTGTTTTTCGTCAAGTTGAAATAGATCGCCAAGCCGCAGGCACAGCACTGCCCGATCACCGTGGCGATGGCGGCGCCTGCCACGCCCAGCCGGAACACAAAGATAAACACGGGGTCGAGGATCATGTTCACAATAGCGCCCAGACCTTGCGTATACATGGAGAGGCGGGAACGGCCCGTGCCCTGCAACAGCCGCTCGAACATCACCTGCCCGAAAATGGCAAAGGAGGCGCCCATCACGATACGCAGATAGCTCTCACCCAGCGCGGCGATCCGGGCGTCACCGGTCTGGGCACGGAAAAAGACGCCGCTTAAGGATAGACCCAGCGCGGCGGAGATGACAAAGCCCACCAGCGCCAAAAACACGCCGTTGACCGCCACCGCGTCCGCCCGCTCCTGCTGCCGCGCGCCCAGCGCCCGACCCATCAGGGCGTTGACGCCCACGGCGGTGCCGGTGGCAAGACCGATCATAAGCTGTTGGGCGGGAAACGCCAGCGATACGGCGGTCAGCGACGCTTCGCTGACCATAGACACAAAGACGCTGTCCACCACGTTGTAAAGGGCCTGTACCAGCATGGAGGCAATGATCGGCAGGGACATATTCCAGATGAGTTTTGAAACGGGCATCACGCCCAGCTTGTTTTCCTGCATGGTTTTCACGGTTCCTTTATCCTTTCGTTGACACCCGCCTATTGTACCACGGTTTTTTTGAAAAGAAAACCCCCGAAGGGGAACAATTCCGCGCCGCGCCCCCCTCTTGCAAAATTCCATGCGCCGCGCTACAATAGCCACAACGAACAAAGGAGGACAGGAACATGGACTTCGATCCGAGAGGACAGTTGCCGGGTTTGTTGGAATGGATGGCGGAGCGGATGAATGAGTGCCGCGGCAAGACGGCGGTGATCGGCATCTCCGGCGGCAAAGACAGCTCCGTTACGGCGGCGCTGTCGGTGGCGGCGTACGGGCGTGAACACGTGTACGGCGTGCTGATGCCGGACGGCGTTCAGCCGGACATCGATTATAGCCGCGAGCTGGTGGAATACCTGCAAATCCCCCACTGCACCATCAATATCCACAGTGCCGTAAGAGGCGTGCTGGATGAGATGGAAGCCGCCGGCTTGGTGCCTTCGCGCCAGACCACGGTGAATCTCCCCTCCCGAATCCGCATGGCGACGCTTTACGCCGTGGCGCAGACGGTGCCCGGCGGCATCGTGATCAACACCTCCAATTTAAGCGAGGACTGGGTAGGTTACTGCACCATCTACGGCGACAGCGCCGGCGCGTTCTCGCCCCTGGGGATGTACACCACCGAGGAAGTGATCGCTCTGGGCGGCGTATTGGGTCTGCCGGAGAAGTTCCTCCGGAAGCCGCCCTCCGACGGGCTTACGGGACTGACCGATGAGGACAATCTGGGCTTTACCTACCACGCCGTCAACGAGTATATCCGCCGCGGCACGGCAGAGGCGGCGATCAAAGAGCAGATCGACCGCAAGCACGCCGCCAGCCGCTTCAAGTTCCAGACGTTGCCGGTGTATCAAAACGGACTGCCCATCGTGATTCCGGACGGGACGGATTACTATAACCCCGACAAAAAATAGGGGCGGTGTTCCACAAAATATGGTATGCTCCGCCGCTTCCACCGCAAGGTGTGGGAAGTGTGCAAAAAGATACGAAATAGGCGAAAAAAACCCTTGCATTTTTCGCCGGAGGATGCTAAAATACTATCCTGCGTGGACCTCTTGAAGCGGAACACGCAAATCTGAAATCGGGGAGGTGTTTGGTTTGCCGAATATCAAGTCTGCCAAGAAGCGCGTGTTGGTGTCCAAGGAGCGTAACGAGCGCAACAAAGCCAACCGGTCTGCTCTCAAGACCGCCATCAAGAAGTTTGACGCTGCTGCCGCTGAAGGCAATCGCACCGAGGCCGAGGGCACTTACAAAGTGGCGGTGAAGGCCATTGACAAGGCCGCCGCCAAGGGATTGCTGCATAAGAACAACGCCGCGCACAAGAAGAGCGCGCTGACGCTGAAGCTCAACGGTGTGGAGTGAGCTGACAACCAAACAAACCAAAAGGACACCCGATTTCGGGTGTCCTTTTTCTTTGCCGGATTGGATCACTTGATCTTTACCGCCGTGCCATATGCCATCACCTCGGCGGCGCCCGCCATAATGGAGCTGCTGCCGTAACGAACGTTGATGATGGCGTCCGCGCCCAGAGCTTCCGCCTCGTCTACCATGCGCTTGGTGGCGATCTGGCGCGCTTCAATCAGCATCTCGGTATAGCCTTTCAGCTCGCCGCCCACCAGCGTTTTGAAACTTGCCATGAGATCTCTGCCTACGTTTTTGCTCTGTACCACGGTGCCGCGCACCATGCCCAGCGCCTCAAGCTCCGCGCCCGGAATGTGGTCAATATTGTACAGCTTCATCTTCTTCTCCTCCATCAATTTCTTTGAGTCGTTGTACCAGCGCGGCGATGAGCGCCGCGATCGCGCCGACGTACGCACCTGCGTACAGGATCACAAGTAAAAGAGGAATGGGGTACTGCACCGCGGACCAGATCACCAGCGCAATGATCGCTCCGAATACGGCGCACAGCACCAGGGTGCACACAATGGGCGCCACGCGCTTACGCCGTTTAGAGCTCGCCGCCATATCAGTCCGCCTCCTGCTCGCCTACCAGCGCGATGTGCAGTTCGTCAAGCTGTTTCTGCTCCACAGCGGACGGCGCGCCCATCATGATATCCTGGGCGTTCTTGTTCATGGGGAACGGAATGATCTCCCGAATGGAGCTCTCGCCCGCCAGAAGCATCACCATCCGGTCTACGCCCGGGGCGATACCGGCATGGGGCGGCGCGCCGTAGCAAAACGCGTTGTACATGGCGGGGAATTTCTTCTTTACGTCCTCCTCACCCAGACGCACCAGCTCAAACGCCTTGACCATGATCTCCGGATCGTGGTTCCGCACGGCGCCGGAGGACAGCTCCACGCCGTTGCACACCAGATCGTACTGGTCGGCGGTGATGGACAGAGGATCGATCTCGCCCCGCTCGGCTTTCAAAAGAACGTCCAGACCGCCGCTGGGCATGGAGAACGGATTGTGGCAGAATTCCAGCTCACCGCTCTCATCACCGATCTCGTACATGGGGAAGTCCACAATCCAGCAGAATTCGTACCGCTCCTTATCCATGTGCCCTTCGCAGGCGGCGCCGAAGGTTTTGATCATCACGCCGGCGGATTTCACGGCGCTCTCACCGGCGGACACCACCACCAGCGTGTTGGGCGACAGAGAGATGAGCTTGCCCAGCTCGTCCTTTACCGGCGCGACAAACTTGGCGATGCCGCCTGCCAACTCGCCGTTTTCATCCACCTTGAACCAGTAGCCTTTACTGCCGGACTGCACCTGGCAGTCCTCCAGCAGTTTTTCGATCTGCTTACGGGTGAGGGTGCAATCGGAGATATCCACTACCTTCACCGTCTTGCCCTGCAACGGCTCAAAGGCGCTGTCCGCGAAAAGCGCGGAGGCGTCTTTACACGTCAGGTCGATCCGCAGATCCGGCTTGTCGGAGCCGTAAGTCGCCATCGCGTCGTTATAGCCGATCCGGCGGAACGGCGCCGCGGACGCCACGTTGTAGGTGCCGTACTTGGCGAAAATGGGGGGCAACACGTCCTCCAGCACGGCAAACACGTCGTCCTGCACGGCGAACGCCATCTCCATATCCAGTTGATAGAACTCACCCGGCGACCGGTCGCCCCGGGCGTCCTCATCCCGGAAACAGGGGGCGATCTGGAAATAGCGGTCAAATCCGGAGGTCATCAGGAGCTGTTTGAACTGCTGGGGCGCCTGGGGCAACGCGTAAAACTTACCGGGATGCTTCCGCGCCGGCACCAAGTAGTCCCGCGCGCCTTCGGGAGAGCTGGCGGTCAGGATCGGCGTGGTGATCTCCAAAAAGCCGTGCTCCGTCATCGCCTGACGCAGTGCGGCAACCACCTGACAGCGCAGGATGATGTTTTGCTTGACCGCCGGATTACGGAGATCGAGATAGCGGTATTTCAGCCGCTGTGTCTCGTCCGCCTCCCGACTGTGGTTGATCTCAAAAGGCAGACTGTTGTAGCGGCACCGACCCAGTACCTCGATCTTTTCGGGAACTACTTCGATGTCGCCGGTGGGCAGCTTCGGGTTTTTGCTGGAACGCTCCCGCACCACGCCCTCTACGGAAATGGTGGATTCCTTGTTCACACCGCGAACAAGGGTCGCCATTTCCTCCGACTCTACCACGATCTGGGTCGTGCCGTAGAAATCCCGCAGGACGATAAAGGCAAAGTTGTTGCCCACTTCCCGCACGTTTTCCATCCAGCCCACCAGCTTGACCTGCTTGCCTGCGTCTTGGAGCCGCAGTTCGTTGCAGGTATGCGTCCGCATCTGCATCATTTTTCTCGCTCCTTTGATAACAAATGGTATTATACGATAAGAATATTACAAAACGAAATTACTTTTCCAGGATCACGGCGCCGCTGTTCTTGCGCGCCAGACCGGCTTTGATCTGCGCCGCTACGGCGTCAAGGGGCGCGGTGATCTGCTCGCCGCTGGACATATCCTTGCAGGAGATCTCACCTTTGGCGATCTCATCTTCCCCTAAAAAGACCACGTAGGGAACGCCCAGTTTGTCGGCATAGGACATTTTCGCTTTGAATTTCTTTCCCTCGGTATACAGTTGGGTGCGAAGACCGGCCCGACGCAGCTGGGTTGCCAGCGACGCGGCGGCGCCCACATTCTCCGTCATGGGCAGGATCAGCACGTCGGCCGGCGCGGAGGGCAGTGCGTCATTCAAAAGACCCTGCTCCGACAGCACGTAGAAAAGCCTCGTCAGCCCGATGGAGATCCCCACGCCGGGGAGCTGACGGTCGGTGTAATACTCCGCCAGATTGTCGTACCGACCGCCGGAGCAGACGGAGCCGATCTCCGGATGATCGGTAAGCGTGGTCTCATACACGGTGCCGGTGTAGTAATCCAGTCCGCGGGCAATGGTCAGATCTACGGCGAAGTTTTCCGCCGGCACGCCGAAGGCGGCAAGATGCGCCGTGACGGCTTTCAGCTCGGCAAGTCCGGCGTCAAAGATCTCGTTGCGGCCGGCATAACCGTCCAGCGCGCGCAAGACCGTGTCGTTATCGCCGGAAATGGCGATAAAACGCAGGATCTCGTCGGATTGCGCCGGAGACAGGGCACATTCGTCCGTCAACAGCGCACGGACTTTTTCCGCGCCGATCTTATCCAGCTTATCCACCGTGCGCATGATCTCGCCGCTTTTGTCTGCCAGGGACAGCATGGCGTAAAACCCGTTGAGGATCTTGCGGTTGTTTACACGGATGCAAAACCGGCGCAGACCCAGCGCGGTAAAGGTTTCGTAGATAATGGCGGGGATCTCCGCCTCGTTGAGAATATCCAGCTTCCCGTCGCCGATCACGTCGATATCCGCTTGATAAAACTCACGGAACCGACCGCGTTGTGCCCGTTCGCCACGGTAGACCTTGCCGATCTGGTAGCGGCGGAAAGGAAATACCAGTTCGTTATAGTGAAGCGCCACGTATTTGGCGAGCGGTACAGTCAAATCAAAGCGCAGACTCAGATCCGCGTCGCCTTTTGTGAAGCGGTAGATCTGCTTTTCCGTGTCGCCGCCGCCCTTGGCCAGCAGGACCTCGCTGGACTCGATCAGGGGCGTATCCAACGGCGTGAAGCCGTAAAGCCCGTACGTGCGGCGCAAGATTGCCATAATACGCTCCATCTGTTGCTGACGGGGCGGCAGTAATTCCATAAAGCCGGACAACGTCCGGGGTTTGATTCGTTCCATGTTGTAAAACTCCTACAAACGCGCAAATGAGCCGTCAGGCTAAAAAGGGCTTGGTCTTGGGATTGACGATGTCACGCCAGTCCAGATCGCCCCGTTGCAGACCTAAGATCAGCATTTCCGCCGTGGCAAGGTTGGTCGCCAGCGGAATGTTGTTCTGGTCGCAAAGACGCGAGATATAAAGCGCATCCTCGTGCTGCGTCTTGCTGTTGGGGTCACCGAAGCAAAGCACCATGTCGATCTCGTTGTAGGCGATACGGGCGGCGATCTGCTGCCCGCCGCCGCGGTCAAACGAGAGGAAGCAATGCACCGGCAAGCCGGTCGCCTCGGTGATCTGCCGACCCGTTCCGGCGGTGGCGCAGATGGTGTGCTGCGCCAAAATGCCGCAGTAGGCGGTGCAGAATTGGACGATCAGCTCTTTTCGGTTATCGTGTGCGGTGATGGCGATGTTCATGGGCAAAAAAGTCTCCTTTTCTCATCAGATCTTCATCAGCGGTACCCGTTGCCCCGTCAGACGGCGGGCGATATTTTCATAGGCGCGGGCGGAGTAACTGTTGATCTGGCGCAGTGTTATGCCCTTATTGAGGGCGTAGGCAAGATCGCTGTCCTCCGGCACAACGCCCAGCAGGGGCAGACCCGCCATGTCGATCGCGTCGTCGATATTGGTATGCAGTGCGTGGAGCATCCTGCGCTGTACGCGACCCACTACCAGATGTAAGCTGCCCGGGGGGAAACGCCGGAGCTCCATCACGGTGCGCTGTGCGTCCCGCAGAGCGGTCTGGTCGGTGGTGGTGACCACCACGGCGCTGTCGGCGTGATCTGCCGCCAGACGGAACCCGGCGCCGAGTCCGGCAGGTGCGTCTACCAGACAAAATTCGTAGGTTTGGCGGATCTTTTCAAACAAAGCGCCCATCTGTTCCGGCGAGGGCGCTTGCCAGCCGGTTCCGGCGGGCGCCGCCAGCAGGTCCAAAAGAGGATAGCGGTGGTGCTGTACCACGGCGTCAGACAGGTCGCAACGACCCTGCGCCACGTCGGATACGTCCATCAGAGCCCGATCGCTTAAACCGAGCGCCAGATCAAGATTTCTTAGCGGCATATCGCAGTCCACGCATAAAACGCGGTGTCCTTGCGCCGCCAGCGCCAATCCCGTGTTGGCGACAAAGGTGGTTTTACCCGTGCCGCCTTTGCCGGATACCACTGCAATGATCTTTCCCATGCTGTCTCCTTGTCGTTTCGGTTTTAAAGCGGGTGCTTACAGATCCGCGCCCACGATCTGGGATAGTTCTCCGGCGTGGCACGGACCTTGTCAATGACAACGACGCGATGCTCAATGGCGGTGGTGGGAACGGTATAGTCCCAACAGGCACGGAGCTGACCGCCCAACTGCCCCACGGCGTTTCGGGCGGCGGCGATCTCATCGTCGCAATTGACGGATTTCATCGCCAGAAACTGACCGCCCACGGCCACCAGCGGCAGCGCCAGCTCGCACAAGAGGTTCAAAGGCGCCACGGCGCGGGATACGGCAAGGTCGTACTGCTGGCGATGCCCGGCGGCAAACGATTCCGCCCGGTCGTGCACCGCCTCTACGCGGTGAAGATCCATTCGGGCGATGACTTCCCGAAGAAAGTCGATCCGCTTTCCGAGGCTGTCTAACAGTGTCAGGTCAAAATCCGGCTCGATGATCCGCAGGGGTATTCCCGGAAATCCGGCGCCGGTCCCTACGTCGATCACCCGTTTGCCGCGAAAGGGCGCGGCGCCCAGCAACGCGGCGCTGTCCAGCAAATGCAGGGCGGCAAAATCCCGCTTTTCCGTGATGGCGGTCAGGTTCATGACACGGTTCTTCTCCAGTACCGCCGTGGCAAACAGATCGAGCCGAGGGGCGGCGTCAGCCGGAAGACCCAGCTGCGCCAGCCCTTCGGTCAATTGCCGGATCATTCCTTGCGCTCTTTGAGCAGATCGCGGATCTCGCCCAGCAGCTCTTCCGCCGTAGGCGCGGCAGGGGCGGCAGGCGCTTCTTCCGCTTCCGCGGCGGCTTTCTTCTTCTTGGTGGCGTTCATGGCTTTAACCACCAGGAACATCACGAAAGCGATGATGATGAAGTCCACAATTACCGCGATCAGCGCGCCGAAATTAACAGCGACTTCGGCAGTCTCCGCCGCTTCATCAGCCGCCTTGAGCACCCATTTCCACTGGCTGAAGTCCACACCGCCGGTGATCATGGAGATCAGGGGCATAATGATATCGTTGACCAGCGAGGTGGTGATCTTACCGAACGCGCCGCCGATCACAACGCCGATCGCCATGTCCAGCACGTTGCCGCGCATGGCAAACTCTTTGAACTCTCCGAAAAACTTTTTCATGGGGAAGCCTCCTTTAAACAAATTGTATATTTCTTTTGAAATATTACTAAACGTATTTATTTTTTGGGGATCAAGCGGTCACAACCGCCCATGTAGGGGCGCAGGGCGGCGGGAACGAGGACGGAGCCGTCGCTTTGCAGGTTGTTTTCCAGGAACGCGATGAGCATACGGGGCGGCGCCACCACCGTGTTATTCAGGGTGTGAGGCAGGTACGTCTTGCCGTCCGCGCCCTTGACGCGGATCTTCAAGCGTCGCGCCTGAGCGTCGCCCAGATTGGAGCAGGAGCAGACCTCAAAGTACTTCTGCTGTCGGGGTGACCACGCCTCAATGTCACAGCTCTTGCATTTCAGATCCGCCAGATCGCCGGAACAGCACTCCAACTGCCGGACGGGAATGTCCAGAGAACGGAACAGCTCCACACTGTAACGCCACATCTGTTCATACCACTTCATACTCTCTTCCGGCTTGCAAACCACGATCATTTCCTGCTTTTCAAACTGGTGGATACGGTATACGCCGCGCTCTTCGATGCCGTGGGCGCCTTTTTCCTTGCGGAAACAGGGAGAATAGGAGGTCAGCGTTTGAGGCAGTTTGTCCTCCGGCAGGATCTGGTCGATGAATTTGCCGATCATGGAATGCTCGCTGGTGCCGATCAGATAGAGGTCTTCGCCTTCGATCTTATACATCATGGCGTCCATTTCCGCGAAGCTCATTACGCCGGTGACGACGTTGCCGCGGATCATAAAGGGCGGAATACAGTAGGTAAAGTCCTTGCCGATCATAAAATCGCGGGCGTAGGCGGTCATGGCGCTGTGAAGACGGGCGATATCGCCCATAAGGTAATAGAAGCCGTTGCCGGACACACGGCCGGCGGCGTCCATATCAATACCGTCAAACCGCTCCATAATGTCGGTGTGGTAGGGGATCTCAAACGACGGCGTCTTCGCCTCGCCAAACCGCTGTACCTCCACGTTGTGACTGTCGTCAGGTCCGATGGGCACGCTGGGGTCGATCATCTGGGGCAGAACCATCATGATCTGGTTAAGCCGCGCGGCGACTCCGTCCAGCTCCTTGTCCAGCCGCGCCATCTCCTCGGCATTGGCGCGCACAGCGTCGTTATTGGCGGCGATCTGCGCCTCCAACTCCGCCTTTTTCGCCGGATCGTCACATTTTTTCAACTGACCGAACAGAGGACCGTTGGCACGGCTCAATTTATTGCGCTCGGCCTTCAGCGCGTCGCCCTGCGCCAAAACGCTGCGGCGCCGCTCATCCAGCGATACCGCCTCGTCTACCAACGGCAACTTGGCGTCCTGAAACTTTTTGCGAATGTTCTCTTTTACCAGATCGGGGTGTTCCCGAACAAAGCGAATGTCAAGCATGGGTGCGTTCCTCTCCTTTGTGTTTCACGTGAAACAATGATGAATCTTACGGTTTTTTCATGGTATACAAAGCGTCGATCAAGGCGTTGAGATCGTTGGTATCGTAGTATTCCAGCTCGATCCGACCTTTTCGCCTGCCGGTGACGATCCGGCAGCCGCGACCCAGACGCTCGCTCAGCGCGCGGGCGGCTTCGCCGGCGTAATTGATGGTGATACCGGTGGTGGGGCGGGGCGATCTGGGCGGCGCCGTCAGCCGTTTGACCAACAGCTCCGTTTGCCGTACGGACAGGCGCTCCCGTACCACGGTCAGCGCCGTGTCCTCCTGCAGTCGGGCGGGCAGAGCCAGCAGAGCCCGCGCGTGACCGGCGGAGAGGCGACCCTCCTCGATCAGATGCTGTACGGAGGACGGGAGGTGCAACAGACGCAACGCGTTGGCAACGGCGCTTCGGGATTTGCCAAGCCGCTGTGCCACCTGCTCCTGCGTCAAACCGTGGCGCTCGATCAGCGTCTGGTAGCCGCTGGCTTCCTCCAGAGGATTCAGATCCTCTCGCTGGAGGTTTTCGATCATCGCCAGCTCCATCGCCTTGCGGTCGTCCGCTTCCATGACGATAACCGGCACCTGCGTCAAGCCGGCCATGCGAGCCGCGCGCCAGCGCCGCTCGCCGGCGATGATCTGGTAATAGCCGGACTGCAGACGCCGCACCGTCAACGGCTGTAAGATCCCGTGCTGGCGGATGGAGTCCGCCAGATCCTCCAACGCGCCGCTGTCAAAGTCCTTGCGGGGTTGAGAAGAGCAGTTTTCCACCTGGGAAATCGGGATCATCAGCCGCTCTTTTTCTTCCTGCGTGTCCAGAAAATCGTTGCCCAGCAAGGCGCCAAGGCCTTTTCCCAAGCCTTTGGAAGAACCTGCCACAGACGATCACTCCTTTCAGGAATTTTTCTTAACAAACTCTTTTGCCAACGCGGTGTACGCCTCGGCGCCGCGGCAGGCCCGATCGTAAGCGGTGATGGGCTTGCCGTGGCTGGGCGCCTCGCTCAAGCGCACGTTACGGGGGACCACGGTTTTATACACCTTGCCGGGAAAGAACCGCTTGACCTCCTGCGCCACCTGCAATGCCAGGTTGGTGCGCCCGTCAAACATAGTCAGCAGAACGCCTTCCAGCTCCAGACGCGGATTCATGCCGCGCCGCACGATGCGAACGGTGTTCATCAAATCGCTCAAGCCCTCCAGCGCGTAGTATTCGCCCTGCACCGGTACCAACAGCGTGTCAGCGGCGCACAAGGCGTTGAGCGTCAACAGTTCCAGAGAGGGCGGGCAGTCAATGAAAATGTAATCATAGCGCGGGCGGACCTGCTCCAGCGCCTGTTTGAGAAGAAACTGCCGATCCTCCAGCTGGATCATCTCAATTCCGGCGCCTGCCAGCGCCTTATTGGAGGGGAGCACGTCCCCGTAGGGGGTGGTGACAACGGCGTCGCTCACATTGCTGCCGTTAATGATCACGTCGTAGACGCCGCCGGAGGTGGTTTTGTCCACGCCCATGCCGGAGGTGGCGTTCGCCTGGGGGTCAAAATCGCACAAAAGCACCCGAAGACCTGCCTGATGCAGTGCGGCGGTCAGATTCACACACGTGGTGGTCTTACCGACACCGCCTTTTTGGTTGACGATGGCAACGATCTTTGCCACAGGGCGCGCACCTCCTCGTTCCTCTACATGGGTTTGTTTATATAGTATAGCACAAACCGGCGAGGATTCAATAGAAAATGCACAAGAAATTTCGCGCAAAGCAGAAATGTTTCACGTGAAACATCGGCGGCGTCAAAAAAAGAGAGATCGCCGCGAAACGGAGGGTTTCGCGGCGATCTGTGTCGGGGGAATACCGTTGGGGGACAACCGTTGGCGGCTGTTACTCGCTGAAGAGATCCCGCTCGGTGAGGCCGTAGGTTTTCAGCAGTGCCACAGTGGCGGCACAGGAGGGCGTCAGGTAGCCGATATAGCCGGAGAAGTTCTCGTCTTTGGAGAAGAGCTCCAGATCAAACGTCAAAGGGCCTTCGTCCTCCAGAACGCTTCCGGCAAAACAACCGTTGTTCAAATCCTCCAACAAGGCGGCGTAAAACTGCTGTGCCTGCTCGGCGGAGAGGGACACCTCGTGCAGATCGCCTGTTGTGCGATTCCAGCCGCTCAAATAGCCGCCGGTGAGCTGGGGTGTTTTATCCATGGGAAGATCGCCGAAGACCCGATGCCACTGCATGGCGCGGGTGTTGCACAGCGCGTTGGCAAGGGATTCCGCCTCCGAGCCCTTCGATATGGCGGAATGGTACTCCCGGCTTACGGTAGCGCCGTTTTGCAGACGGTAGGTCACGTAAAAGAAAAAGTAAACGTCGTTTTCACCGGCCGGGCGCTCACCGTTTTCGCGCCAGTCCGCCACGATCTGGCGGTGGAGCGCCAGCGCCGCGTCAATGGTCTCCCGATCGGTATACGTGTTGCCGTATACGCCGGCTCTGCCCCGCAGGTTAATCTGCACGTCCGCAACGTCGTCCGGCGCCGGAACGCGGGTCTGGTAACCCGTCAGATCAAAGCGGATGCACAGGCAGACGGCGATCACCGCCACGCAGACCGCCGCCGCGCTTTTCCAGCCGGTGCGGAACACTTTTGCCGTCTTTTTCAGCAGCATCTCGATCACAAAGCAGGCGATCACGGCGCAAACCGCGGCGGCAACGATGATATCCAGATCAAAAATGCCGTGCAGCAGGAGGCCTGCCGCCAGACCCACGCCCAGCGCGCCCACGTATTTTACCACCGGCCGCAGGGGCCTGTGCGCCACCGCGTCGCCGGCGGATTCACTGCGCCGCAACGCATACAGCACGCATGAGAGCGCCAGCAACACCACGCCCACGGCGGCGTAGACCCACACGGCGGCAAGGGTTTCCGGCGCCACGCGATCGGAGAGGGCGACGGCGGTGACGCCGCTGTAGTCCCATACCACCGCGTCTTCACACAGATCGCACAGGTGTACCGCCGGCGTCAGCCATAAAAGCGCGTCCGGCAGGTCGTAGATCGGCGCGTAGCCGTAGTAAAACGCCGAGCCGATCCCGTGCAGCAGGGCGTACACCGCCGCCGCCGCGGATTGCACGAGGGCGTATACCGCCGGTATCGCCAACAGCCAGCCGGTGAGCGTGGATGCTAAAAAGCCCAGCGACAGGAAGAAAAAGCCCATCAGCTCCGTCAGTCCCAGCCAGATGCCCAGCGCCGCCCACGGCACCTTTTGCACCGTGGCAAAGACGCTCAACAGCACCAGAAGAAGGTTGGTGGCGGTGAACATGGCAAAGCCGGTGACAAAATGGGTCAGCAGAACCGCCGTGCGCTTGAGAGGCAACGCATGGAGCGTCTGGACCGCCCGGGGCGAGGTGAGATAGCTCATCAGCGCCGCGCCCAGCACGCACCCGATGATACAAGTCATTACCACCGAAAAGGGCAACGTATACAGCACCGTGACGCCGGAATCCTCCGCGTATCCCTGTTCCTGACTCAAGCTCAGCGGCAGCGCCACCACCCACGGCAGGAAGTATATCAGCAGCGCCGGCCAATAGCGCCGCACGTCACTGCGCGCCACGGCGCCGTTAAAGAACGATTTCCCGAACCGCATAGTCCTCGCCTCCCATCTCATAGATAAAGATCTCCTCCAGCGTCAGAGGGATCGCCTCCAGCAACAGCGGATCTGTGGCCGCCATGCGCTGCAGGATCGCCTCACGGTCGCCGCGCACGATGTAGGTATGCACTCTGCCCACGCAGGAACGGTGCAGTACGTTTACCTCCGGCGGCAAAGACGGCTCCTCGCCGCGATAGACCACCTGCAGTTTCACCGTCTTGTCCTGTAATTCGCTCAAGCTCCGTTCCAAGAGCACCTTGCCGCGGCTCATAATGCCCACGTGATCGCACACGTCCTCCAGCTCCCGCAGGTTGTGGGACGACACCAAAACCGTGGTGCCGCGCTGGGAAACGTCATCCAGCAGCAAGGACCACACCTGCCGCCGCATCACAGGATCCAGACCGTCCACCGGCTCATCCAGGATCAGCACTTCCGGCATACAGCAAAGCGCCAGCCAGAACGCCGCCTGCTTTTGCATACCCTTGCTCATGCGGCGGATCATGCCGCGGTCATTCAGAGGGAACACACCCTTCATTTTCTCGTACCGCTCCCGACTGAACGCGGGGTATACACCGGCATAGACGGACGCCATTTCCGCGATAGACGCCTGGGGGAAATAGTACCAATCGTCGCCAATGGAGGCGATACACCGCTTCGCGTCCGGGTTTTCCCACACCGGCGCGCCGCGAAGCAGCACCTCGCCGCTATCCTGACGGTATACGCCTGTCAAGTGCCGGATAACGGTGGATTTTCCCGCGCCGTTGGGGCCTACCAGACCGTAGACAGCGCCCTGCGGCACCGTCATCGTGGCGCCGTCCAGCGCCCGAAAGCCCTCAAAGGTCTTGACCAGATTTTTCGTTGTAAGCATCCGCCTGTCCTCCTTCCCAAAGCTGTGTCCATTCCTGTTGCGTCATGCCCAGCGCACGCAGTTCGCGGATCAGCTCCGCCGCCCGCGCCGCCAGCTCCCGCCGCCGCGCCGCGCCGCTCTCACCGCCGCTTTCGGCAACGAAAGTGCCTTTGCCGCCCACCGAGTAGATGAACCCTTCCGCCTCCAGCTCCGCGTACGCACGGGCGATGGTGTTGGGGTTGATGGCAAGCTGTGTCGCCAGCTGCCGCACGGAGGGGATCTGATCGCCCTGCGCCAGAACGCCGGTGACCACCAGACGGCGTAAACCGTCCTTCACCTGCTGATAAATGGGACGGCTGTCCCGATAATCCAAACGGATCATCCGCAGACCTCCTTTCAAAGGTGTACTAACCGTATTAGTACAGTAAATATACCACGGTGCAAAACGGTTGTCAAGGGTGTATTTTTATTTGGGGGGAGGGCATACTTTCCGTATCACGGAGAAAAGGAGGGAACGCGTGTGACAGCACAGGTGTTACAGGAAGCGTGCATCCAGTGCGGCTTGTGTCCGAGCATTTGCCCGGCGGTGTTCACGCTGCCTGGTAACGGCGGAAGCGCCCGCGCCGTTGAAGGCGAGATACCGCTTGAGCAGCAGATAGCGGCGCAGGAAGCGGCGCAAAGCTGCCCGGTGAGCGCCATTGTGATCCGCTGAAGGACAGGGGGCAAAAAATGTTGCTTTTTTGCAAAAATTTCCCTTTACAAATAAAAAAGTGTATGGTATCCTTATAAAGCACGCATTTTGTGCTATGAAAATCGCCCCATACCTGTGTCGCGCGGATCATTCACCTGTCCCGCCACTCGGGATGCGGGCAAACAAAAAGAAAGGTGGAAACAACCATGATGCAGAAAGAGCAGAAGACCTCTATCATTGAGGCGAACCGTACCCACGAGAGCGATACCGGGTCCCCCGAAGTGCAGGTAGCCATCCTCACCGAGCGGATCAGCCAGCTCACCGCACATCTGAAGGTGCATCCCCACGACTTCCACAGCCGCCGCGGTATGCAGATGATGATCGGTAAGCGCCGCCGTCTGCTGGACTATCTGGCGAAGAAGGACATCGAGCGTTACCGCGCCCTGATCGCCAAGCTGGGTCTGCGTAAGTAAAACCGGAAAACAGGGTGGTGTGCCGTGCGCACCACCCTTCTTTCACACATTCCCCCGCGCGCGGTGAGGCGCCGGCCTCCTTTAGAACTTGAAGATCCGCCCTCCGGGCGAGGACGGATCTTCAAGTGCTAAACGGCTTGCGTCTCCGCGAACTATACAGAAGAAAAAGGAGTATCAGCCATGTCAACCATCATTACCCATCGGGAATTCCCGAAATACCGCAAGTACACCATGGATCTGGCGGGTCGGCCCCTCTCTCTGGAGGTGGGTAAGCTGGCAGAGCTTGCCAACGCCGCCGTTATGGTTACCTACGGCGAGACCAGCGTACTGTGCTGCGTGACCGCCGCACCCCGCCCCCGTGACGGCGTGGATTTCTTCCCCCTGAGCGTGGATTTTGAGGAGAAGCTCTACGCCGTGGGACGTATTCCCGGCAGCTTCAACCGCCGCGAAGGCCGTCCCGGTGAGAAGGGGATCTTGACCTCCCGCGTCATCGACCGCCCCATTCGCCCCCTGTTTCCCTATGATTTCCGCAACGACGTGTCGGTGATGTGCACCGTCATGAGTATGGACAACGACTGCTCGCCGGAGATCGCCGCGCTGATCGGCACCTCCGCCGCGCTGGCGATTTCCGACATTCCCTGGAACGGGCCGGTAGGCGCGCTGAAGGTCGGTCTGGTGGACGGCAAGCTGGTGTTCAACCCCAACAGCGAGGAGCGCAAGGTCAGCGATCTGGACGTGACGGTGGTTTCCACCGCCCAGAAAGTGGTCATGATCGAAGCCGGCGCCAACGAAGTGCCTAACGACGTGATGTTCGAGGCGATCCGGTCCGCCCACGAGGAGAACCAGAAGCAGGTCGCCCTCATTCACCGCATGGTGGAGGAGATCGGCAAGCCCAAGTTCGAGTATCCCCACGCCGATTTCGACCAGGCGCTGTTCGATAAGATCGTTGCCGCCACCATGGACGAGGCGAAAGCCGCCATGGATACCGACGATAAGAACGTCCGCGAGGCGCGCTGGAACGCGCTGATCGAGAAGTGGCACGAGCTGTTTTTGGCGGATCACCCCGATATGGATCAGTATCTGGACGAGATCACCTATAAGTTCCAGAAGAAGATCGTCAAGGCGTGGCTTTTGGAAGGTCACCGTGTGGACGGGCGCGCCAAGAACGAGATCCGTCCGCTTTCCGCAGAGGTCGGCGTTCTGCCCCGGGTACACGGCTCCGGTCTCTTTACCCGCGGTCAGACCCAGGTGCTGTCCGTCGCCACGCTGGATACCCTGTCCGCCAACCAGAAGCTGGACACCATCTGGGAGGAAACGGAAAAGCGGTATATGCACCATTACAACTTCCCCGGCTATTCCGTGGGCGAGGCGAAAGCCGCCCGTTCCCCCGGTCGTCGGGAGATCGGTCACGGCGCGCTGGCAGAGCGTGCGCTTTTGCCGGTGATCCCGCCGGTGGAGGAGTTCCCCTACGCCATCCGCGTGGTGTCGGAAGTGGTTTCCTCCAACGGTTCCACGTCTCAGGGCTCCATCTGCGGCTCCACGCTGGCGCTGATGGACGCCGGCGTGCCCATCAAGGCGCCGGTAGCCGGCATTTCCTGCGGTCTGATTCAGGATGACGACGGCTCGTTCACCACGTTTATCGACATTCAGGGCGTGGAGGATTTCCACGGCGAGATGGACTTCAAAGTGGCAGGTACCAAGAAGGGTATCACCGCGATCCAGATGGATCTGAAGAACGACGGTTTGACCATGGAGATCATCCGCAACGCGCTGGATATTACCTATGACGCACGGGTACAGATCCTTGACCAGATCATGCTGCCGGTGATCGCCGAGCCGCGGCCGGAGGTCAGCCCCTACGCGCCCAAGATGATCACCATGCACATCGATCCCGATAAGATCCGCGACGTGATCGGCAAGGGCGGCAGTGTGATCCAGAAGATCGTGGCGGAATCCGGCGCCAAGGTGGATATTGACGAGGACGGCACCATCCATATCGCCTCCCCCAACGCGGAGAGCTGTGAGATGGCGAAGAAGTTCATCGACGAGATCGTGTTCGTTCCCGAAGTGGGTCAGCTGTACTACGGTCGCGTCATCAGCTACCTCACCAGTAAGCAGAACAACGCCCAGCTGGGCGCGTTCATCGAGCTGGCACCGGGCAAGGACGGTCTGTGCCACATCTCCAAGGTGTGCGATAAGCGCATCGACAAGGTGGAGGACGTGTTGAAGATCGGCGATATGACGTGGGTCAAGGTCGTGGAGATCGACGAGAAGGGCCGCGTGAACCTCAGCCGCAAGGACGCCTTGAAAGAGGTCGCCGAGCGGGAAGCCAACGGCGAGACGTTGGGCTGAAAAACGAGTGACAGCCGTTGAACGGGTTAAAATATGCGGCTTACCGCATTTCCTGTCAAACCGTTTTGTTATTGCAATACAGTGCAAAACCAGAGAGGAGGTGTGGTGATGCGGCGTATGTCAGAGAAGGAGATCCGTCGGCGCTTGATTCCTACGCTTTTCACAGCCGCCGTTTTCTTTCTACTTGGCATTGGGCTGTTTTTGCAGCCCACCACCACATCTTCCGCACTTTACCGCGATTTGATTGCTTCGGAGGAAACAGTTGCGGCGCTTCATTGGAGACTTACCGTGCGAGGCATTTCTCCGTGTCTTACCACGGAGGGCGGCACCGTCTATATCCTGACAGGTAAATATGACGCCGCGGCGATCTCGGATATTTTCGTTGCGGGCGATTCGGTTACGGTTCGTTTTTATCAGGATACCATAGGCCGCTGGTTGGGGTGGCGCTATGCCGGCCAAATAGAGGCGGATGGCGCGGCAGTAGTTGCCTATGCTTATTCTCCGGTGATCGGTAGTCTTTGGCGGAACGTGCTGGCTACGGTGGCTTTAGCCGTGGCACTGTTGATGGCTTGGTCCGGCTGGATAACTGCCGAATCCCAGCGGAGGCAGGAAGCGCTGCGAGATCGGCGTATCCGGCGTAAATACGGTCGTGTCGGAAAAACTCGCGGCTGACGGACAACGCAGCGCGGCGGTAACATACAAACTTACAGGACGGGCGCTTGCCCGTCCTGCTCGTTTGTACAAAGGTGCTTGCCGTATCATGAGAAGCCATTTTTTACACGTAATACGGATTCGGCTTCAGCAAAATGGCAATCAGATCAATGAACCATCCTATGCCGAAAAATCCTGCCGCCGAAGGTGCACCCCTTCGCAATAAAAAAATATTGTCACAATGATAATTTTTTTGCAAAAAAAGCTTGACCCGGCAGGCTGTATCCCGTATGCTGGTAGTATTCTGAAAAGGGAGTGTGTGTTTTTATGTCTTCTATCAAAAAGGTCGTCGTGGCCGGCGGCGGCGTGCTGGGCTCTCAGATCGCGTTTCAGGCGGCGTACTGCGGGTTTGACGTAACCATCTGGCTGCGCAGCGAGGGCAGCATCGGCCGCACCCAGCCCAAGCTGGACAAGCTGAAGGACACCTATCTGGACGCCATCGAAGCCATGAAGACGGTGGAAAGCCCCGTCGATCCCAAGTGGTGCCGCGGCATTGCGGAGTTCGGCGCCTTTGACGCCGAAGCGTGCCGGGCAAAAGCAGAGACCGCTTACAGCGGTCTGAAACTGGAGCTGGATCTGGCCAAGGCCGTCAGCGACGCGGATCTGGTCATCGAATCCATGGCGGAGGTGGCAGCCGAGAAAATGGCGTTTTTCACCCGTCTGGCGCCGCTGCTGCCGGAAAAAACGCTGCTGGTGACCAACTCTTCCTCCCTGTTGCCCTCCTCCTTCACTAAGGCCACCGGCCGCCCCGGCAAGTACCTCGCCCTGCACTTTGCCAATTCCATCTGGAAGCAGAACATCGCCGAGGTGATGTCGCAGGCCGAAACCGCGCCGGCGTCCTTTGACGCGGTCATGGACTTTGCCCAGGAGATCCGCATGATCCCCCTGCCGGTGAACAAGGAAAAGGCGGGCTACCTGCTCAACTCCCTGCTGATCCCGTTTTTGCTCTCCGGTCTTGACCTGGTGGCCAACGGCGTTTCCGATCCCGAGAGCGTCGACAAGGCGTGGAAGCTGGGCACCGGCGCGCCCCGCGGGCCGTTTGAGATCTTTGACGTGGTGGGTCTGACCACTGCCTTCAACATCGTGGAAAAGTATCAGAAGGTGCCGGGGATCATTGACCCGCTGCTGAAGAAGATGATGCTGCCCTACAATTTCAAGGCGCAGAAGGCCCTGCTGAAAAAGTATATTGACGCGGGCAAGATGGGCCGCGCTTCGGGCGAGGGCTTCTACAAGTATTGATGCCCTCCCGCCTCATTCCCCGCCGCCACACAGCGGCGGCCTACCGCAGGCGTTATATAAAATTGAGCCATACCGCAAAGCAGCAGGACGGGCAAATGCCCGTCCTGCTCGTTTGTACAAAGGTGCTTGCCGTATCATGAGAAGCCATTTTTTACACGTAATACGGATTCGGCTTCAGCAAAATGGCGATCAGATCAATGAACCATCCTATACCGAAAAGTCCTGCCGTCAGGAGATAAACAATTCCCATACCGGTCTTTCCTTCGTAGAACTTGTGAGCGCCAAAAACGCCGAGAAACAGGCAGAGGATGAAAGCCACCCATTTATCACACCGCTTGCCGCGACCGCCATTTACGTTTACATTCTGATTGCTGTTATTGATGACCACCTGCGGCTGACCGGATGGCAGGTCTTCCACCTGTCTGCCGCACTTGGGACAAATAACGCACTCTGCGTCAATCTGCTGACCGCAATGCTTGCAAAGCTTCATTTTAGGCTGCCCTGCACCGCATGATGGACAAAAAACCGCACCGTCCGCAAGCTCTTTCCCACACGAAACACATACCATAACTGCATTCTCCCTTTCCCCTTTATAAAACGAATGATACGCCTATTTTAGATAATATCTATCTAAAAGTCAATAGATAATTTTTGTCTACGCTACCATGTGTACATACTACCGACAGGAGATGATATGCATGGACAGCCGCATCAGGGATCTGCGGGAGGATCACGATCTGACGCAACAGCAACTCGCCGACCACCTTGGCATTACCCAGCGCAAATACAGCTACGTGGAAACGGAAACCCAGCCCCTTACCGCCGAACTGCTCATAAAGCTGGCAGATTTTTACCATGTCAGCATCGATTATCTGCTGCGGCAGACCAACAATCCCCAAAGAAATCTATAAACAACCGGGATTTTTTCAAGCGCCGCTTGACACGCCTGTATCTAATATGCTATATTAGATACAGGCGAAATTCATATTATTTTTGTCGAATGGCGGCGAAAAACAGTTCTTTCCAACAGAGGCGTTTTGTGGTATACTGCCTGTGAAAGAGACACCAGCGCTGTCGGGAAAGGAGAAACGCCGCCATGTCTGACACCATTGCCGCCATTGCCACCGCTTCGGCGGTGAGCGCCGTTGGCATCGTGCGATTGTCCGGCGCGGAGGCGTTTTCCGCCGCGGAGGCGGTGTTTCGCCCGAAAAGCGGCAAGCCCCTCTCGGCGATTCCGGCGAGAACGATGGTGTTCGGCGACGTGCTGGATCGCGCCGGACGCGTAATAGATCAAGGGTTGGCGGTGCTGTTTCCGGCGCCCAACAGCTATACGGGCGAGGATTGCGCCGAACTTCACTGTCACGGCTCGCCGGTGGTGCTGGACGAATGCTTGCGCGCGCTGTTCGCCGCGGGAGCAAGACAGGCGACCGCCGGAGAATTTACGCGCCGTGCCTTTTTGAACGGACGGATGGATCTGGTGCAGGCGGAGGCGGTGGCGGATCTGATCGACGCGCTCACGCCGGACGCCGCCTGCCACGCGGCGGCACAGCTTTCAGGTACCATCAGCCGCACGGTGGACGCCGTATATGAAGACGTTCTGGCGCTGATCAGCCGGTTTTACGCGGTGGTGGATTACCCCGACGAGGATATTACGCCCCACACACGGGCGGAGATGACCGCACTGCTGGAAAAGAGCATCGACGCGCTGGAGGCGCTGGGTGGCACATTTTCCCGGGGCAGTATCGTGCGCCAAGGGCTGCCGGCGGTACTGCTGGGAAAGCCGAACGTGGGAAAATCCTCGCTGTTGAACGCACTGTTGGGCTACGACCGCGCCATTGTTACGGCGGTGGCAGGCACCACGCGGGACACGGTGGCGGAAACGGTGCGATTGAACGGACTCCTTTTGCGCCTGACCGACACCGCCGGGATCCGTACCGCCGACGACGAGGTGGAACGGCAGGGGGTGGAGCGGAGTCTCGCGGCGGCGCGGGAGGCGGAGCTTGCCCTGCTGGTGCTGGACGGCTCGGCGCCCCTTACGGCGGAGGACGAACGGGTCGCCGCCGCGGCGCTGGCGGCGCCGAAGCATATTACGGTTTTAAATAAATCCGATCTGCCCTGTCGGGTGGACGTCGCGGCACTGAGGGAGCGGTTCGGCACGGTGATTCCGGTCAGTGCCGCCAACGGGGACGGTTTGGACGAGTTGTGCCGCGCCGTTACCGCGCTCTATCCCGCGCCCTCCGCGCCCGGGACGCTGTTGACCAACGCCCGACAGTACGGCGCGGTACAGCGGGCTTGCGAGGCGCTGAAAAACGCGTCGGGTGCGCTTGCCGGCGGCATGACGCCGGACGCGGCGCTGACAGATGCGGAAGAGGCGCTCTCGGCGCTGGGAGAGGTGAACGGCCGCGCCGTACGGGAGGACGTGGTTTCCGCGATCTTCTCCCGATTCTGCGTAGGAAAATAGGAACGACGAGTGATAAAACCATACAGGAGGCTTACATACCATGCGCGACTATGTGATGATGACCGACAGCTGCTGTGACTTGACAGAGGAGATGGTACGCCAGCTGGGACTGGTCGTTCTGCCGCTGACAATGCACATGGACGGCGAGGAATACCCCAACTACCCCGACGGACGCGCCATCACCGACGAGGAGTTTTACCGCCGTTTGCGCGCCGGAAAGCGCGCGACCACCTCGGCGGTGAATATCGGTCAGTTTGAAGAGCAGATGCGCGCCGTACTGGGCGAGGGCAAGGACGTGGTCTGCGTATGCTTTTCCTCCGCGCTGTCCACCACCTATCAGTCGGCGTGTATCGCCGCCGATACGGTGCGCGAGGAGTATCCCGACGGACAGATCTTCGTGGTGGACTCCCTTTGCGCCTCCCGGGGGCAGGGACTGCTTCTCTATCTGGCGGCGCAGGAGAAGAAAAAAGGACTGTCCGCCCACGAGTTGGTGCAGTGGATCGAAAACAAAAAGCTCCATATCTGCCACTGGTTCACAGTGGGCGATCTGAATTTCCTCAAACGGGGCGGCCGCCTCTCCGCCGGCGCGGCACTGTTGGGAACGATGCTCGCCATCAAGCCGGTGATGCATACCTCCAACGAGGGGAAGCTGGTGCCCATGGGCAAGGTGCGCGGGCGCAAAGCCAGCTTGAAAGCGCTGATCGACAAGGTGGGCGAGCTGGGCGTGGCGCTGAAAGAGCAGGTCATGTTTATCTGCCATGCCGACTGTCTGGAGGAGGCAAAAGCCGTCGCCCGTGAATTGAAGGCGCGCTACGGCGTTCGGGAGGTCTATATCCACTACATCGGGCCGGTCATCGGCAGCCATACGGGACCGGACACCATGGGGCTGTTCTTTGTGGGACGGGAGCGGTAATGGATTGGCTGGAATGTAAGATCGATACCGCGCCTGCCGGATTGGACGAGGTGACCGCACTGTTGGAGCGGAGCGGTATCACAGGTCTTGTTATTGACGATGAGGCGGATTTTCACGAGTTCCTGGAGCATAACCGCCAGTACTGGGACTATGTGGATCAGGCGTTGCTGGAGGAGAAGAAAGGGCTCTGCCGCGTGACGTTTTATGTGGACGCAGGCGCTGACGGCGCGGCGGCGCTGTCCGAGCTCCGACCTCAACTGGAGGAACTGCGCCGGACCTGTCCGGAGACGGCGCCGCTTTTATTGACGGTGGACGCGGTGGCGGACGCGGATTGGGAAAATAACTGGAAGCAGTTTTATAAGCCGATGGAGATCGGGGAGCGGCTGTTGGTGGTGCCGGAATGGGAGCAGGCGGACGGCGGCGACAGGGTGATCCTGCGCCTTAACCCCGGACTGACCTTCGGGACCGGCAGTCACGCCACCACCCGCCTTTGCCTGACGGCGCTGGAGAAAACGATCCGCGGCGGCGAACAGGTGTTGGATCTTGGGTGCGGAAGCGGGATCTTATCCATTGCGGCGCTGCGCCTGGGGGCAAAACGCGCCTGCGCCTGCGATATTGACGAAAAATGCGTGGACGTGGCGTATGAAAACGCCGCCCTGAACGGCATTGACCGAAGCGCCTATACCGTGCTTTGGGGCGACGTGCTGACGGACGCGCCGCTGAAAGCGAGGCTGGGCGGCGGCTATGACACGGTGGTTGCCAACATTGTGGCGGACGTGATCATCGCGCTGGCACCGCAGGTCCGCGCCTTTTTACGACCCGACGGCACGTTCCTTTGCTCCGGCATTATCGACGAGCGCGCCGGTGAGGTGCGTGACGCGCTGGAGAAAAACGGCTGGCGTGTGGAGGAAACCACCAGCTCCGAGGGCTGGTTCTGCTACCTCTGCCGGTGAACGCGGCATAGAGAAAGACCTGACGCAAACCTTGCGTCAGGTCTTTTTTCCTTATTCAAGCGTGTCGCCGCCGCCGGTCTCACCGCCGCCGCCGGTATCTCCGCTGCCACCGGTATCTCCGCCGCCGGTATCGCCGCCGCCGGTATCGCCGCCGCCGGTATCGCCGCCGCCGGTATCATCGCCGCCGATATCTCCGCCGCCGGTATCTCCGCCGCCGGTATCATCGCCGCCGGACGGGGGCTCGGGCGGGTCCGCAGGTGTGGGATCCGCCTGCTTCTTCGGCCCCACGCGAATGATGGTGGGGCGCATCTCATAGTCGCTGTTCGCCTCCACGGTGCTGGAAAGCAACGTACCGTCGCCGGCATAGACGTTGCGCCACGTGCGGACGTAGTAGCCGGTATAGCCGGACTGCTCCACTTCCTCCTTGCCCTCCGCCAGCTTGGGGTCCTCCACGTATTTCGTGTAGGACGGCGTGCTGGAGAGCACGCTGTTGGTGATCCGCACATAACTGTCGTCGGTCTTGGTGCCGTAGATCTCCACGGTGATGCGATCGCGGCTGTCATAGTGGGTGACGATCTTGATGGGATAGTCGGTGTCGTTTTCAAACACGAAGTCCACCCACGGATAATAGGTGGTGGCGTCTATGCCCCAGGTGATGTAACCGGGCGCGTACTGATGGCACCACCGCTCCACGATCTTCAGATTGGACAGCAGTACGGCGTAATACATGGTGGAGGAGACCTGACACACACCGCCGCCGTACACATCCACGCTCTTGCCGCCGACGTATGCCGGCGCGGGATAGTAGCCCAGCTCCTTGCCGGTATCGCCTACGGCGTTATTGTAGGAAAACCGCTCGCCGGTGTTGAGCACCGTGCCGTTGACGGTCTTGGCGGCAAGCTCCACGTTGTGCCGGCGGTTGGCGCTGCCGGAAGCCACCGTGGTATAAGAGCCGAGACAGTCCCGAAACAGGACGTCTTTCAGCGCCGCTTTCGTCACCGCGGGGAATTTGAGCTGTGCCGGAACGGCGATCTCCTCGCCGGGCTTGGCGCTCTCAAGCAGGGACTTCGCCTGTTCCTTATCAAATTCCACGCCGATCTTTTCCTCCGTCAGCTCGCCGGTTTCCTGATCGTATCCGGCGTTGACCCCCTCGGCGTGCAGGGATTCATACAGCGCGTCCACGTCCAGAGGTTTCGCCGCCAGACGCTCACCGGAGCACTCAATGGTGCGCAGGTCACCGTTGGTGACGGCGTTTTCCAGCATGCTCGCCAGCAGATCCAGATCAATGGAGATCCCGTCGCGGGGCTTGATGAGATAGAACGCGTCCGTCTTTTCCGGATCCAGACGGTAGGAGCCGTCCACCGCGGTACAATCCAGCAACCGATCCAGCCGCTTCAGCGCCGCGGAAAAGCCGTTCTCATTCACCGTCAGATGGGGGATCACGTTATGGGAGCCGGCACGGCTTTTCAAATAGGCAAAGCCGCCGCCCAAAAAGCTGTTGCTCCGCCCGACGTTCCACGCCGCCTTGCCGGCATCCTCCGGCGTTACGGTGACCGCCAGATCCGCCAGTGAGATCTCACCGACGGTCTGCCCGTCAGCCATCACGAAGATGACCGTGTCGCGGCAGGCGCCTTTTCCCGCGCGGCGCCACAGCGATTCCGCCTCTTCCCGACTTAAACCGCCCATATCTACGCCTAATACGCTCACACCGGCACGCACGGTTTCCTCGCCCTGCGCTACGGCGCAAACGGCGATATACGCCGCCACCAGCAACGCCGCCGCGGCGCAGACAGCGATCAGCGCCACCGTTTTTCCGCGCAGACGCCGGCGGTGTACAGGCTTTTTTACTTCTTCAGGAGCTGTAAGTGTTCCGTTCATTTCCACAACAGCCCTCCTCTGCCATAAGATCATCGGCGCCCCACGCGCCGTGCCTCTTTATTATACGCCTGCTTGTCAATAGATGCACGACAATTCTGCCGCGGATCAAAGGGCCTCGCCTGTTTTGGGGATACGGACCGTCAACAGGATCTGGTGATCGGTCTCCTGCCGGTCCCAGACCGCTTCCACGCCGGCGCGCTGCAGTAAACGGACCCCGCGCTCCATGCCGTTGAGAAACAGGCGCACGTCCTTCGCGACGCAGGAGGGGCGGTGTCGGGGCGGCGTGGTTTGCAACTCCCGCAGGAGGTCTTCGATATAGCGCTCCGTCTGCGCCACCGTCCACTCCTCTTTTCCCGCCAGAGACGCCACGCGGAGCTGTTCCTCCTCGTCCTCCAGACGCAAGAGCGCGCGGGCGTGCCGCTCGGTCATGCCGCCGCGGCGCACGGCTTGCCGCACGGATTCCGGCAGACGGAGCAACCGCAGTTTATTTGCCACGCCGGATTGGGACTTTCCGATCTTATCCGCCGCCTCCTCCTGGCTCATGCCGTATTGCCGCATCAGCCGCGCGATCGCCTCCGCCGCCTCCCAGCAATCCAGATCGCGGCGCTGTAACTGTTCGATCAGTGCCAAAAGCGCCGCATCCTCTTCCCCGACCCGCGCAATCAGGCACGGAACCTGCCGCAAGCCCGCCAGATGCGCCGCCCGAAGACGCCGCTCACCGGCGATCAGCTCGTAGCCCCGCGGTACGGCGCGAACGGTCAAGGGCTGCAGGATGCCGTGTTCCCGAATGCTTTGCGCCAGCGCCTGCAAGTCCTCCGGAGGGAAATGCTTTCGCGGCTGCTGCGGCTGGGGGCGAATATTGTCCAGCGAAAGATAGCGGACGCGAGATGACAAAAATTCACGTTTCTCCGGCTTTTTCAATCCGATCCCCTCCCCTTACCGCCATTGTACCGCGTGCGTGGTGCAAAAAAGGGCGGATCCTGTCGAAACGGTACAAGACGGAGCGGGGCGCAAAAAACCGTACTGCCGCACAGCGCGGCAGTACGGTCTCAGCTTGTCAAAAAAGCCTCGCAGAGTTCGCGCCGCGCACGGCGCGAAGATATTAAATTGTAATTTGCCGCGGCGTGTACGTGGCAAATTACACCGCTCAGACTACGAAGTGTGCGAATTGTGCGCCACTGGCGCACAATGAGTGCGCGCAGTAGGCTGCAACCCTTTTGTCAAAAAACGGCTTTGCCGTTTTTTGACAGTCTCAAACCGTACTGCCGCACAGCGCGGCAGTACGGTCTATCCGTTATTCAGCTTTGCGCCGACGGCTTTCGGGGGCGGATATCTTCTCCGAAAAACGGCAGGATCTGGTATTCGCCCTGCAGACGGGAGCGGATCTGGGGGGAGTATCGGCACTGGATATCATCCAGACTCAAATTGGTGTTGATCAGCGTCTTTTTGCCGCTCAACAGACGGTCGTTGATGATCTGATACAGGGCGCTTTGCACAAACGAGGTGGTCATCTCCGTCCCCAGATCGTCCAGAATCAGCAGGTCGCACTGCAGACAGCGATTCACGTCGGACTGGGCGTCCTCACCGTCCTCGCGCTGGAACTTGTCCGACTCAAAGCGGGAAAATATGTGGGCGGCGGTATCGTATACGACGGAAAAACCGTTTTCACTGACCACCCGCGCCACACAGGCGGATAAAAACGTTTTGCCAAGACCCGGATCGCCGCATAAAAGCAGGTTGCCGCTGCGGGGACCGAACTGGTAGGCGTAATCCTGACAGATATCGTAATTGCGCTCCATGTTCTCCCGGGGTGAAATGCCCAGCTCGTCCGGCTCGGAGGAGTACCACGCGAAGGAAAACGTTTCAAAGCTGGCATTGCCCATATCCAGCAGTTTGGACAGCTCCCGAATCTGCTCGCGGCTGTAATACTGCCGCAGACACCGGCACATTTCGCCGCCGCGATAGCCGCTGTCGCCGCACAGAGGGCAGGAGGGCTTCTCCTCCAAGGCGTCTTCAGGGTATCCGGCCTGCCGTAACAGCTCCGCGCGGCGCTGTTGGAGAGAGAGATTTTTGTCCCGTATCACACGGATCGCCGGCAGCGGATCGGTGCCGCGCCGCAAGGCGGAGGAGATGATCTCGGACATGGTGCCGCGGAGGCGGCGGTCGATCTCCGCCAGCTCGGGGATCTGGCAAAACAGTTTTTCGCGGCGGGCGGCAAACTGCGCCGATCGCGCCGCTTTATCCGATTCATATTGCTCCGTTGCGCGGCGCAGGATCTTCCCGTCATAACTCATACCCGACGCACCCCCTTATTTTTTCTGAGCGATATATTGCTTCATCCAGTCGTTTTTTCCGGCGGCACCGTTTGCTCTGGCACGCGGCGCGCCGCGGCCGGAGCCGTTTTTCACCTGCTCCGGCGTACGCCAGCCGTTTTCCTCCCAGCGGCGCAAAATGGCGTTCAGATAGCCCCATTTCAGCTCTTTTTTGTACAAAATCGTCTGGTCGTACGCCAACGCGACCAGTTCCGGCGAATACCCTTTTTCGATCCATTCACCGATATACCGCTCCTCGCTGTCTACCGCGGCGCGGCCGCTGATCTGCAAAACGCGCAGATACGCCGCCGTCTGGCTGTGTTTGCGGCTCTGCTCGTTGAGATATTGTGCCGCCTGTTTCTGGTCAAAAAGACCCAGACGCGCCCAATAGTAACCCTCTTTTTCGATCTGACGTAACGTAGGTCTGCGGCCCGGACCGAAGCGCCGCTCGATCCGGTCGATACAGTAGTTGATGAGAAGATAAATCACGTCCGGCGGCAGGCGCAGATCGTCATATAACCCCGCCAATATCTGCAGATCGGCTGTTTTGAGCCGTTTGCCCAGCTTCTGCTCCGATTGCTCCACCAGCGCGGAAAACGAGCTGTCCTGTTCCAGCATGCCGGAAAGATCGTCCGCGGTATAAACGGGGCGCTCTTCCGCCGGCTCTACCGGCGCGCGGCCGCCCTCCAGCAAGCCCAACTGCTGTAAGGTCTGTTCCGCCCGATCAAAACGGTCTTGCGTCCAGCGCAGGCGCTCCGTTACCTGTTCGGGTGTGACCGCGCCGTCGGTGCGGGAGAGGAACAGGTATAAAAGCGCCGCGTCCCCGTCGCCCCGCGCGATCAGCCGATCGACGCGCTGTGCCGGCAACGACACCTCCGCCGCCGTTGAACGCAGGATATATCCGCCCATGTCCCCACCTTCTTTCCCCGTTTTCTATGATTCTACAATAAAACTTCTTTTTCGTAAAGATACCCAATGCTTTTTTTCACAATTTTCCACAGACGGCGACTTTACGCAAGGGGCGGTTTGTGATATAATGCAATCTGTATAAGTGTTGCCAAAGAGGAACCAATACAGGAAAGGACGGGATGGTATCATGGCCAATCGCATTACCATAAATATCTGCGGTCAGGACTATACGCTGGTGGCGGAGGAGAGCCCCTCCTACATGGAGCGCGTAGGGAAACTGGTGGATGAACAGCTCCGGCAGGTAACGGAAGCCGGCACGGTCAGCCGCACCGATGCGGCGATCCTGGCGGCGATCAACCTGGCGGACGAGCTGTTGAAGGCACAGGAGAACACCGAGCATCTGCGCCGTCAGGTCAAGAGCTATGCCGATGAGGCAAATCAGGCGAAAAACGAGGTTTCCGACCTGAAGCGCCAGCTGTTCAAAGCGCAACAGCAGCAGAATCGCCGCTGAATGGTGGAGCTTCTCTCGCCTGCCGGCTCGCCGGAGGCGCTGACAGCCGCCGTGCAGTCCGGAGCGGATGCGGTGTATCTGGGTTTCGGAGCCTTTAACGCGCGGCTGGGCGCCAAAAATTTTACCGCGGAGGATTTTGCCGCGGCGGTGCGCTATTGCCACCTTCGGGGCGTGGCGGTGTATCTTACGCTCAACACGCTGTTGAGCGACCGTGAACTGCCCGAAGCACTGGAAGCGCTCCGCTTTGCCAACGACGTCGGCGCGGACGCGGTGCTGGTGCAGGATCTGGGGCTGTTAGCTCTGGCGCGGGAAGCGGCGCCGGATCTGCCGATCCACGCCAGTACGCAGATGAGCCTGTTTTCGCCGGGCGGCGTCCGTGTGGCGGAGAGCCTGGGGATGAGCCGTGTGGTATTGGCGCGGGAGACATCCAGACAGGACATTGACGCCGTCTGCCGGACCTGCTCGGCGGAGGTGGAGGTTTTCGTCCACGGGGCGCTGTGTATGAGCTATTCCGGTCAATGCGCCATGAGCGCGCTGATCGGCAGGCGAAGCGGCAACCGAGGCGCCTGCGCCCAGCCCTGCCGGCTTCCGTACGGCGTGGGCGCGCCCTGCACAGGGCAAACGCACCCCTTGAGTTTGAAAGACGCCAATCTGTCCGCCCATCTTCCGGAGCTTGGGAAGATGGGCGTGGCTTGCTTAAAAATAGAAGGGCGCATGAAGCGGCCGGAATACGTGGCGCTGGTCACGTCTATCTACCGCAGACTGCTGGACGAGAAGCGCAAACCGACGCGGGAGGAAACCGCGCAGTTGGCGCAGGCGTTCAGCCGCGACGGGTTTACGGACGGTTACTATTGCGACCGGCACGGCGCCGATATGTTCGGCACGCGGCCGGAAAACGCGCAGGTACCGGAGGAGCTGTTTGCCGCGGTGCGAAAGACGTACGCCTCCGGCGAGCACCGGCTCCAGCCGGTCCGTTTGCGGTGTGAGGTCCGCCGCGCCAGCGCCGCGCGGCTGACCGCTACCGCGTTGCGGCGGGGCGTGCCGTACACCGTATCTGTGGAAGGCGCCGTGCCGGAGGAGGCGCGTCAGCGCGCCTTAACGGCGCAGAAGCTGTCCGAGCGGCTGGAAAAGACCGGCGGCACCGTGTTTTCCGTGGAAGCGGCGGACGTGGCGGTGGACGACGGCGTGACGCTTTCCGCCGCCGCTGTCAACGCATTGCGCCGCGCCGCGTGGGAGCAGTTGTCCGCGGAGCTGGAAAAGACGCCTCTGTGCGGCGCGCCGCACCGTGCCGCGCGGCAGGTGCCCGCCCCTCCGCCGCCGAGTGCCGGAGACGGCGCACTGCGCCTGACCTGCTCGATTGCCCGCGCTGAACAGTTAACGCCGGAATTGGCCTGTGGCGTAGAAGCTGTGTATATTCCGCTGGAGTTACTGGATAAACTGGAGATACAGCCGTATGCCGACCGGACAAAGATCTTTGCCATACTGCCCCGCGTTTTTCGGGGAAAGGACGAGGCGCTGTTTCGGGAGACGCTTTGCCGTCACAACGCGCTTTCCGGCGTGGTGATCGGCAACCTGGGGCATCTACCGGTGGTGGAAGGGCTGGCGCTGGAGCGCCGCGGCGATTTCGGGCTGAACGTGTATAACGGACAGGCGCTTCGTCTGCTTGGACAACTGGGGCTGGACAGCGCCACCCTCTCGTTTGAGCTGCGCCATCAGCAGATCAGGGATCTGCCCAAGTATCTGCCCTGTGAGGCGATCCTCTACGGGCGACTTCCGTTGATGCTGACGGAGAACTGCCCGGTAAACGCCGCCGGACAGTGCCGCCGCAGCACGCCGTCCTACCTGACGGATCGTACCGGCGCACGGTTTCCCACCTTATGCGCCTACGGATGCCGCTGTGAGATCGAGAACAGTCGGGTGCTGTATCTGGCGGACCGCCCGGAGTATCGCGCCTGCGGTTTGCGCTACGGCCGACTGCGCTTCACCACCGAATCCGCCGAAGAATGCCTGTCCGTCCTGCGAAGCTATCAGACCGGTGACGCCGCGCCGCCCCAAGAGCTGACAAGAGGACTTTTTTATCGCGGTGTGGAATAAATGCAAAACGAAGTGCGCAAAAATATAATGTGTTTCAGGATAGGAGCTGTCTTGCCATGGAACTGAAAGTGAAGCTGCTTTCGCCCCGACTGGGGCAGGAGATCCCTCTGCCGCGCTACGCCACCGACGGCGCCGCCGCCATGGATCTTTGCGCCTGTATCGACGAACCGTGCACGCTATCCCCCGGAGGGCGGGCACTGCTTCCCACAGGAATTGCCATTGCGTTGCCGGACGCGTCCTACGTGGCGCTGATCTATGCCCGCAGCGGCTTGAGCGTCAAGCACGGCGTGTGCCTATCCAACAGCGTGGGCGTGATCGACAGCGACTATCGGGGTGAGATCCGGGTCGGGCTGGTGAATCTGGGCGAGGAGCCCTACACGATCCACAGCGGAGACCGGATCGCACAGCTCTTGATCGCGCCGGTGATCCGGCCGGAGGTGACATTCGTGGAGGAGCTGGACGAAACGGCGCGGGGCGCCGGAGGCTTCGGCTCCACAGGGCGGTAAGCGGTATGCCGCAGATCATTTTGGCGTCCGGCTCGCCGCGCCGGCAGGAGATCTTGCACTGGATGGGCATTGCGGAATTCACGGTGCGGGTCCCTCAAACGGAGGAGAACTGCCCCGCGGGGCTTTCGCCGCAGGAAACGGTGGAGTATATCTCTCTTGAAAAGTCCCGCGCGGTGCCGTCCGCGCCGGACGAGGTGGTCATTACCGCCGATACCATGGTGTTTCTGGACGGGAAGCGGCTGGGAAAGCCCCGGGACGAGGAGGACGCCCTCGCCATGCTGCTCGCCCTGCAAGGGCGGCGGCATATTGTTTGCACCGGCGTTACGGTGCGGCAGGGTGAGCGCTGTATCAGTCGGGCACAGACCACGGAGGTGTGGTTTCGCGCCGCGTCCCGCGAGGAGCTTTGCGCCTATATCCGGACCGGAGAGCCGATGGATAAGGCGGGCGCCTACGGCGCGCAGGGGCGCGGTTCGTTGCTGGTAGAGCGGATCAACGGCGACTTTTTTAATGTGATGGGTCTGCCGGCGGCACTGTTGGGCGAGATGCTCACAGACTTCGGCATAGACCCGTTTTCAGGCGGATGAGGCGGATATGAAACGATTTTTGACCCGCGGCGGTGTGATTTTTCTCTGTGTATCTACCGCGGCGGCGGTGTTACTTTGCGTTGCCGCCGCCACCGACAGCGGCACGGACCCCGTCCACAGCGCGTTCGGCGGCATTACCGCGCCGCTTCGCGCCGGCAGCGCGGCGGCAGGGCGCTGGGTGGAAAGCATTGCCGCCCGTTTTGCCGCGGTGGAGGAATTGCAGGCGCGCAACGAGGCGCTGGAGCAGAAGGTGGCGGAGCTGGAGGAAGCGTTGCGTCAGGCGCAGACCGACAGCGAGGAAAACCGCCGGTTACGGGAGCTGTTGGGTTTGCGCCGCCGCCGGCGTGATTTTTCGCTGGAAGCCGCCTTTGTCACGGCACGATCCGGCTCTAACTGGGCGTCCGCGCTGACGCTGGATAAGGGCACGGCCTGCGGCGTCGCCATCGGCAATTGCGTGATGGATTCCCGCGGCGCGCTGGCAGGCGTGGTGACGGAGGCGGGGGAAACCTGGTGCACCGTAACGACGGTATTGGACCCGTCGTCGGAGCTGGGGGCGAAAGTGTTCCGCACCGGTGAAACAGGGATCGCCTCCGGCAATTTGCGCTTAATGACGGAAAACAGGCTGTCGCTTCACTTTTTAGAAGGCGGCGCGTTAAAGAGCGGTGATCTGGTGATCACCTCCGGTCTGGGTGGCTATTATCCCGCCGGTCTGTTGATCGGGTCTGTGGAAGAGCTCCGCACCGACGACGGCGGCGTGGAGCAATACGCCGTGCTGATCCCCCGTGCGGATATTGACGGGGAGACGGAGCTTTTTATCATCACCGCGTTTTCCGTGGAGAAGTAGGATTCCTGAACGACTGGAAAGGGGCGCCGCCATGGCACAGGGCAGAGTGGTTTACCGCCGGCTTTTTTACGCGGCGGCGGCGCCGGTTCTGCTGATGGCGCAGGACCTCTTTTTGAACGGATCGACGCTCTGGGGTGTTCATCCGCTGTTGCCGCCCCTTGCGGTGGCAACTGTCGCGGTATGGCAGAGGCGGCAGGAGAGTCTTTGCGCCTCCGCGGCGTTCGGACTTTTATGCGATCTGTGGATGCCGGGGCTGATCCCCTGCTATTTCTTTCTCTCCTTTACCCTGACGGCGTTTTTTATCGGCGCGCTTGCGCCGCGGCGGACCGCGCCGGGCTTGTTCCGCGTGACGCTGTGGGGCGCGGCGGCACTGGCGATCAACAGCCTGCCGGCGGTGCTTATTTTCGCCTGCCGCGACAGGGGAACGGTACCCGCGGCGCTGGTACTGGCGGGAAAGGAGCTGATACTCTCCGTTCCGCTGACGGCGCCGGTCTACGTTCTCCTCCTGCCGATCCGCCGCCGCTTTGACCGCGGAATGAGTTTATCGGGAGTTTCACATGAAGCAACATCGGCTTAAATGGAAGCTGTTGACCCTCGCCGGAGGATACGGCGCTGTACTGCTGTGGTTTTTTATCTCGCTGTATCACGATCAGATCGTGGACGGACAGCGGTATTTAGAGGCGTCGATCGCCGGTACCATGACCGCCGAGACGGTGCAGGCCGCCCGCGGGATCGTGACCGATCGAAACGGAAAGGTGCTGATCGGCAACCGTCTGGCATATACGCTTTCTTTTGACGGCACGGTGTTCGGGGAGAACGACGGCGACCGGAACGCCGCCATTGCCCGCCTTCTGGCTTTGCTGGAAGATGAGGGGCTCTCCTGGCATGACGCCCTGCCGATCTCGGAAGATCCGCCCTGGGACTATTTGCCGTCCGCCGGAGAAGACGAGACGTTCGATGCATTTCTATCCGACCGAAAGCTGACCGGACGCGCCGCGCCGGCGGTGATGGCGCGGCTGTATGACGAGTTCGGGATCGACCCGGCCCTTGACCGGAAAACAGCGCGCAAGATCGCCGGTGTCCGCTATGGGTTGGAGCGGCAGGACGTTTGCCTTTTGTGCGACGACGTGCCGGCGCCGCTGATCGGTCAAATCACGGACGGGCGCTTTGCGGGCGTCACCGTCGGCACAGCGTCGGCGCGGGTCTATCATACCGCCTGCGCCGCCCACGTGTTGGGGCGCGTTTCCCGTATTTACGCCGAGGACTGGCAGAAATATCGGGAGCTGGGGTATTCGATGGACGCGCTGGTGGGCGCCGGAGGCGTGGAGGAGGCGTTTGAGGCGTATCTCCACGGTACCAACGGCACACGGCTGATCACCACCGACGCCGCCACCGGCAAGATCACCGGCGAGCTGTACACCGTGGCGCCGCAACCGGGCAAAACGGTATCGCTGACGCTGGATATTGACCTGCAGTCCGCCACGGAAAACGCGCTGGCGCAGACGATCGAGAGCATGACCGACGACGACAGCCAACCGCGCGGCGGCGCGGCGGCAGTGGTAGCGGTGGGGAGCGGAGAGGTGTTGGCGCTGGCGTCGTACCCCACCTACGACCTGTCACGATTCAACGAGGGCTACGAGCAACTGCTGGAGGATCCGCGACTGCCCATGTTCAATCGCGCCACGGACGGACTGTACGCCCCCGGGTCTACCTTTAAGCCGTGTACGGCGGTGGCGGCGCTGGAAAGCGGCGTCATCACGCCTGATATGACGGTGCGAGACCAGGGGATTTACACCTACTACGATTACCCCCAGCCTATGTGCTGGATCTATCAAAGCAGCGGCGAGACCCACGGATTGCTGAACGTATCCCGCGCCATTACGGAATCGTGCAACTACTTTTTCTACGAGGTGGGGCGGCGCACCGGCATTGAGACGCTGGCGGACTATGCCGCGCAGTTCGGGCTGGGACAGCATACCGGCATCGAGATCGGCGACAGCGCCGGTGTGATCGCCTCGCCCGACTACGCGCGGGAGAACGGGCTGGACTGGACGGAGGGGCAGACCGTTACCGCCGCCATCGGGCAGAGTTATCATCTTTTTACACCGCTCCAGCTTGCCAACTATATCGCCACGCTGGTCTCCGGCGGACGGCATTACGACGCGCACCTGCTCAAAGACGTGAAGAGCTATGATAACGCCGCGGTGCAATACACCTATCGCAAGCCGCCGCGCAACGTGGTGTCCATGAGCGAGAGCACCCGCGCCGCCGTCCTTGCCGGTATGCGCGATTTGACGGAATCCGGCTCTGTCGCGCCACAGTTTTCGGAATGTGTGGTTTCCGCCGGCGCCAAAACCGGCACGGCGCAGGTGGGCGAGGAGCTGAATAACGGCGTGTTCGTCGCATTTGCGCCCTACGAAGACCCGAAGATCGCCGTGGCGGTGGTCATCGAAAAGGGCGGCAGCGGCGCTGCCCTTGCCAGTACCGCCGTGGCGATTATCAACGCCTGTTTTGCCGGCGATCCACAGGTTTCGCCGTAAGCTATGATCGGATGAGGTTTATTCTATGTATGACCGCTACGTTTTCAATCCACGTGATGAACGGTGCAAAGCGCCGTTCGGCGCCGTGCCCTGCGGCACGGAGGTATCCTTCACCCTGCGACCCTTGGCACGGGAGGGGTTTTGCGCGTGTACACTGCTGGTGGAGCAGGATTTTTCCGGCAAAAACGAGGAGATCCCCCTGCCGCCCGTAGGCGACGGAGGCGATTTGTTTTCCGGCGTGTACACCGTGCCGGAAACGCCGGAGCTGTTGTGGTACGGCTTCCGTTTTACCCGTATGGACGGCTCCTTTGTGTGCTTCGGCAAGGGCGGCTATTGCGCCGAGGGACAGCTTCCGCGCTGGCAGATCACCGTATATGACGGCACGTTTACCACCCCCGCGTGGTTCGGCGGGGGCGTTACATACCAGATTTTCCCGGACCGCTTCTGCCGGCTGTCTGTTCCCGACCCTACGGGCATGATCGGGGAGCGCACGGTCCATCAGCGGTGGGAAGAGCCGCCGGAGCACCGCCCCAACGAACAGGGGAAGATCACCTGCAGTGACTTTTTCGGCGGCTCGCTGGCAGGGATACGGTCTAAGCTGGACTATCTGCAAAGCCTGTCGGTCACCACGCTGTATCTGTGTCCGGTGTTCGAGTCGGACAGCAACCACCGGTACAATACCGCCGATTATCTGCGGATCGATCCGATGCTGGGCACGGAGGAGGATCTGCGCCTTTTATGTCAGGAGGCGCATGACAGAGGGATCCGCGTCATGCTGGACGGCGTTTTCAACCATACCGGATCCACCAGCCGCTATTTCAACGCCACCGGCGAATATCCCCAGCTCGGCGCCGCACAAAGTCCGCTCTCGCCCTACTATTCGTGGTATCAGTTCCGCCACTGGCCGGATGACTACGAATCCTGGTGGGGGATACAGACCATGCCCGCCGCCAATGAAAACGATCCGGCATACCGCGCCTTTATCGTCACCGGTGAGGATAGCGTGGTGCGCCACTGGCTCCGCTGCGGCGCCGACGCGTGGCGGCTGGACGTGGCGGATGAACTGCCGGATGATTTTATCGCCGATATCCGCCGGGTGATGACGGAGGAAAAGCCGGACAGCTTCCTGCTGGGCGAGGTCTGGGAGGACGGGAGCAACAAGATCGCCTATTCCCGCCGCCGCCGCTACCTTTTGGGCGGCGAAACGAACGGACTGATGAACTATCCTTTCCGTACCGCCGCGCTGCGCTATCTCACCGGCGGTGACGCCGCCGCGTTTCGGGACGCGATGGAAGAGCTTCGGGAAAACTATCCGCCCGCGGCGTTCTACTCGGCGCTCAATTTCCTCTCCACCCACGACACGCCGCGGATCCTGACGCTGTTGGGGACCGCTTCTTCCGCCGTTCCGGCGGATAAGGACGGGCGCGCCGCCTACCGACTGCACCCTGCCGAACGGATCATGGGCGCGGCACGGCTGCGGTTGGGCGCGGTACTGCTGTATACATTTCCCGGCTCGCCCTGCCTTTATTACGGCGACGAAGCGGGTATGGAGGGCTTTGAGGATCCGCTCAACCGCGGAACGTACCCCTGGGGACAGGAGGATAAAGCGCTGTTGCGGCTGTTTACACGGCTGGGCGAATTGCGGCGCACACGGGAGGCGCTGCGGCGGGGCGATATCACGTATCTCTATGCCGAGGGCGGCACGCTGGCGTTTTCCCGCAGTACGGAGAAGGAGACGGTCTTAGCGGCGTTCAACACGGGCGACGCGCCGTCGGAGCTTCTGCTGCCGTGGAACGGCACGATCGCTACCGACGCGCTGCGCCAACAGCAGTTTTTCGTCAAGGATAATCTTCTGCACGTATCGCTGCCGCCCCTGTCCGCCCTGCTTTTGGTATAGCGAGCGCAAAATGAAAAAATAAGAACCGCCGCTGCTATGCCGAGGATGTTCTGAGACTGTCAAAAAACGTCAAATCCGTTTTTTGACAAAAGGGTTGCAGCCTACTGCGCGCACTCATGGTACGCCCATGGCGCACCATTCGCACACTTCGTAGTCTGATCGGTGTCATTTGCCACGTACACGCCGCGGCAAATGACAATTTAATATCTTCGCGCCGTGCGCGGCGCGAACTCTGCGAGGCTTTTTTTGACAAGCTGAGAACCGCCGCGGCTATGCCGCGGCGGTTCTTTTATACGGGGATACGAGTGACGGTGTGACGCGCCTTACGCCTTTTTCTCCTTTTTGCGCAGGCACACGAAGATGGCGACCAGCTCCAGCGCTACCAGCGCGATGCCGGCGCAGATGTCAATGGTGGTGAACAGGCTCACCGCCGGATCCGCCTGACGGGTGGGATCGCCGGAGGTGTTGGTATAGTAGCCGCTGTTGCCCACGGTGTAGAGAATGTTCTTGCACGCCTGGCGCATGGCGATGACCGCCGTGGCGCTTTGGTCGCTCAACACGTTGGAAGCCGCCATGTTGAAGCCCAGCATCAGATCGTTGCCGTTGCGGATGCAGTGGTCGGTGATCTGGAAGCCGTAGGAGCCGTTATAGTCGGTCTCCACCATGCCCACGAAGCCCCACTCGTCACGAAGGACGGTGTTGAGCAGATTGCCGTTGGCACAGCACGGCACCGTGCCGATCCAGTTGAACGCGGACATGGCCGCCATCGCTGCACCCTGATTGCCCTTGACAGCCATCTCAAAGGGCTTGAGATAGATCTCGCGGATCGCCTGCTCGGAAGCGTAGGTCAGCAGGAAGGAGCAGCGGTTGCCCTCCTGATCGTTGAGGACAAAGTGCTTGATATAGGGATATACGCCCTTGGTGACCGCGCCCTTGATCTCGGAAGCGGCGAGCTTGCCTGCCAGCACGCCGTCTTCGGAGAAGTACTCGAAGTTACGGCCGGCAAAGGCGTTGCGGTGGGTGTTCATAGCGGGACCGTACCAACCGTAGTTGTTGGCGTCGGCATACTCCTGACCCATGGCCACGCCCATCTCCTCAATCAGCTCGGTGTTCCAGGTCTGCGCCATGAGGATCTCGGCGGGATAGGCGGTGCCGTACGCGCCGGTGAGGAAGTTGGAAAGACCGGCAGGGCCGTCGCAGTCGGAGGTGGCGGGCTTACCCACGGATTCGATCGCCGCCGTCTGCCAGCCGCCCAGGTTGATCATCAGCGACATATCCTCCAGCGAAAGCTGGTCGAGAAGCTGATCCCACATGGGATCGTCATAGGATTTGCCGGAGAGATTATACAGCGTCAAGCCGTTGTCGGCGCCCAGCGTGGGCATGGCGTCGGCATCGTTGTCGTACAGCGCGGGATCATAGAAGCCCACGGCGCTGGACTCTACCGCGGCGCGGGTCGCGTCGCTCATGGCGAAGTTCGACGGCGCGGCGGTGGCGGCGGCATAGTTGGCAAAGCCGTCCTTGCGGGACAACTGCTCAAATTCGCCGCGGGAATAGTCCTCAAACTGGTTCACCGCCGGAATCAGGTCGCTGGCGCGGCCGGCGGCGTAGCTGATATCGCTGTCCACCTTGAAGCTGTCCTTCGCTACCACGGTGTGGGAATCGGAGCGGACGGACACTTCGTACTCGCCGGCTTCCAGAATGTAGCCGCCGCCGGCGAGCTTGACGCCCTCGGAATCATAGGAGGCAAACTCCTCCACGGGGATGGAGAAGGGGACGACCTCGGACTCGCCCGCCGCCAGCGATTGGGTCTTGGCAAAGTCGATGAGATTGACAGACGCCTTCTCAATGCCGCCGTTGGTATAGGGCGGCGTGAAGTAGATCTCCACCACGTCCTTGCCGGCGACGTCGCCGGTGTTGGTAACGGTCACGTCGAAGGTGACGTTGGAGCCGTCAAAGGCAAAATTGTCGATGGTCTTTTCAAAGGTGGTGTAGCTCAAGCCGTAGCCGAAGGGATACTGCACCGCGTCTTCATAGGTGATGAGGCCCTCCTCGGCAGCGGTTTCATAGAATTTGTAGCCCACATAGATACCTTCCACGTAGTTCACAAACGCCATGTTGCCCTCATAGGCACTGTCGGCGGCGGCAATGGCGTCTTTGAGATCCGCCACGTTGTCATAGGCGAAGTTGCCGAAGTTGTTGAAGGTGGGCGTGGCGGTAAGATCCTTGACAAAGGTATCCACCGTACGGCCGGAGGGGTTGACGGCGCCGGAGAGGATCTCGCCCAGCGCGCTCAGGCCGGTGTTGCCGGCGCCCGGCGCCCAAAGGACCGCGCCGATCTGGGGATATGCGTCCACCCAGCCCAGCTCCATGGTGTTGTTGGCGTTGACAATGACGATGACCTTGTCAAACGCGGCGCAGACCGTCTCCACCAGATGCTCTTCGGTGACGGACAGCTCCAGATAGTGCTCGCCCGGCTCAAAATCGTCATAGTCGCCGTTGTTGGTGTAGGTGCCGTTGTAGTAGCCGTACTGACCGGTCACGGAGACCTGGTCGACGATGTTGTAGGTGCCGTGGATGACGGCGTTCATATCGGTAGGCAGGTCGGCGCCCTCACCGCCGGAGCGGGAGATAACGATGGCCGCCGTGTCGGAGAACGACTTCGCCCGGGACATCACCTCGTCCGTGTACGCGTCCGCCGTGGGTTCCGGCAGCGTCCAGTCCTGGGCGCTCATGCCCACAGCGGGACGGTCGGCGCGATAGGTCACATACATCTGGGACAGCTCTTCGTTGGTGGTAAAGCCCGCGTCCTTGAGGGATTGCAGGATGCCCACGGCGGAGGAGCCGTCAGAGGAGCCGGAACCGGTACCGCCCAGGATGGGGTTGGTGGAACCCCAACCGAACACGTTCAGGTTTCCGGCGGACATGGGAAGCGTGCCGTCGTTCTTCAAAAGGACGATGCCCTCTTCGCCCACGCGTTTGATCACGTCCTTACTGGCGGTGATCGTGGTTTCCTTCAAGCTGACGCCGGAACCGCGCAGCATGGTGGAAATGTTGGTGTGCAGGGGCCCAAGGCACATCAGGTTTACGCACAGGATGATTGCCAGCAGGACCGCTACGGTGCCGGTGAGCCGCGTGAAGCCGCGGACGCCCTTTTTCAGCCAGTGCGCCGCGATCAGCACCACGACCAGAACACCGAGAGCGATCAGGATACCCCAGATATAGCTCTCGCACATGGTCAGATAGGTGGTCAGATCCGCCTCACTGACGCCCATATTGTAGAATATGGGCCCGACCAGATTTTTCAGAAACTCTACCATATTTTTCCTCCTTATTTATAAGTGGGCCTTTCGCCCCGGATCACAGTTCCACAGCGCTGCGGCCTGCCGCTTTGCGAAGCGCGTTAAAGCTTTCCAGCAATTTCGCCTCCGCCTCAGCCTCCGCCTGCCGCCGCGCATCAGACAGCCGGGCAATGCGGGCTTGCTCCTTCTGCGCCGCATCAGACTGCTTCTTCAGCTCCGCCTGATACGCCTCTTCGCCCTCTTCCCGACGGATCTTTTCCTCGGCGGAGATATACTCCCGACCTTCCGCCGCCGCCGCGGCTTTCTGATCCGCCACAATGGCGTGATGGTCGATCTTGGAGAACTTCTCCACGCCCATGAAGAGGAAGATCAGGAAAATGCCCAGATAGCAGATCGTCTCACCGCCGATAAACACCCACGGCATCGCCGCGCGCAGCGCGTCATTGGTCTGCAGGGTGGACACGTCGTAATGAACGCCGGAGAGCACCATATTCAATACGCCGGTGGTCAAACCGGTCATGCCTGCCATGATCGCGCCGTAGATGGTCATAGACAATCCGTCGGTACGGACGCCGTGTACAGCTTCCTGATGGTCAAAGATATCCGCCAGCAGCGCCAGCGACAGATACATGGCGGGGGTGGAGCCCAGCGCCTTGACGATAAAGGAAACGGTGACGATCACGAAATTGTCCGGCGCGAACATACCGATAGCGCCGCCGATCACCGCTACCACAGCGCCGCAGAGGATGGCCTTTGCCTTACTGCCCAGCGCGTTTGCCAGCGGCAGAGCGATCACCATGCCGATGGCGGTGGGAATGGCGCCGATGATCGCCAGCAGACCCTGCATTTCGCCGCCGTACGCCACGGTGTAGTTGCCCAGCGCGTCGGCAAACATAGCGGTGCAGAAATAGTTCTGGGACACGTTTTTGATCATGCCGCCGAACTGATAGAGGAAGAAGAACACCATCATGATAATCCAGAACTTGTCGTGCAGGCAGATCTTCGCCTGCGCCTTCAGGGGAAGCGCCTTCTTTTCCTCGCCCGACGCACCGGACGACATGGTTTCCTCCGTAACACGCTCACGGGTGAAGAAGTACTCGATCAGGGCGCCGATGAAGGTGATGATGATCAGCGCGATGACAAAGATCTTCCAGTGGGCGTAGGACGCCTGCGCGTCGTAAATGGCGGCGCCGGATTCGTCCACGTAATACTGGATCACGCCGGCGCTGTTTGTCACCGCCGTACCCTTGCCGCTCATGTCGTAGACGAACAGGAGATTCAAAAAGAACGGCAGGATCATGCTGGAAAGCCCCATCGCCGCCAGCATGGTGGCGTTGGAAATGGTGGCAAGCAGACCCCGATCTTTGCCGTTGCGGGTGGAAAGGCTCACCAGCGCCGCGTGGGGCGTGTAGTACATGGGATAGGCAAAGGCGAACCACAGATTATAGCCGATGGCGATGCAGATCAGCGCCCCGGTGTGCCACTGGGTATTGTCGGCGTTGTACGGCGAGAAGACGAAGAGGAACAAAAGCGCCAGCAGACTGATGGGAACGGACACCAACAGCAACGGACGCGCCTTGCCGTTTTTAGAGCGGATCTTATCCATCAGCCGCCCGACCAGAATGTTGCCCAGCACCACGAAGATCACGGAGATGACAGGCAGCCACGTGAAAAACGCGCTCGCCCAGTTGTTGATGTGCAGTACGTCGGACATATACTTATTGAAATAGTTCGACAGTACGGAGTTGGCAAGTAACGCCAGCGTCGGGCCCAACAGGTAGCCGATGGCGCCCTCGGGGATCAGGGTGACGTTGTTTTTCTTAATCAGGCTGGGGGGGAGCTTATCGAAAAAGCTGCCGGATACTGCGTTTTTCATGTTGTGCCTCCTTACTCCAATGCTTTTTGCCGCTTGGCAACACCGCGCTGTTTGAAAAATCCCGCGATGATCTTGCCGAGACCTTTGCAACAGGCGATGGCGTGACCGTTGACGATGGTGAGGATCCCGTCGCACATCTCCTGGGAACACATGCCGCCCGCCATTTTTCCGATGGCGCGGATGGGCATATTGTAGATAAAGGTGATGTTCAGATCCGGCTCGCCCTTTCGGATGCTCTTTTGCAGCAGGGCGTCCATGATCTTCCACACAAGGCGCGCCTTGAGGCTCTTGGCGTAGTATAGCTGACCGATGGCGTCGTTGGCGCGGATAACGCCCGACCACGATCCGTCGGGAATGGGGTGACCCAGCAGGGTTTCAAATTCCGCGTCGGAAACCGCGCGGATATCGCCGCTGAAATAGCTGGGCAATTTTGCCGGATCCTCCGGCTTCGGCGCGTCGGTGCCCTGCACCGTTACCGTACCCGTGAGTTTGATATCCGCCACGGAGGCGCCGATCAGAAGATCGTATTCACCGCCGTCGATCTCAAAACGATCCGTCACGCTGTTCCAGTAGCGGAACGCCTTGTCGTCCAGCGGAATGGTGACTTCCCGACTCTCGCCCGCCTTGAGGAATACCTTGGCAAAGCCCTTGAGTTCCTTGTTGGGGCGATAGACCGAGGGGTTCTTGGCGTGAACGTAAAGCTGTGCCACCTCCGCGCCGTCCCGCTCGCCGGTGTTGGTGAGGGTAAAGGTCGCCGCCTGCGGCGTGACGCGCAGATCCGCGTAGGCAAAGGTGGTGTAGCTCAAGCCAAAGCCGAAGGGGAAGGTGACGGGGATCTTGGCGGTGTCATAGTAGCGATAGCCCACGTACAGTCCCTCGCGATACTCCACCGTCCGCTCCTTTGCCGGAAAATACGGGGCGGAGGGGCAGTCCTCATACCGCACGGGATAGCTCTCACTGAGCTTGCCGGAGGGGTTTACCTCGCCCAGAAGCACCCGCAGTACGGCGCCGGCGCCGGCTTGGCCGCAGAGGTATCCGTGTACCAGCGCCCGACACCGATCCAGCCACGGCATCTCCACCGAAGAGCCGGCGGACAATACGACGATGACGTTTTCATTGACGGCGCTGACAGCGTTGAGCGCGTCGATCTGGCATTGAGGCAGTGCCAGCGTGGAGCGATCAAGACCCTCCGACTCGCTGATCTCATCCAGACCCAGATATAAGAGCACATAATCCGCTTGTTTTGCCAGGTCCACCGCCTCGGCAATCCGCGCCGGATCCGTGGCGCCGTGACGGGGATAGGCGGAGGCGAAGCCTGCCACGTCAAAGGCGTAGTTGCCGATCACGTCCATCGTGTGATCCAGCCTGGTGCAGTTGACCACAGAGGAGCCGGCGCCCTGATAGCGCGCCTTTTGCGCAAACTCACCGATCACCGCCACGCGGCTTCCCTTGGCAAGGGGCAGAAGGTTCCCCTCGTTCTTCAGCAGGACGATGCTCTGCTCACTGCACTTTTGGGCAAAGGCGTGGTGGGCGTCCGCGTCAAAGGGTTTGCCCTTATGCGGATCCACCGCCTTGCGGGTGGAGAGCATCACATCCAGCAGTTCGTCTACCCGAACGTCGATCTCCGACTCGCTGATCCGACCCTCCGCCACCGCCTGCATGAGTTGGCGCGGTCCGTCGCCGCCGGTGCCGGGCATCTCCAGATGACTGCCTGCCCGAACGCCCTCGGTAAAATCGTTGTTGGCGCCCCAGTCGGACACCACAAAGCCGTCAAAACCCCAACTGTCCCGCAGGATCTCCTGCAAAAGATGGGCGTTTTCATTGGCATAGACGCCGTTGACCATGTTGTAAGAGGACATGATAGACTTGGGATGCCCTTCCTTGACGGCGATCTCAAAGTTGGTCAGATAGATCTCCCGAAGCGTCCGCTCATCCACCACGGAATCCGACGCCATGCGCCGCAGTTCCGTGTTGTTGGCGGCGAAATGCTTGGGGCAGGCGGAGACGCCGTTTGCCTGCATTCCGCGGATATACCCCGCCGCCATTTTGCCCGCCAGATACGGGTCTTCGGAAAAGTATTCAAAATTGCGGCCGCAAAACGGATTGCGCTTGATATTCATGCCCGGTCCCAGCAATACGCACACGTCCTGACTGGCGGCCTCCTCGCCCAGCATCCTGCCCAGCTCCTCACCCAGCGCCACGTCCCAGGAATTTGCCATGGTGGCGGCGGTGGGATAGCAGGTGGCAGGCAGAGAACCGCCCAGACCGAGCTGATCGCCGGCGCCTTCCTGCTTGCGGATGCCGTGAGGTCCGTCCGACAGCGTCATATTCCCGATGCCCAGCCGCTTGACACTCTGGCTCTGCCAGAAGTCTCTGCCGGACAAGAGGTGGCATTTTTCCTCCAGCGTCAGTTTTTCGATCAGATCCGAATGCTTCATGGTCCACTTCCTTTCCCGATTCTCGGTGAAAAACAAAAGACACCGACCGATACGCAGGGACAGATCGTGTCAGCAAAACCTTCATCAGCCTGTCCGACTCCGCGGCTCACATACTGAAGGATGTGGGGATGACGATTCCGGATAAGCTGGCAAGGGCTGCACGCCGCGTCCCGCTTGAACGATGCGTATCAACCAGTGATCTTTTTCATCATTATACATGACAGATACTTCGCTGTAAAATACCAATAACGCAATCTGCTATAACTTAAACGCATGGTAAGTGCGAATTTTTGTGCATTATCGACAGTTTTACAGAAAAGTTTTTTCCAAATCTGTCACTAATTCTCTTTTTTTATTGCGGTGCTGTATAAAAAGAGGTATAATACGGTTGCGGTATAATTTGCGTGCATATTTATCTGAAAGGACGGGGATCGGGTCCATGGTGGAGATCAAACAGCTCCGGCAGCTTGTTACCATCGCCGAATGCGGCACCATGACCGCCGCGGCAAAAAAGCTCTATCTCTCCCAGCCGGCGCTCAGCCGCTCCATGCAGCGGCTGGAGAGCGCGCTGTCGGTGAACCTTTTTGACCACGGGCAAAATAGCGCCCGACTCAATGAGACCGGCCGTCTGGCGGTGGAACACGCCGGAGAGCTCCTGCGCCAGATCGACGCGCTCCCCGAACAGCTCCGCGCCTTTGCCCGCAGTTTGAAAACCGTTTCCATCGGCGCCAGCGCGCCGGCGCCGTTGCGGGTGTTGACGGAAGCGTTGCGCCTGTATTACCCGGAGATGATCGTCGCGTCTGTTATGACGGGGCAGGAGGAGCTGAGCTCCGGATTGCTGGAGGATCGGTTTCAACTGATCCTTGTTGAAAAACCGCCTCAAGCGCAAGGCGTTCTGGCGCGAAAATACGTGACGGAGCGGATCTGCCTGAGTGTTCAGCGGGATCACCCGCTGGCCGGACGGGAATCCGTATCGCTGGCGGATCTTGCGGGGTTGACGATCCTGGGCTATGAGAACATCGGGCGCTGGGCACTGCTGCACCACAGGCTTCACGACACGCGGCTCATCATCGAAAAGGATCCGGACGTGCGCAAGGAATTGATCATCCACGCCGCGCTGCCCGCGTTTTTGTCCAACATGAATGAGGCGTTCGGGGAGCTTTCACGGGAGCGGGTGCCGGTTCCCATTGACGATGAAGAGGCAAGCGCCGACTTTTATCTGTGCGCAAAAGAGAGCGGCGAGGCGTTTCTTGATCGGCTTTCGCCCTCCGCCGGCGTTACGGCGCCGTAAAAAAACAAAAAGGGAGCGACCCTTCCGAAGAAGGGTCGCTTTTTTCTGTGCAAAGGCGCGCGGTTCAGCACAAAAGCTGTCGCCACGTCTGGCGTCCGATCACACCGTCGGCGGTCAAACCGCGGTTTTTTTGATACGCCACGACCGCGGCATACGTTTTGGCGCCAAAGCCGCCGTCTACCGCCAGACCCGCGTCAAAATAGGCGTTGAGCAGTATCTGGGCGGTTTTGACAAAGCCGCTGTTACTGCCGCGCTGAAGCACCGGCAGAGATACCGTGCAGGTGTCCGGCGCCGGATCGGACTGGGACGGCGGTTGGGACTGGGACGGCGAAAAGCCGTTCTTGCCCGCCGCCTTGATCTGCGAGGGATAATCTGTGAGCAGATAGTCCTGATCGCACACCACGCCCGCGATTTTGTTGCTCCGCAGGAGATTCGTTTCTCCGCCGAATTGCCAGATCCCCATAGGCTGAAAGGAACAGGTCTTTGTCCAAGACGCTACCCAGTGGGGCACCGCGGATAGCTCTTCATCGTAAAAATACACGGGAAACGCCGCGCGGAACGAGTAAATACCGCCGTACATCCCATAGCTCTCTATCTTCTCCAGCCATGCGCGCACAACGTCCGTCAGCGCCCGTTTACCCAGCGCCAGCTGCTCCTTGTTCTCCACATCCATGAACACCGGCAGTTCAAATTGCCGATCTTTACAGCAGTGCTGGTAGAAATATGACGCCTCCTGCCGGGCCTGTTCCACCGTCAGCGCTTTGGAAAACCAGTAACAGCCCACGTTCAGACCCTGTGCCTTTGCCTTTTGATAGTTCTCGGCAAACCGGCTGTCCACGTATAATCCGTCGTCACCGCCGCCGCCTTTGATGATGACGAAGGTGACGCCCTCCGCCTTGGCTTTGGCGAAGTCAAACGCGCCCTGCCAGCGAGAAACGTCGATCCCAAACTGTTTCAAACCCCATCTCACCTCCTGCCTTCCATCTTATGTGGCGGCGGCGTCTTTTGTGACGCGGTGGTATTCGGCGCTGGACGCGCCCAACAGCGCGCCCAGCAGGATGGAAAGCGCCGCGCAGGTCTGCAAAATCTCCTCGCCCCGAGGCCAGCCCCAAATGCCGGAGAGCGTGCAGTAACACACGCCTACGGCGTCCAGCGCGATCATCGCCACCCATTTGAGGATATCGTATACCTTGTTGTTCAGTTTCATCACGCGTCCTCCTCGTCCTGACCGAACAGGCTGGGCGCCATGCGAAGCTCCACCAGCTCCGTTTCCAGATCCAGACCGCCGGCAGTTACCGGACGCACGTCCAGCCAGAAAGACTGGGACGGATAGAAAAGCCGCGTTTCCTCCCGCGTCCAGGGTACCAAGAGCCGATCCGCGCCTACGCCGATGCAGTTGCCGGTGCCGTCGGCTTTCCAGACGGCGCCTTTCCGCGCGCCGCCGTTTTTATACTGCCGGTACATGATGTCCACCTGTGATAACTCCGCCAGCGTGACGTTCAACAGCTCGATTTCCATGTATGCGTTGCTCTCGCGTTTCATGTAATGACCTCCCATTGCTGTATTTCCCGATAGATCCTGTCCACGAACGAGTTTCCCCGAAGTGCCTTATACGCCTTGTATTCGCACACGAAGTTCTCGTATTCGTACTGCCGGATGCTCTGTTGCGGACGGTTGCGATAATAGGTGCGAAGCATATTGCTCCGCAACAGGCACTTTTGCCCTTCCCGCAGGCGACTGGCGCCGGAGACCCATTCCCGCAACGGACGGATCAGCAGCACCAGTGCCGCCGCCACCGCCGTGACGCAGGAACAGATTTGCGACAAGAGCGATAAGTTTTCCATGCTCTGTTTGCCTCCTTTCTGTTCAGCTCCCCTGTCTTTCGGGGGGAACGGCGGATCGGTGACCTGCCCTGTTGCCCTTGCCACGGCAACAAAAAGACCTTCCGGCGCGGACCGTCCCGCGCCGGAAGGCGTTGAGGTGGAAAATGGGGGCTTTAGCGCCGCCCCGGCTCCAAAAAGAGAGGACACAGCAGGAAGAAGAGGCTCCCCAGAACAGCGTTGACCGCCGTCGCGCCCAACAGCGCCGCCGCGGGAGCGCCTGCCGACAGACCGATGAGGAGGATCGCCGCATCCGGAAGCAAGCCGAAGTAGAGAAACAGGACCTGCACCACCTGCTTAACGGTTTTTCCGGCGGATACCGATACCGACAGGTTGATAAACGTGCCGGTGGCGGTTCCGAAAAAGTCCACCGAGGCGATCAGCAACAGCCAAAGCAGCGCCTCCGCCGCGTTGCCGCGCAACAGCAATACCGCCGCCAGCATGGCGGGGAGCGTATCCAGAAGGCAGTTTACCACGCCTGCCGCCATGGAGCAAAAGAGCTTGCGCTCCATGCGCTCCGGCACCAGACGGAACAGATCGGTACGGGTATCCTCATTCAAAGGATCGCCCAACGTGCGGTAAAACACCAGCACCGCCAGCACCAGCGAAACGGGGATCACGCTTTGGCTTTGAAAAACGTATCGGCACAGCGCAGACACTGCCAGCGCCGAAAGGAGATACGTTTCCGCCGTTTTGGTAAACACGCCCAGTCGGGCGAAGCGAAAGCGGTTATAGAGCGATTTGAAGAAGAAAACGCTTGCGCCGTGCCCAAAATGAAACGCGTCACGCCGGATCTTTTCACTGCGCTCTTTTTTCCGATGCACAAGAGTCAATCCGCCGCGCCGCCGTGCCTGCGCCGCCTGCTCCATCAGCTCCGCCGTTTCCTCCGAACGCGCCATGGCATCCTCATAGAAGTCCGCCTTGACGTGGCGCGTTATGATCAGCAGCGCGCATCCTGCCGCCACACAACCGCCCACGCACAGGAACACCTTGCCCCACGCGCCCTCGATGGCGAACATCACCGCGCCCTTGAGCCAGCCCCACACGGGGATGGCACGGGACGCCGGCGCGGCAAACAGGGCGACGGCGGCATCCCAATAGGACAGTCCGCTTTGCCGCTGATAGAGGAAATACGCCGCCGCCAGCGCCGCCAGAACGCCGTAGACCCCACGGCGAAGGCGGGGCTTAAGACCCGGATGGGTGGAGCCCACGGTATATAAAAGGACTTGCAGGAGCTTTCCCAGCCCGATCGTCAGGAACCATGCCAAAATCAGGGAAAGCGCCGCCCACAGGCTCATGCCCACGTTTTTGATCAGGTTGGGCAGTTGAAACAGCAGATATACGCTGGCAAAGAGGATCATGCCCAACTGGGTCATCAGCCGGAATAAAAGCACGGATTGGGGTTGAAGCGGCGCGGAAAACAGCAAATTCACGTCTGCCGGCAAAAAGATCTTACTGCCGTTTTTATCGGCGCCCAGCGCGTTAATGAAAAGAACCGCCAGGATGACCGCGCCGGCGATCAGCTCTACCACGGCGTGACCCTGCGTCGCGGCAGGAAGGTCGATCTGGGCAATCGGATCGTCCGATACGGCGCTGTCGGCCGGCTGTTCCACCGCGGCGCCGTCCTCTCCGCTGTCTATGACAGAAACGCCGATACCCACCAGCGCGCCCAGCACCACGCACGCCGCCAGCACGATCAAAACCCACGTTTTCAAGAGCTTTCGGATCTGGTTTTTCACCGAGTGGAGCGCGTAGTAGAAAAACCACTTCATGCGCCTGCCTCCTCATTTTCGCGGCTCATAGCGTCCGGCGCGACGCCTTCCGTGACCGCAAAGAACAGCTCCTCCAGCGTGCGGCCGCTCGCTTCCAGCTCCGGACGCGTAACGTCGGCGCACAAGGCGCCGTTTTGCATGATCAGCGTCCGGTCCCACAGCATATCCACGCTGTCGATGATATGGGTGGAGACTAACAGCGTACTGCCGCCCTGCCGCAGTTCATCCATCACGTTTTTGAGCTCTTTGATGGCGTGAGGATCGAGACCGACCATGGGCTCATCCAGCAGAAGGAGCTTCGGCTGCGGCAGAAGACCCAGACAAATGTTCAGTTTTTGCTGCATACCTTTAGACAGCTCATCCCCGAATTTCTTTTTCTTATCGGCAAGCTCAAAGCGCTCAAAGAGCTGCTCAACGCGCTGCTGATAATCGTTCAGCCGATACGCCCGCGCCAGAAATTCCATGTGCTCGGATACCGTCAGGTTGGGATAGAGGGACGGCATCTCGGGAATATAGCCCACCAGACGCTTTGCCTCGACGGATTTGTTGTCATACGCGCCGATCCGGATGGCGCCTTCATACCGCAAAAAGCCGATCACGGATTTCATCAGCGTGCTCTTACCGGCGCCGTTGGGACCGAGCAGGACGGTGGTGCTTCCGTCATCCAAGTGAAAGCTCACGTCGTTGCAGGCGGCGATCTTACCGTATTGTTTTGTCAGATGTGATACGTCCAGCATATCGCTTCTCCTATTCCTTGTTTGTGTTTTTTCCCCAAAAGCGTTCCGCCGCCTCTGGCGGCGGAACACGGTATTATTCCAGTGCCGGCAAATCGTCGCCGTCGATCCATTCCTGCACGTTGACCACCTCAAATTCCGTGGGCGTGCGGCGAATGACCACCCGTTCGATCCCTGCGTTGATCACCGTGCGGCGGCACATGGCACAGCAGGTGGCGTCGCCTTGCAGTTCGCCGGTTCGGGCGTCCCTGCCCACCAGATAGAGCGTGGCGCCCACCATGTCGCGCCGCGCCGCGGAAATGATGGCGTTTGCCTCGGCGTGGACACTGCGGCACAGCTCATACCGCTCGCCGCGGGGCACCGCCAGCGCCTCCCGCGTGCAGTAGCCCATATCCACGCAGTTACGCCTGCCGCGGGGCGCGCCGTTATAGCCGGTGGAAATGATCTCGTCGTTCTTTACAATGATGGCGCCGTATACCCGCCGCAGGCAGGTGGCGCGCTCCAGCACCGTCTGGGCAATATCCAGATAGTAGTTCTCTTTGCTGATCCGCTCCATCTCTGTCTCCTCCTTGTACGATCGTATGATAACCTGTTTTACGGGGAAATTCAACCCTCCCGCAGTTTGAAGAGGTTTTTATCACCTGCAAAGTTGCTCATCTCGTAGAGCACCAGCACGTCCGTGATCTCCTGATCGGATAACAGCTCCGGCAGTGAGCGGTTGAAATACCGCAGATCCAGCAGCGTGACCGTGTCATATTCCTGCACCAGGAACGGCACGAAGCAGTTGGCAAAGGAGTCCTTGATCACCAGCAGATGCCGACCGGTCTGCGCACCGGTGGTGATGGTCACCTGTGCCCAGTTGCCGCCGAAAAACACCTTGTACTGATCTTTTTCCGCCAGCGCGTCCATGCGATACAGGCTGTCCGTTACCGCGCCGTCGCACACCACCTGCGACACCGCCGCCTGCGGCGCGATGGAGATCGTATCATACCGGCTGTCCGGCAGAAGGACTTTGGAATACAGCGTGCCGCGAAACGCGTCGCTGACCGGCTCCAGCGCCCAATCCCGCACCGTGTGTCCCGTTGCGGCGCACCACACGCCGTAGGCGGCGAAAGCACCCTCGGTGGTCCAATGGTGATCGGTGCGATAGAACGCGTTCTGCGTGTCCGCCAGCGCCGCCGCCACGTCGATCACCTGCGCCTGGCCCACCGCGGCGCGAAGCTGTTCAAACCTTGGCGCGTCGTCATACATCGGCGCACCGGCGGGCAGTTTATCCGACAGCACCGACCCGGGCGAGGGCGAGAGCAGTATGCGGCAATCCCGCGACCCGTTTGCCGCGAAAAACGCCGCCACTGCCGAGAGATTCTTTTCGTAGTTGGCCTGGAGGAAGTCCTCCTCCGTTACCCGGGCGAAGTAGTACCCGTCCGCGCCCAGATACACGCCGCCCACGTCACGCTTTCCGGCGAGCCGCCGCAGGAACGAGGCGGTGCCCATCCAAAAATCCCGCAGAATGATCTGATCGCTCTCGTACGCTTCCGCTTCCTGACTGAACTTCCCGGACAGGACCCGATCCGCCGTGAGGGCGGGGGCAAGCTGTAAATAGCGGTTTTCGTTGTCGGAAAACGATCGGTCCGGCGTCAGGAGGGAGGCGGCGGAGAGCGCCAGCAATATGATCGCCGCGACGAACAGCGACGGAATGGCTCGTTTCATGCGCTCCCCTCCTTAAAAACGGAAATATAAAAACGGATTATAGCTGTCGCCTACCAGAAACGCCATGCTCATCAAGAGCAGCAGCGCCGTACCGCACGCCGCCAGCGCCGCGCCCCAACGGGGCGAGAGGCGCGCCTGCCACCGCCGCCACAGCGCCGCCGGCAGCGACGTGCACCCCGCGGCGCACAGCGCCAACAGCGGCGCGCTTGTGCGCAGAAGATACCACGTGCCGCCGTCTGCCGCCGTGCCGGAGAACAGAGCGGTCACATATTGTCCCAGGGCGGGGAAATCCGTTATGGCAAACAGCACCCAGCCCAGCACGAAGCAGAGCCACGTGTAGACGTGACCTACCGCGGCGGGTAGTTTTGAAAGGCGTTTGAGCAGAACGGTTTTTTCCAGCACCAACAATAGACCGTAGTATAGACCCCACAGGACGAAGTTCCAACTTGCGCCGTGCCACAGACCTGTCAGGAACCACACGATCAGCAGATTCAGGATCTGCCGCGGCATGCCCTTGCGGTTGCCGCCCAGCGGAATGTATACGTATTCCCGAAACCACGTGCCGAGACTGATATGCCAGCGGCGCCAGAATTCCGTAACCGAGCGGGACTCATAGGGATAGCGGAAGTTTTCCAGAAACGTAAAGCCGAACAGATGCCCCAGCCCGATCGCCATATCGGAATAGCCGGAGAAGTCAAAATAGATCTGGAACGTGAATGCCAGCGCGCCCAGCCACGCCGTGACGACGGGGGGATGCTCCATGGCGCTGACGGTTTCCCACAGAGCGCCCATCTGGTTAGCCAGCAAAACCTTTTTGGCAAGACCCACCACAAACCGCTGGGCGCCGCCTGCCGCCTCCGCCAGACTTTCCTGCCGCCGGTGCAGTTGATGGGCTACGGTTTTATACTGCACGATCGGACCGGCGATAAGCTGGGGAAACAGCGTCACGTACGCGGCAAAATCCAGCACGTTCCGCTGAGCGGGTACTTCGCCCCGATATACGTCGATGGTATAGGACATGGTCTGGAAGGTGTAAAAGGAAATGCCGATGGGCAGTGCCAGCCCCAGCGCGGGGAGACCCAGCGACAGAAGACGGTTGAGGTTCTCTATGGCAAAGTCGGTGTATTTGAAGAAGAACAGGATCCCCAGATTTCCGGCGATCGACAGCAGCAACACCGCCTTGGCGCCGCCCTCCCGACCGCGCGCGCGGAATCGGGCGATCCCCAGACCGTTGCAGTAGTCAAACACGGTGGAAAAGAGCATGATGAGGATATATTTCGGCTCGCCCCAGCCGTAAAACAGCAGACTGAATACCAACAGCACCGCGTTACGCCAGCGGCGGGGACATACGTAGTAGACAAGCGATACCGCCGGTAAAAACAGCAGCAGGAAAACGGTGCTGGAAAATACCATGTGCTTCTCCTCTCCGACACCGAAAACGTGGGGCAGAGCGACTCTGCCCCACGTCGGCTGTCAAATTTGGTTATGTGATATCCTGAAGCTTCCCGATCAGATAACTGCTCCGGATGGCGGACAGATTGTTGACAAACACCACGTCCTGCACGCCGTTTTCCCGAACAAAATCCGTCAGTGAATCACCGCCCCAATAGCGGTAGTCTATTACATACACGGTGGAATAGTGATCCACCAGATACGGCACGAACGCGTTGCCGAAGGACTCCTTGACCACCACGCATTTGCTCTGATCCGTCACGTCGGGATTATTGATGACCGCAAAAGGCTGGTCGCCGGCGATAAAGGTGTTATACTTCATGCCCGCTTCATAATCCGTGGCGTCATAGATGATCTTCCAGCGCAGCGTGTTGCCGGCGGTATCGGTGAAATCCAGCATCGCCTCGGTAGTCACCGGATGCCATGCCTCCACCACGTCGGGATGGGCCGCCATTTGATCGTTCTGGTTGCTGTCCCGGTAAAAAGAGCCCAAGAAACCGGTAAACTCATCTTTGGTATAGTCGCGCAGCTCATGGGGCGTGATGCCTTTTTCGCCGCAGAAAGCGCGATAGGCATAGTAAGCGCCCAGCGCCGTCCAGTGATGGTCGGTGCGGAAATAGACGTACTCCGTGCGGTGGCGCATCAGCGCGTCGTTTAGCGGCACATAATGCACCGACGCGTTCAGCATGGCGCCGATCTTCTTCTCCGCCGCCGCCTGATCGTCAAAGAGGTTGTTGCCCAACAGCGCGTCCGGCAGTGTGATGCCGGAGCTGAGCGGGACCGGCAGGACGTATACCGACGCTTTGCCGGCCAAGGCGTCCGCCGTGCGGTTGACCGCCTCGGCATACTTTTGGGCGACGCCGTCCACATAGGTATACATCTCAAAGCCCGTATCACCGATGCGATAGAGCGCGTCATACTGCTCCTGATCGCCGGTGATGGCGATGGTCTGATACGGCTCCTTGGGAGGCTCCTCCGGCGTATCGTCTGCCGGTGTGACAGGCTGATCGACATTTGTATCGGCGGGAACAGGGTCGCTGACATCGCCGCTGTCCGTCGCGGGCGATTTTTTGCCCGACAGTACCGCGATCAGCACCACCGCCACGATCACGATCGCCGCCGCTGCCAGCATCCACAGCTTTGTGCGCCGCCTTCTTCCATGTCGTCTGTTCATCCCAGTTTCTCCTTGATGATCTGTTCCGCTGTTTGGGCGTCGGCGCTTACGCACAGCACTACGTAGACGCCTTTTTGCGCCAGAACGGCGTGGGTAAGACGCGCCGCCTCTTCCGGCAGATACCGCTGCATCTCCTGACGCTGATCCGCCAGGAAGGATTCCACCGCCGCCTTCAGCGTCCGCGCGTCATCCTCCGAGGCGCATTTTGCCACCAGGATCTCCTCCGCCGTGGTACCGGCGCTCATATAACTGTATGCCTCCGTGCCATCCGGCAGGACCAGATAATTTTCCAGCTGGGACGCCGACAGCTCCCGAAGCTCCGATTCAAACGATACCTGCTGCCGAAGCGCCTGCGCCAGCGCCGCCGCATCCACCTCCGGCGCCGTCTGCGCACCGCAGCCGACTGTCAGCAAAAGCGCCAACACAGACGCCAAAAAAGCGATCCCGCGTTTCATGCCAAAGCCACCGCCTTTTGCACCATGTCTTTCTTCTTTCTATCATAGTACAGTTTTGAGGAAAAGAAAAGCATAAAATCCCGTTGCGGCACATTTTTCTTTGAAAAAAACGCGCCGTTCTTACCGTGTGGCGAACCAGTCCACAATGCCCGCCAATATTTCCACCGCCAGATCCATTTCCTCCACACACACGTGCTCGTAGGGCCCGTGGAACGCGTAGCCGCCGGTACCCAGATTAGGGCAGGGCAACCCGCGGAAAGAGAGCTGCGCCCCGTCGGTGCCGCCGCGCACCGGCTCGCTGACCGGCTCCCGCCCCGCGCCGCGGATGGCGCTGCGCGCCGCCTCCATCACCCGGGGACAGCCGGCGATCACCTCCGCCATGTTGCGATACTGATCGGTGAGGGTCAATTTCGCCGTTTCCGCGCCGTATCGCTCGTTGATCTGCCGCGCCACGTCCCGCATGGTCTCTTTGCGCCGGGCAAAGGCGGCGGCGTCGTGATCCCGAATGATATACTGCGCGGTGGCATGTGATACGTCGCCCTGCAGGGAGATCAGGTGATAAAAACCCTGCCGCCCCGCAGTATACCGCGGGCGCTCGTCCGGCGGCAACAGCGCGTCGATCTCCGCCGCTACCGCCGCCGCGTTGACCATCACGCCCTTGCCGCTGCCGGGATGGACCGATACGCCGGTGATCTCCCATTTGGCGGCGGCGGCGTTGAACGTCTCATATTCGACCTCGCCGGCGGCGGAACCGTCCACCGTGTAGGCGACAGAGGCGCCGAAGCGCGATAGATCCATCAGCGCCGCGCCGTGGCCGATCTCCTCGTCCGGCGTGAAGCATACGCTGACCGCGCCGTGAGGGCGGTCGCCGGACAGAAGCTGTTCGCACAGCGTCAGGATCTCCGCGATGCCCGCCTTATCGTCCGCGCCCAGTACCATGGTGCCTTCGGTCACGATCAGCGTCTTGCCCGCGAGGGACGGCAAATGGGGAAACCGATCCGGCGTCAGACATAAGCCACTCTCACCCAGCGCCACGGCGCCGCCGTCGTATCCGCGGATGACGCGATAGGGCGACGGACCGCGAACACCGGTGGTCACCGTATCCAGATGGGCGATAAAACCCACCGCCGCGCAGTGTTCATATCCCGCGGTGGCGGGAATGCGCCCGTACACATAGGCGTGATCGTCCACTCCCACATCGTGCATTCCCATCTCCCGCATTTCCGCCGCCAGCGCCAGCGCCAGATCCCACTGGCAGGGAGAAGAGGGCGTTTGGGCAACGTCCTCTTCACTGGCGGTATCAAAGCCGATATAGCGCAATAAACGTTCATACGCGCGCATCATAAGCACCTCGCTTTTCATTCTTTGCCGCTTCGGCAAACGGCGAAAGCGTTATTTTTCGGTAAATACGTCCCAGTTCCGGACAAAATACTCCGCGCCGGAATAGACCGTGGTGAGCAGGATCACGCCCTGCAACACAAGCCCGACCGCCGCCGGCACGCCGAATAGAAGCAGGCAGATACACACCATGGTGGAGGCGGTTTTCACCTTGCCGGACCACCCCGCGGCGATCACCCTGCCTTTTTCCACCGCCACCAGACGCATGCCGGATACGGCGAATTCCCGCAGCAGTACCACGGCGAAGATCCAGCCGAAGAACAGACCCGTTTCCGTCAGATAGCACAGCGCCGCCATCACCAGACACTTATCCGCCAGCGGATCGGCAAATTTTCCGAAATCGGTGATCTGATGGTATCGCCGCGCCACGTAGCCGTCCAGCAGATCTGTCAGGCTTGCCAGAATGAAAATCCCCAGCGCCACGTAACGGTGAGCGGAAAAGGGCGCGTATGCCGCCAGCAAGAACAGCGGGATCATGGCAATACGCAAAAGCGTCAGCTTATTGGCACTCGTCATAGGCATACCGATTCCTCCACCTCTCCTGTTAAATCGCCGTCCATTACGCCGGTGACGCGCACCGGCACGAATTCACCCGACGCCACGTCGCGCGACGCCGTGAAATAGATGTGCCCGTCAATATCGGGGCTTTCCGCGTAACTGCGCCCCACGTAGCACGCCGCCTGGGGATCAAAGCCCTCGCACAACACCTCTGTCACGGTACCCATCCGGCTTTCGTTGAACGAGTCCATGATCTCCGACTGTACGTCCACAAGCAGTTCGGCGCGGCGCTGTGCCTCGGCGCTGTCTACCCGATTCTCCATCTCGGCGGCGGGTGTTCCCTCCTCCGGCGAGTAGGGGAACACGCCCACACGCTCCAAACGCATCTGGCGCAGGAAAGCGCACAGCTCGTCGAACGCCGATTCATCCTCGTAGGGAAGTCCTGTGATCAAGCTGGTGCGCAGGACAAGACCGGGGATCCGGGCGCGGAGCCGCCCGAAAAGCGATGTAAGATCCGCCTTCGTTTCCCGACGGCGCATCGCGGAGAGGATCTGATCGTTACAGTGCTGGATAGGCAGATCCAGATACTTCACAATTTTGGGCTCCGAAGCGATCACGTCGATCAGCTCGTCGGTGATAGCGTCGGGATAGAGATAGTGGAGGCGGATCCAACGGAAATCCAGACGGCATAAGCCCCGCAACAGCTCCGGCAGTTTTCGCGCGCCGTAGAGGTCTATACCGTAGCGGGTGATGTCCTGGGCGATCACGATACATTCCTTCACGCCCGCGTCCGCCAAACGCTTTGCCTCCGCCAGCACGTCCTCGATCCGGCGGCTGCGGTACTTGCCGCGCAGTGACGGGATCACGCAAAAGGCACAGCGATTACTGCACCCCTCGGCGATCCGCAAAAAGGCGTAGTAATCCGGCGTGGTCAGCACACGATCCAGCTCCTCCACCGGCGCGTGGATATCACCGAAGCGCCGCACCGTCTGCCCCGCCGCAAGAGACTCCAGCGCCGGCACGATCTCGCCGTAACTGCCGGTGCCCATCACGCCGTCCACTTCCGGCAGTTCCGAGAGGATATCCTGTTGGTACCGCTGGCTCAAACAGCCCGTTACCAGAATTTTGCCCACCTGCCCCGCCGCTTTCAGACCGGCGACAGACAAGATCACGTCAATGGCTTCACTCTTGGCGCTGTCGATAAATCCGCAGGTGTTGATGACCACCGCGTCGGCTCCGTCGGGTTGGGACAGAAGATCCATACCCGCGTCACGGCACAGCGCCATCATCTGTTCCGTGTTCACCAGATTTTTGGCACAGCCAAGAGAAATAAAACATACTTTCACTTGTTTTTCACGCTCACTCGTTTTCAAATACTTCTTCGCCCGGCCGCGCAAGCACGGCGCGGACGGCATCCCAGGGGAAGCCGCGGCGCACCAACGCGTCCGCCAGTTTTTTGCGCGACGCGCCGTCCGGCGCGCCGGTCTTGCCTTTGCGCGCTAAAAACCGCTCGATGGCCTCTTCATCGTCAGGCAGCTCCGACAGCGCCTGCTCCCACAGGGATTTATCAATACCACGCCGGAACAGCTCCTGCTCCACGCGACCTCTGCCGTAACCCATGGCGGCGTAGTGCCGGACGATCACGCCGGCATAGGCGGCGTCGTCCACCGCGCCCAGCTCTTCCATGCGCTGTGCCAGCGCGTCCGCCTCATCCGGCGCGGCGCCCTTGCGCCGAAGCCGGTCGGACAGTTCCTTTCGGCTGAGCATCCGTCCGGCGGAAAGCTGCGCCGCCCGCTCCGCCAGTGACGAGCGACGGGCGGACTCACGCAGAGCTTCCGCCTGATCATCTTCCAGCTCCCGACCGGAATACAGATCAAACGCCAGCACCTCGCTGTCGGTTACCCGCAGGAGATCGCCGTTTTCCGTATAAAGGAGAACGCGGCCTTTTTTATGCTTGGAGCGTTCCAGCTTGACGATCTTCATTCGGCACCGTCGTCAAAATCATCGGCGGAGACATCTACCGCGCGGCCCGCGGCGCGGGCGGCGATGCGGGACTGGTTGCCCATCAGCTTGTGGAAATTCTCACGCACCTTGCGCTCCAGATCCGCCGCCTCTTGAGGATGGGCGCGGAAATAGTCCTTGGCGGCGTCTTTGCCCTGCCCCAAACGCAGTTCGCCCATATTGAACCAACTGCCGCTCTTTTGCACCAGATCCAGCTTTACCGCCAGGTCGATCAGCTCGCCCAGCATGCTGATACCTTCACCGTACATAATATCGAACTCCGCCTCACGGAAAGGAGGCGCGACCTTGTTCTTGACCACCTTGGCGCGCACATGGTTACCCACCACCTCGCCGCCGACCTTCAGGGTCTCCACACGGCGCACGTCGATACGCACCGAGGCGTAGAATTTCAGCGCCCTGCCGCCGGTGGTGACTTCGGGGTTGCCATACATCACGCCCACCTTTTCCCGAAGCTGGTTGATAAAGATCACGATGGTGTTGGTCTTGTTGATAATACCTGTCAGCTTGCGAAGCGCCTGACTCATGAGCCTTGCGTGCAGACCCACAAAGCTGTCGCCCATCTCGCCTTCGATCTCCGCCCGGGGCACCAGCGCCGCCACAGAGTCCACCACCACCACGTCGATGGCGCCGGAACGCACCAGCGCTTCGGTGATCTCCAGCGCCTGTTCGCCGGTGTCGGGCTGGGAGATGAGCATATCCTCCACATTGACGCCCAGCGCCTTGGCGTAGGTGGGATCCAGGGCGTGCTCGGCGTCCACAAACGCCACCTCGCCGCCTTGCTTCTGCGCCTCTGCCAGCACGTGGAGCGCCAGCGTGGTCTTACCGGAGGATTCCGGTCCGTAGATCTCCACCACGCGGCCGCGAGGCAGTCCGCCGATCCCCAGCGCCAGATCCAGCGCCAGAGAGCCGGTGGGGATCACCTCCACATTGGCGACCTGCCCGTCGCCGTAGCGCATGATGGAGCCCTTGCCGTACATCTTCTCGATCTGCTGCATGGCGGTGTCCAGCGCCTTCTTCTTGTCGGAACTTGCAGGGACGGTAAACATCTCTTTCTTTACTGCCATGGGTACATATCCTCCTTATCCCTTCCATACGGGTATAATACGTTAGATTCTGTCCGGAAAAGCGGACTTTTCTTCGACCCGTGTGCCGTAGACCACCCGGGAGATCCCGGCGGTGTCCGGCACGATCTCCAGATCCCCGAAGCCGGATCTTCGCATCAGGCGCAGCACCTCGTCCGCCTGCCCGATGCCCACTTCAAAATAGAGCCTGCCGCCGGTACACAGACAGTCACGCCACTTTTCACACACGGCGCGGTAAAAATCCAACCCGTCGGCGCCGCCGCACAGTGCCAGATGGGGCTCATAGTCCCGCACCGACGGATCCAGTCCGGCAATGTCGCCGTCGGGAATATACGGCGGATTGCAGACGATACAGGCGAACTCGCCCAACTGCATCGCCGGCTTTTGCCGCACGTCCGCCTGATAAGGCGTGGCGCGACCGGTCAAGCCGCAACGCCGCACGTTTTGCCGGCAGATCCGCAAGGCGCCCTCATCCAGCTCCGCCAGTACCACATGGCAGTCCCGAACGTGGGTGGCGACCGCCAGACCCACACAGCCGCTTCCGGCGCACAGATCGAGGAGCCGCGGCGCTTTGAGCGTTTTCAGATAGGCGATCGCCTCCTGCGCCAGAAGCTCCGTATCGGTGCGGGGGATCAGCACGCGCTGGTCAACGTCCAGCGGTAAGCCGTAAAACTCCCACTCGCCCGTCAGATACGCCACCGGCTCGCCGGCAAGCCGCCGCCGGACCAACTCGTCAAGGCGCTGTTCCACGCTTTGGGGCACGTAGAGCCGGGCATCACGCGCCAGCTCCTCCCGCGTTTTTGACGCGGCGTAGCATACCAGCTCCCGCGCTTCCAGCATGGCGGCTTCCACACCGCTTTGGCGCAGGCGCTGCCGCAGATTCAAATAGAGATCGTTATACGTTGTTGCCATGATCTGCACCCCTTACCAGGCGTCTTTCCCTTGCTGCTCCGGCAAAACCAGCTTCAGCGACTCAATCGCCACTTCCAGCATATCGTCATCCGGCTCGTTGGTGGTGAAATTCTGCATCCACATACCCGGCGCGGACAGCACACGGGTCAACAGGTTATCGTGCCGCCCCACCCAGCGGTTGAACTCGTACGTTACGCCCACCACCGGAATCAACAGCGCCAAGTGCACCAGAAGCCTCACCCAGACACTGCGCCACGCCACATAGCTGAACGCCACGCTGGAAAAGAGGATGGACACGATGATGACCACAAAGAGGAAACTGGTGCCGCACCGCGGATGGTGCATGGGCTGAAGGCGGGCGTTTTCCACCGTCAGCTCCAAACCCGCCTCATAGCAGAAAATGGTCTTATGCTCGGCGCCGTGATACTGAAACACACGCGCCACGTCTTTCTGGCGGGAAATGAGGATCATATAGCCCATAAAGATCGCCACCTTTACGACGCCCTCAATGAGATTGTGTACGGCGGCGGAGGAGAGGTAGGGGTCCGCCAGCCCCGCCAGAAACGTGGGCAACAGGATAAAAAGCCCCACCGTCATTCCCAGCGACAGGAGGACCGCCACCCATAAGATCACGCGCTGGAGCTTCTCCGCCGGCACGTGTTTTTCCAGCCACAGATCCAGCTTGCCCGGCTTGACGGACTCGTCGTCAGGGAAGTAATCCGCCGAAAACATCAGCGCCTTGACGCCGTTGACCATGGAGCTGACAAACGTCACCGCGCCCCGAATCACCGGAAGACCCAGCACAGGATATTTGTCCCGGATCAGCTTCAATTCCTCCACCCGATGCACCAGACCTTCCGGCGAACGTACCACGATGGCCTGCTTTTCCGGACCACGCATCAAAATTCCCTCGATCAGCGCCTGACCGCCGATCGACGTGCGGAACCGGCAGGCGTTTTGCTCTTTGCTCATATCTGTTGCCTCACTTTTGCTACAGGATAGCACATTCTTTTCAAAAATGCAACACTTGTTCTATTTTTGCTGTGCCTCCGCCGGCAGGCGGATGGTGACCACCGCGCCGCCGCCCTCGGCGTTGGCGATGGTAAAGGTGCCGCCGTGGCGCTCCACGATCTCATCGCATACGGCAAGACCGATACCGCTGCCGCGGGCCTTGGAGGAACCCTTATAAAACTTCTGCTTGACGTAGGGGAGCTCCGCCTCCGGAATACCGGTGCCGTAATCCCGAACGGTCAGCACGTATTCATCGTTCTCCAGACGGATGCCGGCGGAGATCCGCTTGCCGGCGCCGCCGTGCTTGGCGGCGTTGTCCAACACGTTGTAAAATACCTGCTTGAGCCGCTCCGGATCGCCGGAAACGGGGCGGTCCAGGATCTGGTCGCCGTCGCTGTACTCCAGCGCGATCCCCTCCTGGCGCAACAGCTCGCGATAGGTATAAATCGCGTCCTCAAACTCCGCCTGCAGATCCACCGTTTCCATCCGCAGGGTGAATCTGCCGTCCTGCATTTTGGAAAACTCCAACAGCTCCTCCACCATGTTGCTCAAACGGCGGGATTCCTTGAGGATAATGCCCAGACCGCGGCGGGACTGCTCCTCGTCGCCGCCCACGTCCGCCAGTAACGTCTCCGTCCAGCCGCTGATGGCGGTCAAAGGCGTTCGCAGTTCGTGGGATACGGAGGAGATGAACTCCGTCTGCATTTTTTCGCTCTGGCTGATCTTCAGCGACATATCGTTGATATTGTCCACCAGCTCGCCCAATTCATCGGGATAGCGGTTGGACAGCTGGATCCCGTAGCTTCCGCCGGAAATGCGTTTGGCGGCGTCGCTCACCTCCGCCACCGGCTCCACCACTTTGTTGATGAACAGCAGGCTGGTCACCACCACCAGCAGAAGAACGCCCACGATGATCGCCGCCGCCACAGCGCCGGTCAACAGAGCCTGCCGGTCGATCTGGCGGATGGAGGTCACGTAACGCATCACGCCCACCACGGTACCGTTGAAGACCAAAGGACTGCTGACCGCCATGATCCGTTCGCCGGTGGCGGGATCGGCACCCTGATAGGCGGCGACCTGACGGCTGTCAATGGCGCGGGAGATCTCCGGCGTGCCGGGAGAGGTCCCCGCCGTCAGTCCGCGGGTGGAGGTCTCGATGCGGCCGGCAACGTTGAGAAACTGCAGTTCGATCACGTCGCTTTCATCGAACGTGGCGACGTATAGGGAGGCGGTGCGGTAGTATTCGCTGTAACTGCTCATGGTGTAGGTATTGAAGTAATCGGCGCCGGCCTTTGCCTTCGCCTCCAAAGAGGCGCGGGCGCCGCCGTAATAGTTGTTATCCACCGCGCCTACCGCGAAAATGGCGAGCAGGATCAAAATGGTCACCACAGGACCCACACTGCTGATGAGCCAGCGCTTGCGAAGACCCCGCACAACGGGACGGCGGTTAGCCATACGCACCTCTCCTTTCCTCGTAGTATGAAATAACGCCGGTCAAATGCCCCACTTATAACCGTAGCCCCATACGGTGGTGATGTAGGTGGGGTTGGTGGGGTTATCCTCGATCTTCAGACGCAGACGGCGCACGTTCACGTCCACGATTTTCAGCTCGCCGAAATAATCCCTGCCCCAGACCAGATCCAGCACCTCCTCGCGGGAGAGCGCCTTGCCGGGATTCTCCATAAACATCTTCATAATGGCGTATTCCACCTGGGTCAGCTTGATGCGCTGACCGTTCTTCTCCAGTGTGCGGTTGCGCGTGTTGAGCAGGAACGGCGGCTGGCGGAGTTCCCCGTCGCCCGCCTCCGGCGCGACGCCGCCGCTGCGGCGCATCAGCGCATCCACACGGGCGGTCAGCTCCGCGGGGGAGAAGGGTTTTGTCACATAGTCATCGGCGCCGGTCATCAGTCCGGTCACCTTGTCCATCTCTTGAGAACGGGCGGTGAGCATGATGATGCCGATTTGAGGATTGCCGGCACGGATCCGGCGGCAGACCTCAAACCCGTCGATACCGGGCAGCATAATGTCCAGAAGCGCCACCCGCACGTCCCGATGGAGCCGGAGCTTTTCCAGCGCCTCTTCACCGGTTTCCGCCTCCACCACCTCATAGCCGGCGCGGATCAGATTGATCACGATAAAGCTGCGGATATTCGCCTCGTCCTCCAGCACAAGCACCTTTTTCATCGTCTTTCTCCTTTATGAAAGATTTGTCCACTGCTGTACGGTCAAATGAAAGTTCTGGCGCAAAAAGTCCTCTGTCAGATCCCAATCCGCGCCATAGAACAGGATCTCACCGGCGTATACGGTGGCGGTCTGCCGCCGCAAAATCACGCGGTTTCCGCGCATGGCACGGTTTTCACGATTCTCGCCGGTCAGCGTATAGACCGCTGCCACGGCCTTTTTATCTACCTGAATGAGAAGCTGCCACTCGTTGGCGCTGATCTCATACGACTCCACGCTTACCCTGTCGCGCCATTCCTGCGGCAGTGTGAAATACCAGCCGCCGGAGGCGCTGTGGTACGTGGTGCTCACCACCTTCGTCTTGCCGTAGCTGTCCAGCTGCAGCCAGTGGATCAAGCCGTCCGACACCGGATCGGAGGCAGGTGAGGGAATCTCCGTGATCCCGTCGCCGTTAATGTCCTGCGGCCGGAGCTGCATATAGGGGAACGCCACGCCGGAACTGCCTGTCCAGCGGTCTATGGCCACGTTGACAAGTCCGCTGCCCTGCCGGAAGATCAGCACGTCCGTCACCGCCACGTTTTCCGCGTTGACGCCGGTGACGAACACGGCGGGCGTTTCCTCGTCCAGCTTGCCGGATACCACGCCGCCCTGTGTCAGATCCGCCATGGTGCCGGACAGATGGGTGATATAGGCCGCCGTCATACTGTCTTCACGCCAGCTGTAAAACTCTGCCACACTGCCGCCGCTCTCGTCGGAGCGGAGCAGGAGAAGACTGGGGATCCCGTCGCCGTCCAGCTCCTCGATGCTGTAACGCACATAACCGCTCTGGAGCAGTACGGCAGGCTCCGCCGCCACATGGTAGACCGCCACCGTCTGCACGTCGGAGCTGATGCGCCAGCCTACCACCAGTTCCAACTGCCCGTCGCCGGTCAGGTCGCGGTACGATACGCTGTCCACCGAGGTACCGCTGCTTTCAATGGTACAAAGACGGTCATACGTATCGTCATTGGCGCGGAAGATAAAAATTTTCAGAGGCTTCTCATCACTGCTGCGCCGGAAGAACGCCACCGCTTCCTCATCCCCGTCACCGTCCAGATCCACCATTTGAACAGACTGGATATTCCGCCCGCTGGCAGGGGAGGCATATTCGTACCCGTCGGCGATCAGTTCGCTGATCTGCCGGGAGAGATCGGTATATTCGATCGGCAGTTGCGGCAGGGTAAAGAGACTTTCCGCCGTGGAGTTGAACGTACAGCCGCTCAACAGCGCGCCCAGCAGAATGCCGCCGCAAAGCAGCAGACTTGAGCGGATCTTTCGGATCATACCGCAACCTCCTTTGCATAAAAAGACATATGCCCACAAAACTATCATACCATATCTTCCTCCTGTTTGGTAGAGGTTTTTTTATTTTCAAGACCTATTGTGGCGAAGAAGTACGACAAACGGTTGCAAACGCGGCGCGACCGGTGTATAATAACGCCATCACGAACAGGGAGGTGGGGACTATGAATCCCTATATCCGGCAACAGGTGGAAAACATGGTGGATCAGGCGGAGACGTTTGCCAAGGGCTGTCAGAAGGCGGCGCTGAAGGACGACGGAACCATGGATCTGGCGGAGCAGTATACGGTTGCCGCCATTGAGCGCGTAACGGAGGAATTTGTCAAGGGATTGAAAAAGATCTGCTGACGAGCGCATAAATAAAGAGCCGCCGGACGATTCCGGCGGCTCTTTATTTACGTTCCTTTGTATTTCCGGCGTGTCGCCATACCGCCCCGAATATGGCGCTGAGCTTTGTTCTCCTCCAGGATCTCCTTGACCTGCAGCCACAGTCCCCGATGACAAAGGGGCAGGCGTTCCGACAGGTCCTTATGTACCGTAGATTTGCTCACGCCGAACTTTTGCGCGGCGGCACGGACGGTCGCGCGGTTTTCTATCAGGTAAAGAGCCAGTTGCTCGGCTCGCTGTTCCAGATTCTCTTTGATGCTCACCACTCCCTATCTGTGCTTTGACGGTATATCTATATGCACCGCCGCCGCCGGATAGAATAGAGGCGGAAAACGTCTTGATTTTGCCGTTCTCCTTTAGGATCCGCGGGAAATTTCTGTTGCAAAATAAACGGGCAATGGGGTATAATGGTCCTGTATATAAAACGGTGCGGCTTCCGTGCCGATATATATGAAAGGCAAAGGCTTGGCGCTCCGTGAGCCGCCGCCGGATGAATTGAGTAAAAACGCGGGAAAGCGATGGCCGGAGGGCAGTCGCCGATTTCCCGAACGGCAAGAGAAAAAGGAGAGAAGCGTTATGAAATTTTCCAGCAAGGTCGAGCGGTGCCGTCTTTCCCCCATGCGGAAATTCCACCCCTACGCGGTGGCGGCGGAGGCCAAGGGCCGCCGCATCTATCACCTGAATATCGGCCAGCCCGATATTGCCACGCCCCAGGCGTGTATGGATGCGGTACATCATTTCAACCAGAAAGTGCTGGCGTACGCGCCGTCGCCGGGGATCCCGGAGCTGATCGAGGCGATCCGCGGTTATTACGACGCGCTGGATATGCACTTTTCCCCCGATGAGATCCTTGTTACCACCGGCGGCAGTGAGGCGCTGGCGATCGCCCTGCAATGTATTCTGGACGAGGGCGACGAGATCTTGATTCCGGAGCCGTTCTATCCCAACTACAATACCATGACCGCCACCTGCGGCGCCTACATCCACCCCATTCCCACTTCGCCGGAGGACGGCTATCACTATGCCGATCGCGCCAAGATCGAAGCGGAGATCACACCCCGTACCCGCGCCATGCTCATCACCAATCCCGGCAACCCCACCGGCGCGCTGCTCACGGAAGAGGAGATGCGGATGCTGGTGGACGTGGCGAAGGAACACGACCTGTTCCTGATCGGTGATGAGGCGTACCGCGAATTTTTCTACGGCGGCGAGGGGCTCCGCTCTTTCGGCAAGTACGAAGACGCCGCGGAAAACGTGATCCTGGCGGATACGGTCTCCAAGCGGTTCTCCGCCTGCGGCGCCCGAATCGGCTGTTTGATCTCCCGCAACCACACGCTGTTGGGGCACGCCATGAAATACTGCCAGAGCCGTCTTTCCGTGGCGACGCTGGATCAGGTGGCCGCCGCCGCGCTGTACACGGTGGGACCGGAATACTTCACCGCCGTACGGGAGGAGTATAAGCGCCGCCGCGACACGGTGATGGAGGCGCTGAAAAAGATCCCCGGCGTGGTGTGCCGGACGCCGCGCGGTGCGTTCTATCTGATGGCGGCTCTGCCGGTGGACGACGCCGACGCGTTCCAAAAATGGCTCCTGGAGGAGTTTGAGGACAACGGCGATACCGTCATGTTCGCGCCGGGCGAGCCGTTCTATGCCACACCCGGCAAGGGTAAAAACGAGATCCGCATCGCCTACGTGCTGTGCCAGAAAGATCTGGAGCGCGCCATGGAGCTGCTCGCAAAGGGCATCGAGGCGTACCATGCGCGATAAGGAGAGGACCGGCGCGTTTGCCGGCTATACCCAGGAAACGGTGGATTTTCTCTGGGGGATCCGCTTCAACAACGATCGGGAGTGGTTTACGCCCCGCAAGGAGATCTATCAGCGCGAGCTTTTACAGCCCACCCGCGCCCTGGGAGAACAGGTCTACGAGGCGCTGTGCGAAAAGATGCCCCGTGAGCCGCTTTTATTGAAAGTTTCTCGCATTTATCGGGACGCCAGACGGCTCCACGGCAGAGGCCCGTATAAAGACCATCTGTGGTTTTCCATCTCCGCGCCGCTGGAGGACTGGACGGGGCATCCCACCTTCTACTTTGAGATCGCGCCGGAGTATTACAGCTACGGCATGGGGTTCTGGGCGCCGCCGCCGGAGCTGATGGCGGCGTATCGCCGGAACATAGAGGACCGGCCGGAGGTATTGAGCAAGCTGGTGCGCCGCTTCAACCGGCAGACCACGTTCACCCTGTCGGGTCCCGACTATGCCAGAGCGAAAGGACAGGTGGGCGCGCTGCTCCAGCCGTGGTACGATAAACGATCGGTCAATCTGGAGCATACCGCGGCGCTGGACGAGACCATCTTTTCTCCCGCCCTGGCGCAGGAGATCATTGCCGGACTGGACGAGTTGGTGCCGTTTTACCGCTATTTTTCCGCCCTGTGCGCCGCCGTGTATCACACCGAGGCATAAATACGCAAAACAGGAACCTGACGCAAACTGTTGCGGCAGGTTCTTTTTTTATCCGACCCAGTGCCACGCGAGCGCCGCCAGCGCCGATGAAAGGAGGCACTGCGCCGCTTTGCCCAGCAAATAGCGCCGCATGGACAGGCGGGAATCTTCCAGCACGGCGGCGGTTTGGCAGTGGACACTGACGCCGCCCCACCCCAGCAGTCCCGCCGCGCAGATGAAACCGGCGCGGGTGTCGGCCACGCGGGAGACGCCGGCGGTCAGCTCAAAAAAGCCGCACAGCCACGGGGGGAGTATCCCCAGCCGGGATTCCGCCAGCGATAGGAGCACCTGAAAAAACACCACGAAAGCGCAGACCGACACCATGCCGTATGCGCCGCCGGACACGGCGCGGACCAGCGCGCCGGTCGCAGACGGGTTTGCGACCTGCCTGATCGGCGGCGACACCGTCTTTCCGGCGGAGCGAAAAAACTGTGCCGTGATGATCGACGAAACGATATGGATAAGATAAAGACTCACGGGCGCCGCCGGAGAGGCGAACCGTCCGCCGGCGATGCCAAGGATAAACGCCGGACCGCAGTTGTTGCAAAACGCCAACAGCCGTTCCGCCTCGCCGGAGGAGATCTGCCGCCCCCGTAAAAGCTCGCCCACCGTCCGCCCGCCGGTGGGGTAGCCGCCCACGGCGCCCAGCAAAAACGCGGACACGCCCGATCCGGTACAGCCCAGGATCCTGCCCAAAACCGGCGCGAAAAGTCTTTGACAGCTTGCCGCCGCGCCCAGCGATACGAAGAGGGACGAGGCGACAAAAAACGGGAACAGGGACGGGATCACCGTTTGCGCGCACAGGGAAAGACCGCGCCGCACCGCGGCGGCGGCTTCACTGCCGTATAGGAGCAATGCCGCCATCAGCGCCACCACACCGGCGAGTGTGACCCAACGCTTCAATGTATCACCTCCTCTGTCTACTGTATGCGCCCTGCGCCCTGTCCATGTCGGACAGGCAAGATTTCCCCGCCGGCGGCATAGGGTTAGGGAAGAAAGGGCGTGATACATTTGGAACGGCGGCGCAGATGGGTCAAGGCGGAATGGGACGTTATGGAAAAACTGGACCTGCCGGCGGGGATCGCGCCGGATCTCCCCACGGTGGAGCTGTCGGGCAATCGGGAGGTCTATGTAGCGGGGCACCGCGGCGTACTCTCTTACAGCACGGAGCTGGTGGAGATCAACGGCGGCGCGCTGGTGATCCGCGTGGGCGGCAGGGACTTGCAGCTTTTGGCCATGACGGACACGGAACTGCGCTTGAACGGCGTGATCACGCGCTTGGAACTGATCGGATAACGGAGGCGGAGCATGTATAAAAAAGCGGCGAACTATCTGCTGGGCGACGTTCTTTTGACGGTGGAAAGCGCCTATCCCGAGCGCATCGTCAACCTCTGCTCCGTCCACGGCATTCCGTTTTGGAACGTGGAGTGGCGCTCCGGCATCTGTTTTACGGTACATACCACCCGTCAGGGTGAGCGGGATTTACGCCGCGCCGCCGGACAGACGGACGCGACGATCCGGCGGGTGCGCCAGCGCGGCGCGCCGCTTCTGGCGGGGCTGTTGCGCCGCCGGTACGCGCTGTTGGCGGCAGGAGCGGTCTTTTTGCTGTTGCTGATGGGCAGTAATCTGTTCATCTGGGATTTTGAGGTGGAGGGCAACGCCACCGTTCCGGCGGAGGAGATCTTGCGCGCACTGGAGCGCCACGGCGTCACCGTGGGCACGGTGGGCATGAAGCTGGATCAGGAACAGCTTCGCAACCGCGTACTGCTGGAACTGCCGGATCTTTCATGGCTGGCGGTGAACGTCAAAGGCTGTGTGGCACATGTGCAGGTGGTGGAGCGCCAGCGTCCGCCGGAGATCGTTTCCACCACGGAGCGTACCAACGTGGTGTCACGCTGTGACGGTCTGGTGGTAACAGTAGAGGCGCTGGAGGGCAAGGCGGAGGTGGCCTCAGGCGCCACGGTCACAAAGGGACAGCTCCTCATCTCCGGCGTTCGGGAAGGCGGCGGCGGTCGCGTGCGGCTGATCCACGGAATGGGCAGTGTGTGGGCACGCACGTGGTATGAGCTGTCTGTTCTGGTGCCGCTTTCCGTGGCGGAAAAAGGCGATACCGTTAAGACACGCACGGAATTTTCCCTCCTGCTGGGAAAACACCGCATAAAAATCTTCGGAAAGGGTAGCGTAACACCGGCGGATTGTGATAAAATAACACAATACGAGGACTGCACACTGCCGGGCGGCTTCCGCCTGCCGGTCACGCTGGTACAGGAGCGGTGGACACAGCGCCGGCTTGCTCAAACGGAGCGTCAGCCGGAGCTGGCGCGGCAGGAAGGCGAAGCGGCGTTGCGCGCGGCGCTGGAAGATCTCTTGGGGGAGGACGCCTCGGTGGAGTCCACCCGGTTTGCCTCCGCCCAACAGGGGGCGTGGCTGTTGGTCACGCTGAAGGCGGAGTGTCTGGAGCAGATCGGCATCAGCGTGCCGCTGGAGCCGTAACGACAAAGGAAAGCAGGAGGTGCGCGGATTGGAACAGCGCATAGGCATTGAACGCATGGAGGAGGCCATTGATCTGTTTGGCTCCTTCGATGAGAACATCCGCCTTTTGGAGACGGAGCTGGGCGTATCCATCGTCAATCGCGGCGGCGAGATCATTCTTACCGGCGAGCCGGAGAACACCGTGCTGGCGCAAAAGGCGGTGCAGGCGCTCCTGACGCTGACCGGTAAGGGCGAAACCATTACGGAACAGCACGTGCGCTACGTGATCGGGCTGGTTCGTTCCGGACAGGCGGAGCGGATCGGCGAGCTGACCCAGGACGTGATCTGCATCACCTCCAAAGGCCGTCCGGTGAAGCCCAAGACCATCGGGCAGAAGCAGTACGTGGACGCCATTTTGAAACAAAACGTCACCATCGGCGTCGGTCCGGCGGGTACGGGAAAAACGTATCTGGCGGTGGCGGCGGCGGTGGCGGCGTTTCGGGACAAGCAGGTCAACCGCATTATCCTGACCCGTCCGGCGGTAGAGGCGGGGGAGCGGCTGGGCTTTTTGCCCGGTGATCTCCAGAGCAAGGTAGACCCGTATCTGCGGCCGCTGTATGACGCGCTGTTTGATATGCTGGGCGCGGAGACGTACCAGAAATATCTGGAGCGGGGCAATATCGAGGTGGCGCCGCTTGCCTATATGCGCGGCCGTACGCTGGACGACAGCTTCATCATTCTCGACGAGGCGCAGAATACCAGTCGGGAACAGATGAAAATGTTTCTTACCCGTATGGGTTTCGGCTCCAAGGCGGTCATCACCGGCGACGTGACGCAGATCGACCTGCCGGGGGACAAGCCCAGCGGACTGAAAGAGGCGATGAAGGTCCTCAAGGACGTGGAGGGCGTTGCCATCTGCGAGCTGACGGGACAGGACGTGGTGCGTCATGTGATGGTACAGCGCATCATCGAGGCGTACGCAAAATACGAAGAGGGAAAGGGGAGTGGACACGGTGGCGATAAGGCATCGAATCCCGCTGACCGCCGCAGCGGCGGACGCCGCCGGTAAGGACACCGCGGCGCTGATCCGGCGGGCGATCCGTACGGCGCTCTCCTGCGAGGGCGTTACGGTCCCCTGCGAGATAGACGTTTTGCTGACCGACGACGCCGGTATCCGGGAGATCAACCGCCAGATGCGCGGCGTGGACGCGGCGACGGACGTGTTGAGCTTCCCCGCCTTTTCCTACACGCCCGGCCAGCCACCATCGGATGAAGCGGACGCCGATCCCATGACGGGTCTGACGCCGCTGGGCGATATGGCGATCTCATGGGAGCGGGTGCAGGCACAGGCAAAAGAATACGGCCATTCGCCCGAAAGAGAGCTTTGCTATCTGGCGGTACACTCCGTACTGCACCTGCTGGGCTATGACCATGTGGACGAGGGAGCGGAAAAACGCAGGATGCGGGAACGGGAAGAAGCCGTGATGACGGCGCTCCGTTTGCCGCGGTGAGGAAACCGGAGAGGAAAAGAACGATGTCAAACATTACGAGAACCGCCATGATCACCGTCTGCGGACGGCCCAACGTGGGAAAATCCAGCCTGACCAACGCGCTGGTAGGCGAGAAGATCGCCATTGTCTCCGCCAAACCCCAGACCACCCGCAACCGCATTTGCGGCGTGGTGAATCGGGGCGAAACCCAGTTCGTGCTGCTGGATACGCCGGGACTTCACAAACCCCGTTCCCGTCTGGGGGATTATATGGTAAAGGTGGTCAGCGACAGTTTGCGTTCGGTGGAATGCGCGCTGCTGTTGGTGGAGCCTGTGGCGAACGTGGGCGCGCCGGAGCAGGAGCTTCTTAAAAGGATCGGGGAGGAAAACCTGCCGGTGATCCTTTGTATCAACAAGATCGACACGGTGGAGAAGAAAGACGATCTGCTGGCGGTCATTGCCGCGTACAGCGCGGCGTATCCGGCGTTTGAGGCGATCCTGCCCGTTTCCGCAAAAACGGGAGAGGGGCTTGCCGAACTCCTTTCGGAGCTGGACAAATACGCCGCAAACGGACCGCGGCTGTTTCCCGAGGGCATGACCACCGATCAGGCGGATTCGCAGGTCTGCGCCGAAATGGTGCGGGAGAAACTGCTGCGCTGTCTTGACAAGGAGATCCCCCACGGCACGGCGGTAGAGGTGACGCGTTTTTCCGAGCGGGACAGCGGTATCATTGATCTGGACGTGACCATTTACTGCGAAAAAGCCAGCCATAAGGGCATTATCATCGGCAAGGGCGGCGCGCGGCTCAAGGAGATCAGCACGCTGGCACGTCAGGATATTGAACGCTTTATGGGCACGAAGGTATTTTTGCAAACGTGGGTCAAGGTGAAGGAAAACTGGCGGGATAACCCGAATTTTATCCGCCGGCAGGGTTTTACCGAGGAATAATTTTTTTCCGGCAATAAACGCGGCGTTCCTGCGCAGAATAGACTGTGAGGGGGGACGTTTCGTGGCGGATTACTGGGAACTGTTTTATCGAACCGGCGCGCCGGCGTGGTATTTGCTCCACGCGGCGCAAAACCGCGCGCAATCGGCGCAAAATTGCGCACAATCGGAGCAAAACGCGCAGGAGGAGGACAAGGAGCCGTGGAGCAAACCGGAAAACAAGTGACGACCGGCGTTGTGCTTCGAGCCACCGATACGAAAGAGGCGGACCGCATATTGACGGTGCTGACGCCGGATCTGGGCAAGCTGACGCTGATCGCCCGGGGCGCCCGACGGCGGAACAGTCCTTTGGCGGCGTCCAGTCAGGTGCTGGCGTATTCAGAGTGGGTCATCTATCAGCGCGCCGGCTGGTACTACGCCTCCCAGGGGAGCACCGTGGAACTGTTTGACGTGTTGCGGCAGGATATAGAGCGCCTGGCGCTGGCGTCTTATTTCGCAGAGCTGACGGAATCCGTCACGGCGGAACATGAGAGCGCGCCGGAGATACTGTCACTGCTGCTGAACGGTCTGTATGCCCTGGGCACCCTGCAAAAAGAGCCGGCGCTGGTGAAGCCTGTTTTTGAACTTCGGCTGATGGCGCTGTGCGGCTTTGCGCCGCTGGCGGAGGGCTGCGCCGTGTGCGGCGCGCCGGAGCCGGAGCGGCCGGTGCTGGATACGGAGCAGGGCACGGTCCGCTGTGCCGCCTGCGGCGGCGGGGCAAGCGCCGTGCCGCTGACAAAGGGCGCCCTTGCGGCGCTGCGCCACGCCCTCAACGCCGACGCGGCGCGGCTGTACGCATTTACGGCGGATGAGCCGTCCCTGCGCAGTTTATATTACGCCGCGGAAGCGTTTACCGCCGCCCGAATGGAGCGCCGGTTTCGCACGCTGGACTACTATCGGGCGCTTCGCGCCGACAGATGAGGATTACATACCATGAGTGAATTGCTTGAAAAATCCCTCCACACGCTGGAACTGCCCCGCGTACTGGAGAAGCTGGCGCAAAAAGCCGTCAGTGAAGAGGCAAAAGAGCGCAGTTTACAGCTCAAGCCTCTTACCGGACGGCCGGCCGTAGTGCGCCTTCTGGAGGAAACAGACGCGGCAAAAGCCCGTTTGGGGCTTCACGGCGCGCCGCCGTTTTCCGGCGTAAAGGATATGGCGCCCGCCCTCCACCGCGCCGAACAGGGCGGTATGCTGAACACGCGGGAGCTGCTGGATATTGCCGCGCTACTCACCGCGGCGCGCCGGGTGGCGGAATACGGAATCCGCCGGCAGGAAGACCGCGACGCGCTGGACGGGCTTTTCTCCGCCCTCCATACCAACCGCCATCTGGAGGATATGATCCGCAGCGCCATTATGGACGAGGAGACCATTGCCGATACCGCCAGTTCCGAATTGGCGGAGATCCGGCGCAAAATGCGGGCGGCGGCGTCCAAGGGGCGGCAGATTCTGCAACGGATCATTTCCTCGCCGTCCTACGCCAAAATTTTGCAGGAGGCGCTCATCACCCAGCGGGACGGACGGTTCGTGGTGCCTGTCAAGGCGGAGCACCGGGCGGAACTGCCGGGACTGATCCACGACGTGTCATCCTCCGGCGCGACGCTGTTTATCGAGCCAATGGGCGCGGTGCAGGCAAACAACGAGCTGAAAGAGCTGCAGGCACGGGAGGAAAAAGAGATCGAGCGGATCCTGATGAGCCTCAGCGCCGCCTGTGCCGACGCGCAGGCGAATACCCTCTCGGATTACGGCGTGATGGTGCGTCTTGACATGATCTTTGCCAGAGCGCAGTTGAGCTATGACATGAACGGCTGCGCTCCGCGTGTGAGGGAGACGGGCGGCGTGATTTTGCGCCATGCCCGCCATCCCTTGCTGGATCCGGCAAAAGCGGTGCCGATCAGCCTTTCGCTGGGCGAGGAATTCGATACGCTGATCATCACGGGACCGAACACCGGCGGCAAGACCGTGGCGCTGAAAACGCTGGGGCTTTTATGCCTGATGGCGCAGTGCGGGCTGCACCTGCCCGCCGACGACGGCAGTACGGTGCGGATCTTCGATGATATTCTGGCGGATATCGGGGACGAGCAGAGCATCGAGCAGAGTTTATCCACCTTTTCCGCCCACACCTCCAACATCGTGGAGATCTTGGAACGGGCGGACGGCGACAGTCTTCTCCTTTTTGACGAGCTGGGCGCCGGTACCGATCCGGTGGAGGGCGCGGCGCTGGCGATCGCCATTATCCAGCACGCCCGTGCGCGCGGCGCGCTGATCGCCGCCACCACCCATTATGCGGAGCTGAAAACCTTTGCCATGACCACGGCGGGTGTGGAAAACGCCTCCTGCGAATTCGACGTGCAGACGCTGCGGCCCACCTACCGGCTTTTGATCGGGATCCCCGGCAAGTCCAACGCCTTTGCCATCGCCCGCCGTCTGGGTCTGGCGGAGGAGATCCTGACCGACGCGCGCGCCCAGATCGGCACCAACGATCTGCGCTTTGAGGACGTGTTGACACGCCTGGAGGAAAAGCGGCAGACGCTGGAAGCGGCGCAGACGCGCGCCGATCAGCTCCGGCGCCAGCGGGAAGAGGACGCGGCGAAAGCCCGTTCGTTCCGCGAGCAGATGGAGCGGGCAAGGGATAACGCCCGAAGCAAAGGCGAGGCGGACGCACGGCGGATCGTCCGGCAGGCACAGCAGAAGGCGGAGGAGATCTTTGCCGAGCTGGAGGAACTGCGCCGCCGTCAGACACAGCAGGCAAACTATCAAGCCCTCAACGACGCCCGTGCCACCGTGCGCCGCCATCTCAAGGAGGCGGAAGCGGGATTACAGCCGGCGCAGGAAGCGCAGGAGCCTGTATATACGCCCAGCCGCCCTATCGTATCGGGCGACCGGGTGGAACTGCCGGGCGTAAAAATGCCGGCGCAGGTGCTGGCGGTCAATGACGACGGTACGCTCCTGCTGCAGGCGGGGAAGATGAAAATGACCACCCGCGCCGCCGAGGTGCGGTTACTGGAGGGGCGGGAAGCGCCGAAAGAGCCGCCGCGCGCCACAGGCGCCGCCACGGTGCGTTTGCAAAGCCGCGCCGCCTCCGAACTGGACATTCGCGGTCTTGAAACACTGGAGGCGGAAAGCGTGGTGGAAAACTATCTGGACGCCGCCATGATGGCAAAGCTCGGCACGGTGACCATTATCCACGGCAAAGGTACCGGCGCGCTTCGCCAGGCGGTACACGCCATATTAAAGCGCAGTCGTCGGGTCAAGAGCTTCCGGCTGGGACGCTACGGCGAGGGCGAAGCCGGTGTAACGATCGTAGAACTGAAATGAGCTTTTTTGTGGAAAGCAACGAAAGAAGCGTTAAAAAAGCCCGATTGGAAAAATTTTTTTGTGGGAAAAACCATTGCATTCTATGTCGCGTTTGTGTATAATGACCATGCAAACGTCGTTTTTTTCGTCAAATCAGAAGGAAAATAAAAGGAGAGCTGATGGGATGTATACGCAGGAGATCACTGTAAAAAACGAAGTCGGTCTGCACGCCAGACCTGCTACTTACTTTATCCAGAAGGCCAATGAATTCAAAAGCGGCATCTGGGTTGAGAAGGAAGAGCGCCGCGTCAACGCCAAGAGTTTACTGGGTGTGCTGTCCCTGGGCATCGTGCAGGGTACCACCATTACCCTGATCGCCGACGGCGTGGATCAGGAGGAAGCCGTGAAGGCGCTGGCCGATCTGATCGAGAACAATTTCGGCGAGTAAAGAACAGCTTCAAACAAACAATACCGCCGCAGGCAGTTGCCTGCGGCGGTATTGTTACGCTTCTTGACGGAGCTTGTCGTACAGCGAGTGCGCCACCTGTCGGGGCAGTACGGCGCAGAGCTGTTCCTCCGTGGCGTCTTTCACGGCGCTTACGGTGCCGAAATGCTTCAAAAGCGCCTTTTTGCGCGCCTCGCCCAATCCCGGCACGCCGTCCAGCTTACTGCGGTAGACACTGCGCCTGTGCTTTTGCCGGTGGTAGGTGATGGCAAACCGGTGCACCTCCTCCTGCACGCGGCCGATCAGCGCGAACAGGGGCGGACTGTGCTCAATGCCCAGCTCCTGCCCCTGGGGCGTGATGAGCGCGCGGGTGCGGTGCCGGTCGTCTTTCACCATACCAAGAACGGGAAGTGTCAGCCCCAGTGCGGTGACCGCCTCCAGCGCCGCCCGGGCGTGTCCCTCGCCGCCGTCGATGAGCAGCAGATCCGGCAAAGGCGCAAAGGATTCATCCCCGTCCAGATAATGGCGCAACCGCCGCGTCAGCACCTCCTGCATGGCGGCGTAATCGTCCGGACGGGTGAGCGTTTTGATCTGAAACCGGCGATACGCCCGTTTGAGGGGCTTTCCGTCCTGAAACACCACCATGGACGCCACCATATCGTCCGCGCGCAGATTGGAAATATCGTACGATTCCAGTCGGCGCGGCGGCGCGGCTAACCCTGCCAGCGCGCCCAGCGCCTCCAGCGTTTTGGAGGTGCGCTCGCTGTCGGAGGTGACGCGTTCCACCTCTTCCTGCGCGTTTCGCGCCGCCATACGCATCAGTTCCGCCCGCTCGCCCCGCAGGGGGACGCGAAGCGTCACGCGGTGGGCGGCTTTTTGTGAAAGGAGCGATTCAAAGGTGTCCGCGCCGTCCCACAGGGCGGGCAGAACGATCTCCCGCGGGAAGACGGAGCGATCCAGATAGTATTGGCTTAAAACAGCGGAGAGAAACTCCGATGATTCACCGGCGGCGGTGGGAAATACGTTGACCTCTTTGCCCAGCAGGTCGCCCTGTTCCAGATGCAGTACCGCACAGCCGCACCGCACCTGTCCGGTGTAGACGCCCCATACGTCCGTGTCGGCGCAGATACCGGCGATCACCTGCTGCTGTTTGGACAGAACGGACAGCGCCCGTATCCTGTCGCGAAGCCGGGCCGCCGTTTCAAATTGCAACGCTTCGGCGGCATGTTCCATCTGCTGTGTCCAGTCCTGTTCCAACTGGCGGAATTTGCCGCTGAAAAGACGGCAGGCCTGCTCGATCCGCTCCTGATACGCCGCCGCGCCGGGTCCGTCCGGACGGCAGAAACCGTCGCATTTTCCGATGTGATAGTTCAAACACGGGCGATCCTTGCCGATGTCCCGGGGAAACCGGCGGCGGCAGGTGGGCAGTTTCAGCGCGGTGCAGACCGCGTCGATCGCCAGATGGGTCTCACGCCTGCCGCCGAAAGGACCGAAATAGCGGGCGCCGTCGTCGCTGATCTTTCCCGCCATGGTGAAACGGGGATATGCCTCGCCTTTGGAAAGACGCACGAAGGGATAGCCCTTGTCGTCCTTCAAAAGAATGTTATAGCGCGGCTGATGGCGCTTGATGAGGGAGTTTTCCAACACCAGCGCCTCAAACTCCGAGCGCACGATGATCGTATCGAACCGGTCGACCTGCGCCACCATGGCGCGGGTTTTGCCGTTATGGCCGGCGTTTTCCTGAAAATACTGGCTCACGCGGTTTTTCAGCCGCTTCGCCTTGCCCACGTAGATCACGGTGCCGGAAGCGTCCAGCATCAGATACACGCCGGGCGCGGGAGGCAGTTCGTTGGCTCTTTGCCGCAGTTCTTCTTTTGTCATCACGCCGCCTCCTTTTTTTCATCAGTATAGCATGGCGCGCCGCCGGTGACAAGGTTGCTTTTTACCGCCCGCACAGGTATACTATTCCAAAACGACGTGAAAGGACGATCCCCATGATTCAGGATATTGCGCCCCACCGGTTTGAAAGAGCCTATACGCCGCATCCGGCGGAGCGGAGCGATTATGCCGTGTGCGTATCCGGCGGCGCCGTATTGCTGGAGCGAAGCGGCGCCGAGTGGCATCTGCCCCGGTTTGCCGCGCTGGGTGCCGTGCCGGCGGACGGGCGGTATCTTTTCTCCCTGGACGGCACGGGCTGTTTTTCCGCCTCCGCGCCGGAAGAGGCGGCGGAGGGGTGCGAATACGTTCCCATTCAAAAGGTGCGCGGCGTGCGCCCCATGGAAACGGCGTTTGCCGCGCTGACCGGCGCACAGCTTGTCCGCTGGTATGAAAGCCGCGCCTTTTGCGGCAGATGCGGCGCCGCCGCGGTGCATAGCACACAGGAACGGGCGATGGTCTGTCCCGCTTGCGGACAGACGGAATATCCCAAGCTGTGTCCGGCGGTGATCGTGGCGGTGACGGATGGCGACCGTCTGCTTTTGACGCGGTACCGTGACCGCCCCTATCGGGGCGACGCGCTGGTGGCGGGATTCGCGGAGATCGGTGAGACGCTGGAGGATACGGTACGCCGCGAAGTGGCGGAGGAAGTGGGACTGCAGGTAAAGAACGTTCGCTACTATAAAAGCCAGCCCTGGGCGCTGACGGATACGCTGTTGGCGGGATTTTACTGTGAGCTAAGCGGCGCCGACACGATCACACTGGAGGAGGCGGAGCTGAAGGAGGGCTTTTGGGTCCGTCGGGCGGAGCTGACGCCTCACGACGAGGGCGTGAGCCTGACCTCGGAGATGATCGAGCGATTTCGTCTGGGTGAAATAGATTAGAATAAGAGCTCCCGGATAAACCGGGAGCTCTTTTCGTTAGTTCATACCTTCTCCGTGAAGCGCAAACAGCTCGTGGATACGGCGGCGCAACGGCTCGTGGGACGGCTGTGCCAGACCGGGATCGGACGCCATCAGCTCCTGTGCGGCGCGCTGTGCCTCATCCAACAATCGCATATCACAGCTCAAGTCCGCCACCTGTAAACAGGGCAGACCGTGTTGCCGTTTGCCGAAAAAGTCGCCCGGTCCCCGGAGCTTCAGATCCTCCTCGGCGATACGGAACCCGTCGTTGGTGGCGGTCATCACTTTCAGCCGCCGCCGCGTTTCCTCACTGTCACTGTCGCTGATGAGGATGCAGTAGGATTTGGCGCCGCCGCGCCCGACACGCCCCCGCAGTTGGTGGAGCTGGCTCAAGCCGAACCGCTCCGCGTTCTCCACCAGCATCACCGTGGCGTTGGGCACGTCCACGCCCACCTCGATTACCGTGGTGGATACCAGAATATCACTCTCGCCGGCGGCGAAGGACGCCATGACCGCTTCCTTTTCCCGAGGCTTCATCTTCCCGTGGAGCAGAGCGATCCGCAGATCGGGAAATACCTCGGTACGCAGTTTTTCGGCGTACGCCGTCGCCGCTTTGCGCTCATCCGGCAGCACATCCCCTTCGCCTACCAGCGGACAGACCACGAAGACCTGATGCCCCTGCGCCGCCTGCTTGCGCAAAAACGCGTTGATCCGTTGGCGATAGGATTCGTTGACGGCGAAGGTGTCCACCTTTTGCCGCCCTGGCGGCAGTTCGTAGATGACGGAAACGTCCAGATCGCCGTAGATCACCAGCGCCAGCGTGCGGGGGATCGGCGTGGCGGAGAGAACCAGCATGTGGGGATTCTCCGCCTTTTTTCCCAGCGCCGCCCGCTGGTTGACGCCGAAACGGTGCTGCTCATCCGTAACCACTAACCCCAGATTGCCGTAGATCACGTCCTCGCTCAAAAGGGCGTGGGTGCCGATCGCCACATGGATCCGACCGCTTTGAAGCCCTGCCAGGATCTCACGCCGATCAGCGGCGCGGGTAGAGCCGGTCAGCAGGGCGCAGCGAAGGCCGAACCGCTCAAACAGCGGCGACAGGTTTTCAAAATGCTGGCGCGCCAAGATCTCCGTGGGCGCCATCATGGCGCTTTGCCATCCGTTTTGCGCGGCAAACCAGATACACGCCGCCGCCACCATGGTTTTGCCGCTGCCCACGTCGCCCTGGCAGAGGCGGTTCATCGGCCGGTCGCCCGCCATGTCCGCCGCCGCGTCCTCAATGGCGCGGCGCTGCGCGCCGGTGAGGGAAAAGGGAAGCGCCTCATAAAACGCCGCCATATCCCGCGCCTTGCACAGCGGACCAGCCACACCGCGGCGGCGGTTTCGCAGCAGACGTAAGCCGCAACGCAACAAGAACAACTCCTCGAATACCAGCCGCCGCCGCGCCACGTCCAGCGCCTCCGGCGTGGCGGGAAAATGGATATTCTCATAGGCATAGTTTACATAACACAACCTATGGGCCATACGGAGGTCCTCCGGCAAAACGTCCTCCCACAGATCGCGGCATTCGTCCAGTCCCTGCCGGACGGCGCGGCACAAAAGCGGTTGGCTGATGCCGGCGGTGAGGGGATACACGGGCATGATGCGCCCCGTTAAAAGTTGCTGACCCTCACGCTCCAACAGGGGGTTGGTCATCCGGCGGCGCAGGAGGTTGCCCTCCACCTTGCCGAAAAAGAGATACGTTTCGCCGGTATGGAGACTGTCGCGGCGGTACGCCTGATTGAAAAACGTCACGTCCAGCGTGCCGGTCTCGTCCACGGCGCGGAGCTTGACCAGCACCCGGCCGCCGCCGATGCGCCGCGCCTCCGGCTCGGAGGCGACCATCGCGCGCACGCAGGCGGATTCGCCCAGCGGCAGATCGCGCACGGTGTAAAGACGGGTGCGATCCTCATAGGCGCGGGGAAAATAGCAGACAAGATCCCGCAGGGTGCGGATCTCCAGCTTTTCCAGCGCCTTGGCGCGGGTCTCACCGATGCCTTTGATATAGCGGACGTCCGTAGATAACTGCGCCATGGCGATCACTCCTTTCCTCACTTTACCGTATCATACCACATTTTTCAAACGGTTGCAAAAGCCACCGAAAAAAGATTCGTCGATTGTTACAAAAATGGGCAAAACGCAAAAGAATGCTTGCAATCGCGCGCCGTTACGGATAGGATAGAGAAAAGCGCAGGGGAGGAACGACCCTATGTGCCCCGTGGAGGAGAGAGGACATGAAAAAACCCACCGTTGACTATTCCGGCTTTCGCCTCAGCCGCCTGACCGAGCCGCGGTTTTCCCATCTGTTCCTTTTGCTGGGATGGGTATTCTATTTTACCATGTATATCCTCACGGAAAAGCTGATTCCGGCGGAGGCTTGCCACGTGGTACACAGCGTGGTGGACGACTGGATCCCGTTTCGGGAGGAGTTTTTGATCTTTTACTGTTTTTGGTATCTGCTGGTTTTCGTTTCGGCGGTGTATTTTCTGCTCTACGACGTGGACAGTTTCAAAAAACTGCACGTGTTTTTGCTCATTACCCAGGTGGTCTCCGTGGCGGTCTATATCATCTATCCCACCCGTCAGGACTTGCGCCCCGCGTCGTTTGAGCGGCAGAATTTCCTCACCGCGCTGATGGCGAACATCTATGCGGCGGACACCAACACAGGCGTATGTCCCTCGATCCACGTGGCGTATTCCATCGCGATCGCCTCGGTATGGCTCAAGTATCGGGAGGCGTCCCGACTGTGGAAAGCGTTTATCGCGGTGATCACGGTGCTGATCTGCCTGTCCACCATGTTCGTCAAGCAGCATTCGTTTGTGGACGTGGTCGCGGCGGCGGCGCTGTGTCTGGTGGCGGAAGTGATCGTGTTCCACGTGATCTATCCCGCCAAGAAACCGGCGCGGGAATAAGCGGCATGAAAAAAAGAACCGCAGGGTCTCCTGCGGTTCTTTTTACACTTACATCTGCTCCGGCGCGGTACAGCCGATCAGCGCCATGGCGTTACGCAGTACGGCGCGGGTGGTATCCGCCAGCTTCAGCCTTGAGCGCAACAGCGCGTCCGATTCGCCCTTGATGCGGCAGGCGTTATAGAACTTGTGGAACGCCGCCGCCAGCTCGATGAGATAGCGGTTGATATGGCTGGGGTCGTAGCTGCGCCCCGCTAACGCCACCACGTCGCCGTAGCGCCCGATCTCCTTGATGAGGGACAGCTCCGTTTCATGCCGCAGAAGCGCCAGATCCGCCTCGCCGGCACGGGGCACAGCGTATCCCTCCGCCGCCAGGTTTTTCAAAAGCGTGCAGATCCGGGCATGGGCGTACTGCACGTAGTAAACGGGATTTTCACTGTCCTGCCGTACCGCCAGACCCAAATCGAATTCCATCTGGCTCTCCGGCTTGGCGTTGAAGAAATAGCGGCAGGCGTCCACCGGCACCAGATCCAGAAGATCCGTCAGACTTACGGCTTTGCCGGTGCGCTTGGACATACGCACCACCTCGCCGTTTTCCACCAGCTTCACCAACTGCATCAGCACGATGTCCAGCCGGCGGGTGCCGTCCAGCCCCAGCGCGTCCATAGCGCCCTTGAGCCGCGCCACGTGACCGTGGTGATCGGCGCCCCAGACGTTGATGACCTTATCGAAGCCCCGCACGGCGAATTTGTTGCGGTGATAGGCAATGTCGGCGGCAAAATAGGTATAAAACCCGTTGGCGCGGCGCAAAACGTCGTCCTTGAGTTCCAGCTTGTCGATCTCCTCGTCGCTTTTGCCGGACGCTTGCAGCGCCTGACGCAGGATGCGGCCGGTGGCAAGCCACAGCGCGCCGTCCTTTTCATAGGTATAGCCCCGGTCGGTGAGGGAGCGCACCGTGTCGGCCACGTAGCCGCTTTCGTGGAGGGAGGATTCAAAGAACCACTCGTCGTAGCGGATGCCGTAGCGCAGAAGATCCTCCTTCATTTTGGGGATATTCCGCGCCAGACCGAACTGCGCCAGCGCGTTCCGGCGCTCGGTTTCATCTTTGTCGAGATAGCTCTCGCCGTGCGCCGCGTAAAACGCCGCCGCCAGCTCCCGAATATCCTCACCGTGGTAGCCGTCCTCCGGAAACGCTACCGCGTCCTCGCCGCGGATGAGCTGGAAATAGCGCGCCTCAATGCTCTTGGCGAATTTATCGATCTGGTTGCCCGCGTCGTTAACGTAGAATTCGCGCCATACCCGCGCGCCGTTCTTCTCCAGTACGGAGGCAAGCGTGTCGCCCAGTACGCCGCCGCGGGCGTTGCCCATGTGCATAGGTCCGGTGGGGTTGGCGGAAACGAATTCCACCATGATCTTCTGCCCGGCAAGGGTATCGTTGGCGCCGTACGCCGCGCCTGTCTGCTCCACGGCGGCGACGGTGTCGGCAAACCACTGGGGGCCGAGGCGGAAGTTCAAAAAGCCGGGGCCGGCGATCTCCGCGGAGGTGAAGTAACTGCCCTCCAGCGCCATCTGGTCAATGAGGATCGCCGCCACCTCCCGGGGGTTTTTGCGCATGGACTTGGCGGCCGAGAGCGCAAAGGTGGTGGTATAGTCGCCGTTTTGGGGATCCTTGGGGATCTCCACCGCCGGTGTGGCGGTAACGCCGGCGGGCAGAAGACCGGCACAGGCGGCTTTTTCATACGCCGCCACCGTCAGCGACAGGACCTGTTCTTTTGCCTGTTGGATCATATTCATATCGTTTCTCCTTGTAGGGTGAAAGTAAGAGTCGATTCGATTTTTGCCGCCGGCTCGCCGGAGGGGGTGAAAAGAGAATAGAAAAGGCGCACTGTTCCGCCGTCTGCGGAGCGATCCGTTTGCACCTGCTGTGTCGCCACCTGAAAAGAAAGCGCGATGCCGCCCTCCGAAAGAACCATGGCGGTTTGCTCTCGGGGGTCCAGCGTCAGACGGTACCGCGCGCACCGGATCTGCACCCGATCGCCGCTTACGCAAAGAGAAAAAGAGGATGCGTCGCCGCCTTGCAGCTCATAACGCAGAAGAAAGCCGTCCGGCGTGTCTTTCAAGTGACCGCCGCCAAAGAAGCGGAGCATTTCACCGTTTTGAACGGTGGTGACCGTTACCTGTACGGGACTTGCCACGGCGCTCAATACCGCTCGATGTCGATCTGCTGTACGGCAGATACGGCTTGGGATAAAAACTGCTGTGCCAGCGCGCCGAAATCCTCCGGCCGATCGCTGACGTAGTATTGGGACTGCCCCTGCCGCGGCGCGCAGAGCGCGTCCTGCCGCGTCAGCGTTTCCTTTAGCTCCCGGGCGGCTTCCGCGCCGGTGTCGATCAGCGTGACGCCCGAACCCATCACCGAGCCGATCACCTCGGACAACAGCGGATAGTGGGTACAGCCCATGATCAGCACGTCGATCCCGCTCTCGCGCAGAGGCGTCAGATACTCCCGCGCCACAGTCTCCACCACCGGATCGCCCAGACGGTACCGCCCGTTTTCCACCAGCGGCACGAACAGAGGGCAGGCGCAGGAGACGACCTCGATGCCGCTGTCAAAGCGGCGCACCGCGGCGGCATACGCGCCGGTACGGACGGAGGCGGCGGTGGCGATCACACCCACACGGCGTGTGCGGGTGATTCGGGCGGCGCGGCGGCACGCGGGCTCCACCACGCCCAGCACAGGCAGATCGTTCTCTTGCTGCAGTTCGGCAAGAGCATTGGTAGACACGGTGCCGCACGCCACCAAAACCGCCTTGATGTCGAACGAGCGCACGAAGCGCACATCCTGGCGGGCAAATTTCAGCAGGATCTCCCGCGACCGCCCGCCGTAGGGGACACGGGACGTGTCTCCGAAGTATATAATGTTTTCAGAGGGGAGTATGGCACGGAGCTGGCGCACGGCGGTCAAACCGCCCAGCCCCGAATCAAATACGCCGACAGCTCTGTTGTCCATAGCGACACTCCTTTTCCCCACGGGATAACGATGTTATTATACTATGCCGCACGGCGTGATACAAGTTAAAAATTGGTTGAAATGGCGGCTTTTTTCTGTGGCAATTTTGAAAATTGTGTGGTATAATGCCAAGCAGTAAAACGCCGCGGGGAGGTGGCACGGTGGAGATCAAACTCACACAAAAGCAGTTCCGGCGTTTGCTGGATCTTGTTTATATCGGCAATTGGGTCCTCAATTCCACCCGGGGCGACGACCGGATCCGGGAGTATGATCAGGTGGAGAGCAAGATCTTCTCCTACTGCCTCAACCACGGTATGACGCCGCTGGTGGAGCTGTACGAGGGGGAGTTGATCCCCTCCAAGGCATTTGCCGAGGGCGGTATCCATGAGGCGATCATGGCGTATGAGGACGCCACGTTTTTTGAGATCCTCGCCCAGGAGCTGGCGCTTCGGGATATGGACGATCCGCCGGTCACGCAGGACAATTACGACGAGATCATGGAGCGCATGGACGAGTATTTGGACGAGTTTGAGCGCCACGGCACCGACCATGTGACGGTGGAGATCGAAGAATAAAAGAAGCCTGCCGCAACGCAAAGCGTTGCGGCAGTTGCTTTATGCGTACCCGCAGGGGGCAAGCTTTTTACAGCTTTTCCGCCAGATACCGCACCACGTACACGCCGCTGGCGCTGGCGTGGCTCAAAGAGTGGGTCACGCCACTGCCGTCACCGATGACGAACAGCCCCTCCTGACACGTTTGCAAATGTTTATCCAGCTCTACTTCCATGTTGTAGAACTTGACCTCCACACCGTACAGAAGCGTATCGTCATTGGCGGTGCCGGGGGCGATCTTATCCAGCGCGTAGATCATCTCGATGATCCCGTCCAAGATCCGTTTGGGCATCACCAGACTCAAATCCCCGGGCGTGGCGGACAGGGTGGGTGTTACGAAGCTCTCGCTCAAACGCTTGGGGGTACTGCGCTGACCGCGGATGAGATCACCGAAGCGCTGTACGATCACGCCGCCGCCGAGCATATTGGAAAGCCGCGCGATGCTCTCGCCGTAGCCGTTGGAATCCTTGAAAGGCTCGGAAAAATGTTTGGAGACCAGCAGGGCGAAATTGGTGTTATCCGTATGGAGGGCGGGGTCCTCGTAGCTATGGCCGTTCACCGTGACGATACCGTTGGTATTCTCATGGACGACCACGCCGTGGGGATTCATGCAGAAGGTGCGCACCATGTCCTGAAATTTCTCCGAGCGATAGACGATCTTGCTCTCATACAGCTCGTCGGTCAAATGGGCGAACACCTGATACGGAAGCTCCACCCGCACGCCGATATCCACCCGATTGGAATGGGTGGCGATCCCCATCTGGCGGCAGACGCCCTCCAGCCATTTACTGCCGCTGCGGCCCACCGAAACGATGCAGTAGCGCCCCTCATAGGCGCCCTGGTCGGTCTGCACCCGATAGCCGCCGGAAAGCTGTTCCACGGTGCGCACCGGACTGTCAAAAAAGAGATCGACCCGCTCTTTCAGACGGTCATACAGCCGTTCCAGCACCACGTAGTTGATATCCGTGCCCAGATGGCGGACACTGGCGTCCAGCAGATGGAGATCGTTTTCCAGACACAGCTTCTTGATGTGCGTATTGCCGGTGGAGAACAGGCGCGTCCCCTGGCCGCCGTTTTTTACGTTGATCTCATCCACGTACCGCATCAGCTCCAGCGCCTGCGCTTTCCCGATATACTCATGGAGCGTGCCGCCGAACTGGTTGGTGATATTGTACTTCCCGTCGGAAAACGCGCCGGCGCCGCCGAAGCCGTTCATAATGGCGCAGGTGGGGCAGTTGATGCAGGATTTCACCGTTTCCCCGTCAATGGGACAGCGGCGGCGTGATAGATCATGTCCCGCCTCAAAGAGGGCGATGCGGGCGTGGGGCGCCTTTTCCAACAGCTCATAAGCGGAGTAAATACCGCCCGGACCTCCGCCGATGATCAAAACGTCGTATTTCATAAAAACCTCCTTGCCGGTTCGGTTGCGCATAAATCCATTGGTAGTATACAGCCAGACCGCCTGTCGGACAACTCTTTTTTTCCGATACCTGCCATTAGCGGCGCCTGTGGGCAGAAAAAGGGGTGACAGAGCGGCGCAAAAGTGTTATAATCAGACAAAATGTACGCCGCGTGGCGGCGGGAAAAGGAGAACGTTGCCAATGAGCCGCGCCGATGAGATTTTCCGGCAGAATTGTCGGGACATTCTGGAACACGGAGTCTGGGATACCGATCGGGAGGTCCGTCCCCGCTGGGACGACGGTGCGCCTGCCCACACGGTAAAGAAATTTGGCATCGTGAACCGCTACGATCTTTCCGCCGAGTTTCCGATCCTGACACTGCGCCGCACCTATTTTAAAACCTGTATCGACGAGCTTTTGTGGATCTGGCAGAAAAAATCCAACAATATCCACGATCTGCGGGGTCATATCTGGGACAGTTGGGCGGATGAGACCGGCTCCATCGGCAAGGCCTACGGCTATCAACTGGCGGTGAAGCACCGGTATCCGGAGGGTGAAATGGATCAGGTGGATCGGGTGCTGTACGATCTCAAGCACAATCCCGCCAGCCGCCGGATCCTTACCAACATCTATAATTTTGCCGATCTCCACGAGATGGCGCTCTATCCCTGCGCCTATTCTATGACTTTCAACGTGTCGGGCAATACGCTCAACGCTATTTTAAACCAGCGCTCCCAGGATATGCTGGCGGCGAACAACTGGAACGTGGTGCAGTACAGCGTATTGGTACACATGATGGCGCAGGTCAGCGGTCTGCAGGCGGGCGAGCTGGTCCACGTGATCGCCGACGCCCATATTTACGACCGCCACGTGCCGGTGATCGAGCGGATGCTGGAGAAAGAGCCGCGTCCGGCGCCCCGCTTTGTGATCGACCCGTCGGTGACGGATTTTTACGCCTTTACCCGTGACAGCTTCTCGTTGGAGGGGTATGAGCCCCAACCCTTTGAGGACAAGATCCCGGTGGCGATTTGAGGGAAGAAGGAGGCGGCACCATGGAGGCCATCGTTGCGGTCAGTGAGAACTGGGGCATTGGAAAGGACGGCGAGCTGCTCTTTCACATTCGGGACGATCTGCGCCGCTTTCGCGCGCTGACGGAAGGGCGCACGGTGCTGATGGGGCGCAAGACGCTGGAGAGCCTGCCCGGCGGACGGGGACTGCCGAACCGCCGCAATATCGTGGTGAGCCGCCGCGCCGGCTGGACGGCGGAGAATGCCGAAGTGTTTTCCGACCTGCAAGCCGCGGCGGACGCCGCGGGAGACGACGCAGTGGTCATCGGCGGCGGAAGTATCTATCGGGCGCTGTTGCCGCTGTGCCGCAGGGTACGGGCGACAAAAGTGTTTGCCGCGCCGCCGGCGGATACGTTTTTCCCGAATCTGGACGAGGATCCCGCCTGGCACGCGGTATGGCAAAGCGAGGTCATGGAAGAGAACGGCGTTTCTTTTCAGTACGTCGACTACGAGCGGATATAAAAGAGAGCCTCCGGCTTTGACCGGAGGCTCTCTTTTCTTGCGCGCGTTTTCCAATAGCTCCCGTACCGCGCGCCGGAGCAGTGCCTCGTCGCCCGACACCGTTATATCGGGCGCCACGTCTGTCTCCAGCGTTAAGCCTTTTTGCGCGAACCGGGGCGCTTCGCCGCCGGGGTCAAAACTGTCCCGACTCTCGGAGAGCATGCGGGTGATCTCATCGGCGTCCTCACTCGCCATGGTGCGGTATTATGCGCCGAAGAACAGCCGCACCGCCGCCGCCGCGGCGATAAAGCCCACCAGATCCGCCGTCAGCGCCGCGGGTACGGCATAGCGTGTGCGCCGGATTCCGGCGGCGCCGAAGTAGACGGCGACGGTGTAAAAGGTGGTCTCCGTACACCCCATCATGACCGCCGCCACGCGCCCGATATAGGAATCCGCGCCGTACTGCGCCATCAACTCCGCCGCCACGCCCATCGCGCCGGAGCCGCTTAAAGGACGCACCAGCAGGATCACGGCGGTTTCCGGCGGGATCCCCAGCCGCTCCAATACGGGTGCGAGCAGACGGCTGAGAAGCTCCATGGCGCCGCTGGCGCGGAACATATACACGGCGCTCAACAGCGCCACCAGCGGCGGCAGGATGCGCATCACCGTGGTCAGTCCGTCCGCCGCGCCGGAACACAGGGCATGATAGACGTCCACCTTTTTCCGCAGGGCGTACAGCGCCAGAACCGCCAGCAGGCAGGGGACGAACAGGGCGGTAAGGCGGCTCATAGCTTCCACCACCGCCGCAAACCGTACGCCGCCGCCAGCCCCGCGGCGACGGAGAGCGCCGAACACAGCCACACCGCCGGCAAGATGTCAAAGGGTGACGCACTGCCGCAGGCGGCGCGCATAGAAGCGACGGTGGTGGGCAGAAGCTGTATGGAGGCGGTGTTGAGCACCACCAGACGGCACAGCTCGTCGTCCGCCGTTCCGTCCAACCCCCGCGCCATGCGCCGGGCGGCGCGGATCCCTGCCGGCGTGGCGGCGTTACCCAGCCCCAGAAAATTGGCGCTGACGTTGGCGGACACGGCGGCAAGCGTCTCACCGTCCCGGGCGGCGCGGGGAAGCAGACGGCGCAGAAGCGGCGCCGTCAAACGCGCCAGCTTTGCGGATAGTCCGCACCGCTGTAAAAGCTCCATGACGCCGGACCACAGGCATAAACCGCCCGCCATACCGAGCGCCAACTCCACCGCCGCCGCCGCGCCCTCCAGCGCGGCGCGGCTGACAGCGTCGGTGGTGCCGCAAAAGAGGGAACACACCACCGCCGCCGCGGTCAGCGCACTCCAAACCCAAGCCATCGTCACGGTATCACATCCTTCTTGTGTATTCTTATGTCCGCCGGCGCGGGAAAATGATGGCGCAGGGCGCAAAAAGAGCGCAGGGAAACCCTGCGCTCACTTGCAAAGCCGATTATTCCTGCACGGCGGCGGCGTACAGCTCGTTGCGGCTCAAACCGGTCTCCTCCGCCACCTGACGCACCGCTTCTTTTGTTTTGACGCCCTCGTGCCGCAGCTTTTGCACCATGGCGACGCCTTGCGCCAGCGGCACCGCGGCGCTGACAGACGGCGCGCCCTCTATCACCAGCACGTATTCGCCCCGCGGCTCGTGTTCGGCGTAATACGCCGCCGCTTCCGCCACGGTGGTGCGCCACGTTTCCTCGTGGAGCTTCGTCAGCTCACGGCAAACTGCGATGCGCCGCGCGCCGAACACCTCCGCCATGTCGGCAAGCGTCTGGCGCAGACGGTGGGGCGCTTCGTGGAACACCATGGTGCGCCGCTGCGCCGCCAAGTCCGCCAACTGTTTGCGCCGGACACTGCTTTTGGCGTCCGGAAATCCCTCGAAGCTGAACCGCGCCGTGGGCAGTCCCGATACCGCCAGCGCGGCAACGGCGGCACAGCAGCCGGGAATACACTGCACGGTCACGCCGTTTTCGCCGCACAGACGCACCAGATCCTCGCCGGGGTCGCTGATGGCCGGCGTACCGGCGTCTGTCACCAGTACGCCGTTTTCGCCGCCCAGAAGACGCGACAGGATCGCCTGTCCGGCGGCGGCGCGGTTATGCTCGTGATAGCTCATGAGCGGCTTTTTTACGCCGAAATGATTCAGCAGCTTCATCGAAACGCGGGTATCCTCCGCGGCGATAAAATCCGCCTCCGCCAGCGTTTGAACGGCGCGGGGCGAAAAATCCCCCAGATTACCGATGGGCGTTGCCACCAGATACAGTATACCAGCCACGTTATCCCTCCTGCCTGGCGCGGAAATAGATCCGCGCGTATTCCTCGGTGTCCCGTCCCGCTTCATTCTGCAAATAGAGCGGCGCTTCCAGCGTCAATCCGGCGCCGCCGTCCTTGCGGCATTCCAGCAGGAACAAAGAGGGCGGCGAGCCGGGGCGAAACTGCACCGTTCGCATGCGCTTCGGCGCAAGATGAAACCGGTCGGCCAGCGCAAATACCTCCGCCATGCGTTCCGGACGCATCACCAGCGAAAAGCGGCCGGCGCTTTTCAGCAGCCACGCCGCGGCGCGAAACACGTCCTCCAGCGTGCAGGACACCTCCGCGCGAGCCGCCTGCCGCGCCGCCTTGGGTGAGACCGCGCCACGCCCTTCGGCAAAATAGGGCGGATTGGCGACCACCGCGTCAAAAGCGCCGGCGGCGGAGAACTGTTCGGGGCGGCGCAGATCGAACGGCGCGGGGATCAGCCGTGCCTCCCAGCCGTTGCAAGCGGCGGCGTGCCGGATCGCCTGACAGCCGGATTCCCGATACTCTACGGCGGTGACCGTCAGCTCCGGCTGACGCGCCAAAAGTAAAACGCCCAAAAGGCCCGTACCGGCACCCAGATCGCAGATCCGTTCGCCCCGCTTCGTTCTGGTAAAATAGCCCAGCAGGAACGTGTCGGTGGACGGGGGAAAGGCGTCGCCGCCATAGCAAAAGCACGGACCGCCGTCCCACAACGATTCGGTTCGTTCCATAGCGCCGCCTCCTTTCCGCCGTCTATCGTACCATAACCGCATAAAAAAGAAAAGAACTGCTTGTAAACAGAAAAAACGCCGAACGGAGCCGTCCGGCGTTTTTCGCACATACTGCCGCGCAGATTACTCGGCGGGGCTGATCGCGCCCATGGGGCAGGTGTCGCTGCAGGAACCGCAGTCCAGGCAGACGTTCGCGTCGATCACATAAGTAGCGTCGCCCTGGGAGATCGCACCCACGGGGCATCCGTCAGCGCAAGAGCCGCAGCTCACGCACGCAGAACCGATCTGATAAGCCATCGTAGCACCTCCAATTAGATTCTGTCTGTATTGTAGCACGGTTTTGGAAAAAAGCAAGAGCTTTACAAGAAAAAAGTTGCCCCAAAGCACCGATACCTCACCATCGGCGCAAAGCCCGCGCAGCAGAGTGCCGACCGCGGAAAGGAAGCCGTAAAACCATGGGTTTGGCGCGGCGTCTTTGCCTGTTTTCTCCGCCGCAGGAGAAAGCAGGGCGGCGCAGTTTATTCTTCCGGCGCCAGATTATCAACGTGCAGTAAGCCCCTTTTTTCGCGGCGAAGAGCCATGTTGAAAAAATCCCGCGTTTTGCCAACATATCCCATGTTGTAGCAGATCAGATATCCGCATGATCGTATCATATGCTCGTTTGCCCTGACGATCGCAAACGGTTTCGGCACCGCTTCCATTCCGGGCGGATAGTAGTTGCCGTCGTATAGCTCCGGCAGCCCGTCCGCGCGTTCGCGCGGAAAGTAGGGAAGCACTGCAATAAGGCGAACCTGCGGATATTGCTGTTTTGCTATGGCAACGGCATGAGCTGCCATGCGATCAAAAGCTCCGTACTGCCCTACGAAAAATTCTGTCACGCCGTATTTCTCAATATGACGTTTTACGGATTCTGTCAGCCGCGGCATGATCTGCTCCGGCGTATCTCGGTGTCCTATGAAAAAACAGGTATTCGCTTCCATATTACTCTCCGAATTGTTATCTATTAGCCTACAAAATGTAGTTTAATAGCGTCTATTCCGCAAGTCAACAAGAATGTACGCTAAAAGAGTACAAATACTACCCTTACGGCGTACAAAACGGGAGGCGCTATATGGAGAAAAAGTTGCTCGGCAAAAAAATTAACTTGGCGAGAAAAGATCGGGGTATCACAAGTGAGAAGCTGTCGGAAGCCTGTCATATCAACGCCACATATCTGCGGCAAATAGAATCCGGCGCAAAAATGCCCAGCCTGCCTGTATTTATATCCCTATGCAGGGAATTAAAGGCATCACCGTCCTATTTGCTTTCGGAGTATTTGCCGGATCCGGATATACAGGATATGGACGCGCTGTGGGAGCTGTGGCAGACCGCGTCGCCAAAGCAGATCAAGATCATTTCCTCTATGATACGCAGTGCGTTAGACAGTGTTGACGGCTGATACACAGTTGCCAGCGACGCGCAGGAAATGTTTTCTTTTCAAAAATACTCAATCTTTGAGTATTTGTCAATACTCAAAATTTGAGTGTGATAGGCTGAATCCATACATAAAAAGGGGAGAGGGTATGTATGGATTATCGCACACGAATTCGCAATGTTCGGGAGGACAGAGATTACACACAAGCAGAAGTTGGGAAAATTTTGAATAAGACACAGCAGGGGTATAACCATATTGAAACGGGGCGGGCAGAGCTGAAAATCGACGATCTGATATGCCTGTGCCGGTTTTATCATCTTTCCGCCGACTATTTGATCGGCTTGACTGACGAACCAAGACCGTATAACGCGTAGAGCTGTCCTCTGTGCTGAACCCGCGTTTCGGGCGGCTGATTATCGGGCGGCTTGGGACAGCCGCTCCTATAATTCTTTCAGGCTTTTCGCAACGCAACGACCACCGATACCGCACCGCCGGCGCATAAGCCTCGCGTGACAGAGCCGAGCGCCCGCCTTTTGCGCGACGGCAGACGCACCGTCATTCGTCTACGGCACAGGCGGCAATTCCGCCGTACCGCGGCGCAAAGCCCGCGCAACCGAGCGCCGACCGCGGAAAGGAAGCCGTGAAACCATGGGTTTCACGCGGCGTCTTTGCCTACTTTCTCCGCCGCAGGAGAAAGTAGGGCGCCGCAGGCATACCCCGCGTTTCGGGCGGCTGATTATCGGGCGGCTTGGGACAGCCGCTCCTGCCAAGACATGTTATACTGTCCGCACAGACAACTCCGTTCACAAATTGTTTACAGAAAGGTCAAAGAAAGTCAAAAATAACCACTTGACAAACGAAAACACATGGCATACAATGTAGACAAAGATCAAAGAAAGTCAAAGTCAAAAGCGCGGGCTTTGACGCAGGGAGGAAGGCAAGCATGGGTATTACAGATCTGATCGCGGGATTCATTCAAGCGGAGCTGGACGAGGCAGGCGGCGCGCTGGAGTTACAGCGCAGTGATCTGGCACAGCGGTTCGGCTGCGTGCCCAGCCAGATCAATTACGTGATGTCTACCCGATTCTCGCCGGAACACGGATACATCGTGGAGAGCCGTCGGGGCGGAAACGGATATATCCGCATTACACGGGTGCGGGTGGATCGGCAGACGCTGTTGATGCACGTGATCAACACGCTGGGCGACGAGTTGGACTTGGGGAGCGCCAAAGCCATTGTGAGCAATCTGGCGTCTTCCGGCGCCATCGGTGCCGAGAGCGCGCAGGCGATTTTAAGCGCCGTCAGTGAAAACGCGCTGCGTTCCGTGCCGCGGCAGTATCGCGGTACCTTGCGCGCCGACCTTGTTAAGCAAATTTTGATCCATTTGGTTTGAGGATGGAAAAAGGAGGAAACAATCATGAAATGTCAACACTGCGGAAAAAACGAAGCGACGTTTTACTATAAGAGCAACGTCAACGGACACGTCACCGAGCGGCATCTGTGCGCCGAGTGCGCCAGAGAGATGGGATACACGGACAGCCTGCGGCCCGCCTCGCTGTTTGACGACGAGTTTTTCACCCGACCCTTCCGGCTCTTTGAGCCGCTGTTCGGCGGGTTGGGCGCCAGAATGCTCACGGAATTCCCTGCGCCTGCCGAGGAGAGCGACGGGACCGCCGCCACGGCGGTAGCGTCGCCGGAGCGGCAAAGCGACGAGTTGATAGACGGCGCGGAACGGGAGGCGCTTCAGCGCCAGCGTGAGCGCAACGCATTGCAGGCGCGTCTGCGCGCCGCCATTGAAAGCGAAGACTTCGAGGAGGCGGCACGGCTTCGGGACGAACTGAAGAAGCTGCCGCAGTAAAGGAGGGTTTACCATGAAAGAGAATAAATTCACCCCCAGAGCGGAGGAGGCGCTGCGCCTTGCCCAGGAAGCGGCGGAGGAAATGGGTCACGGTTACGTGGGCACGGAACATCTGCTGTTGGGTCTGGTGCGTGAGGAAGAGGGGCTTGCCCATCGGGTACTGTCCGAGTTCGGTATCACCGACGAAATGGTCTGCGGTATTTTGCGCCGCAGTGTCGGCAGCGGTTTAAGCGGCGCCGCGCCCAGCCAGGGGCTCACGCCCCGCGCCAAGGGCGCCGTGGAACTGGCGGTGAGCGAATCGGTACGCTTCGGCGGCGGTTACATCGGCACGGAACATCTGTTGATGGGTCTTTTGCGGGAAGGCAACAATATGGCGCTTCGCATTCTCCACACCGTGGGCGCCGATCCCCGCAAGATGTACGCCGAGCTGACAAAAAAGATCCATCAGGCGCCTCACGCCGCCGTGGGCGGCTCGTCCACCGAGGGCAAGGAGGATAAAAAAGGCAAGGCGCTGGCGGAATTCACCCGCGACCTTACCGAGGCGGCCCGCAGCGGCAAGCTGGATCCGGTGATCGGCAGAGAGCAGGAGATCCAGCGCGTGATCCAGATCCTCTCCCGCCGCACCAAGAACAACCCTGTACTCATCGGCGAGCCGGGGGTAGGCAAGACCGCCATTGCCGAAGGACTTGCCCAGAAGATCGTTTCGGCGGAGGTGCCGGAGGAGCTGCTGGATAAAAAGATCCTCTCGCTGGACTTGAGCGGCATGGTCGCCGGCACCAAATACCGGGGCGACTTTGAGGAGCGGATCAAGAATACCCTCAATGAAGTGAAAAAAGACGGCAATATCATCCTGTTTATCGACGAACTGCACACCATCGTCGGCGCCGGCGCCGCCGAGGGCGCGGTAGACGCCGCCAATATCCTCAAACCGGCGCTCAGCCGCGGCGAGATCCGCGTGGTAGGCGCCACCACCCTCAACGAGTACCGCAAGCATATCGAAAAAGACGCGGCGCTGGAGCGTCGGTTCCAGCCGGTGACGGTAGGGGAGCCGGACGTGGAATCCAGCATTGCCATCCTGCGCGGTCTGCGGGATAAGTACGAGGCACACCATAAGCTGACCATCACGGATGAGGCGATCGAGGAGGCGGTGCGCCTGTCCCACCGGTATATCAACGACCGGTATCTGCCCGACAAAGCCATCGACCTGATGGACGAGGCGGCGTCCAAGGTGCGCATGGCGGCGGAGGAAACGTCGCCGGAGCTGAAGGCGCTGGAGGAGAAGATCAACGCGCTCCACAAGGAGAAAGCGGAGGCCATCACCGCCCAGGACTACGAAAAGGCCGCCCAGCTCCGGGACATCGAGAAGGACTACACCGAACAGCTTGACATCGAGCGGGACAAATGGCGTAAGGCACGCCAGCAAAGCCGCGGCACCGTCACCGGCGAGGACATCGCCGCCGTGGTGTCCGGCTGGACAGGCGTTCCCGTGACCCGATTGACCGAGAGCGAGAGCCAGCGGCTCTTGACACTGGAGGATACGCTTCACGCCCGTGTGGTGGGGCAGGACGAGGCGGTCACCGCCGTTGCAAAAGCCATCCGCCGCGGCAGAGTGGGTTTGAAGGACCCCAAGCGCCCCATCGGCAGTTTCCTGTTCCTCGGCCCTACCGGCGTGGGCAAGACGGAGCTGTGCAAAACGCTGGCGGAGGCGATGTTCGGTGATGAAAACGCCATGATCCGTATCGATATGTCGGAGTACATGGAAAAGCACACCGTGTCCCGTCTGGTGGGCTCGCCTCCGGGCTATGTGGGTTACGATGAGGGCGGTCAGCTCACCGAGAAGGTGCGCCGCAAGCCGTACAGCGTGGTGCTGTTCGACGAGATCGAAAAGGCCCATGAGGACGTGTGGAACATCCTCTTGCAGATCCTGGAGGACGGTATCGTTACCGATTCCCAGGGCAGGCGGGTGGACTTTAAAAACACGGTGATCGTCATGACCTCCAACGTGGGCGCCAAGAACATCACCGCCGCGGAGACGGCGCGGCTGGGCTTTGACGGCGGCGACCGTGACAGCGACGAGGCGGCACGGTTTGACCGGATCCGGGAAGCGGTCATGGCGGAGCTCAAGCGCACCTTTAAGCCGGAGTTTTTGAACCGGATCGACGAGACCATCGTGTTCCGCCAGCTCACGGAGGCGGACATTGTGAAGATCGCCCGCCGTATGCTGGAGGTCACCGCCCGCCGCATGGCGGAGCAGGGCATCACGCTTGCAGCGGAGGACGAGGCGGTCACGGCGCTTGCCAAGGGCGGCTTCGATCCCCAGTACGGCGCCCGTCCCCTGCGCCGCGCCATCCAGAGCAAGGTGGAGGACGCGGTCGCCGAGCAGATGCTGGAGGGCAAGCTCCTCTCTGGCGACACCGCCCACGTGCGTCTGCAAGACGGCAAGGTGGTCATTGAGAAGTAAGGGATGTTCGGTCTGAGTACCGATTATCAAAAGGTTAGCGGGAAATGAGTTGGGCATAAAAATAATTGGGAACCGCATCTTGCGGCTCCCAATTATTCTTACGCTTTGTCACGCCAGTCGCTGACCCATTTCATGCTTGTGCAGATTGCCGTATTTGTTTTGGGATCGTAAGTAACTACTGCGTCAAAGTCTCTTATCAAACGAATAGGCTGGCTATAGGCAGCAGAGAGAGCTAAAAAAACCGCAGTAGCCTTATTATAGTAAATGGTATAAATACCATTTGTGCATTGGATTGGTAGATCGGAAGCGTGACTAAAAAAAACCGTTACACTAACTACATAGTCAATGGAAGCAAACAGATCTTTTTCTGACTGGTAGTCCTCCAGCGTGCTATGTATTACATCACCGGCGGCACGCTCGGCACGCGATATAATACTATTTTCATGTATCTTTATGCCGGCAAGAATAATTGCCACTAGAGCGATAACGCCTAAGGCAATGAATAGAATACGGCGGTTTTGAGTAGACTTTTTTGGCGTATTCTCCATTGCTGTTGTGGTATCGGGTGTGTTAGGTGTTTCCATTTAACTGTCCCCCATTATTTTAGATTTTGAACGATTTTACTCATCTTCAGCGCTTCTTCGCAGAGGACGCGGACAGCAGCTACAAAGGATTTCAGTCCCTTCTTCTTTTGAAACGACTCAATGCGGCGAACGAGGTTTTCGTCAGAAGATCGGAAAGTAACAGTCCGTTTTTCAAATTTTGTATTAGGCATACTATATCCCCCCTCAAAAAAGTCTAATATTACAATACCATAGTATTTTTATGTTGTCAATAATCTTTATACAATAGTATTGTAATTTTTAGATATGGGAGGGTGTTGATATGCTCAACCAGAGGATTAGAGAGTTGCGGCGAAGCAAAGGTTTCAGCCAAGTAGAACTGGCGGCAAAGCTGGGCGTGACAAAGCAAAGCGTGAGTAATTGGGAAAATGACAATATTCAACCATCCGTAGAGATGCTGATACAGCTTGCAAAAGTCTTTTCGGTGTCAACAGACTATTTATTGGGTTTGGACAGTACAAGTTATTTGCAAGTGGAGGGCTTGTCGAAATCAGAGATTGCGCACGTACAGCAAATTGTGGAGGACATTAGAAAACAATAAGATGTTGTTTTGCCGATAGCATGGTACAACAAAGAGACGTAGTAGATAATTAACCGGGACGCGGAAAGCGCCCCGGTTCTCTTTGCAAATGAGGAAAAACGTGGTATACTATCTATAACCTTCGGAAAGGAGCGATCTCATGAATCACAACTGGAACGATCCCGGCTTTCAGGGCTTTGCCCATCGGGCGAAGAAGGAGCGCAAGCCCATCAAAAATCCGGCGGCGCGCACGCTGGTAAATGTGTTGGTGACGCTTTTATTCGGCGCGGTGTATTACTACGTGGCGCTGCCGCCTATCAATTTAAAGGCGGAGGAATTCTACGCATTTATCCTGCTGATGTGCGGTATGTACTGCTTCTGCGCCGCCATCACCGCCGGATTTCGGGGCGAGGGCGTGAAGGGGTATTTCGGCTTTGTGAAAAAGCAGTGCAAGATCCCCCTCATTCTGGCGCTGGCACTGGCGGCGGTGGCCATAGTGGGCAGTATCGTGGGCTGGCAGATCTTCCGCGCCGGCGCCTACCGGGATCTTCTCACGGTGACCGGCGGCGACTTTGCCGCCGAGGTGGAGGAGATCTCCTACCGCCAGATCCCCATGCTGGACGCCGACAGCGCCAGAAAACTGGGTAATCGTAAGCTGGGCGAGCTGGCGGACATGGTGAGCCAGTTTGAAGTGGCGGACGACTATACCCAGATCAACTATCAGGGTCAGCCGGTGCGCGTTACGCCGCTGCGCTACGGCGACTGGATCAAGTGGCTCAATAACCGCACCCGCGGACTGCCGGCGTATCTGGTGATCGACATGGTGACCCAGAACGTGGAGGTGGTGCGCCTGGAGCAGGGCATCCACTACACCACCGCCGAGCATTTCGGGCGCAATCTTTACCGCTATCTCCGTTTCCGCTATCCCACCTATCTCTTTGACGAGCCGGCGTTTGAGATCGACGAGCAGGGCAATCCCTACTGGGTCTGCCCCCGGATCACCAAGACCATCGGGCTCTTCGGCGGCGTGGATATTGACGGCGCCGTGCTGGTCAACGCCGTCACCGGCGAGTGCGCCTATTACGACGTGGAGAACGTGCCGGAGTGGGTGGATCACGTATTCACGGCGGGGCTCATCATCCAGCAGTATGATTACCACGGCACATATATCAACGGCTTTTTCAACTCCCTGTTCGGTCAGCGCGACGTGACGGAGACCACCGACGGCTATAACTATATCGCCATCGGGGACGACGTGTATATGTACACCGGCATTACCTCCGTGGTCAGCGACGAGTCCAATATCGGCTTTATCCTCTCCAACCAGCGCACCAAGGAGACACGGTTCTATTCCGTTGCCGGCGCGGAGGAGTTCTCCGCCATGGACAGCGCCGAGGGACAGGTCCAGCAGATGCACTATGAGGCGACCTTCCCGCTGCTGCTGAACATCTCCGGCCAGCCCACCTACTTCATGGCGCTCAAGGACGCGGCGGGACTGGTGAAGATGTACGCCATGGTGAACGTCAGCCAGTATCAGATCGTCGCCACCGGCGCCACCGTGGCGGATTGCGAGGGCAACTACCGGGCGATGCTTGCCAACAATCAGTTGGCGCCCGACACGCCTGTGGAGGAGCCGGACCTGCAGGAAGCCGCCGGCATTGTGGAGGAGCTCCGCTCGGCGGTGGTGGAGGGCAACACGGTGTACTATCTGCGCGTAAACGGCGTGTGGTACAAAGGCTCCGCCGCCTCGGTACCGGCGCTGATCCTGCTGGACGAGGGTGAGGCAGTGCGCCTGCGTTACAGCCCCGAGGACGACGGCATCGCGCGGCTCATCCGTGAGATAGAGGTAACGGCGCAATAAATGATTCGCACGCGAAAAAAGCGGAGCACTCCGTCGGAGTACTCCGCTTTTTCTTGCAAAAATGGGGGGGCAGATCACGCTTCGCTTGCAGGCTGTTCCGGCTCCATGGGCGCGCCGCAATCGGGGCAGAATTTGCTGTTGGACGCGGCGCCGCAGACGGAACAGGTTTTCAGTGCCGGATCGATCACAACGTCGGCGCCGTCCTTGCAGGGGCGTGACGCTTCCAGCTCGGCGATCCGCGCCTTGGAGACGTTCACCGCCGCCACCACGTCCCGCACCGCGTCGGGGATCTCGCCGGAGAACTCCGCCACGAACCACTCACCGATGGCTTTGTAATTCTTGTCGATCTCACGCTGTTCATTTAAGATCGCCACAGTCACCTTGGCGTTTTCCGAGGCGTATTTCGCCTTTTCCGCGGCGGTGCCCGCCAGATCCTTTGCCGCATCCGCCACCGAGCCTGCCAGCTCCTGTACACGCTTCATCAGTTCATCAAAGTTTGCCATATCCGATTCTCCTTTCCTGATCTCACTCGCTTTGCGTTGCAAAGATTATACCGTATCTATATTCGCCGCGCAAGGCGGATACGCAAGATTTAACACTTCTTTTACACTTTCAGTGTTCGATCCAGTCGGCGGCGCGACGCACGGCGCGCTTCCACAGGGCGTAATCCCTGCCACATTCATCCTCCGTGCGTTCGGGGCGGAAGACGCGCTGACTGCGCCGCAGAGCGGAAAGCTCCTCAAGACTGCTCCAAACGCCGCAGCATAAGCCTGCCAGCGCTGCGGCGCCGAAAGCGGTGGTTTCCACCATGGCGGGGCGGTCCACGTCGATCCGCAAAAGATCCGCCTGGATCTGCAAGAGGATATCCGACACGCTGGCGCCGCCGTCTACCCGAAGACGGGTGATGTCGCATCCGGCGTCCTGCCGCATGGCGAGCATCAGATCCGTGACCTGATAGGCGATGCACTCCAGCACAGCCCGGGCGATATGGGCACGGTTGGTGCCCCGCGTAATACCCAGCAGAGCGCCTCGGGCGTACATATCCCAATAGGGCGCGCCCAAGCCGGTAAACGCCGGTACCAGCACTACGCCGCCGCTATCCGGCACCTGCGCCGCCAGCGTGTTGATCTCCGGCGCCGCGTCGATGAGCTTCAGCTCGTCACGGATCCACTGGATGGTACTGCCGCCGTTGAACACGCTGCCCTCCAGCACGTAGGTAGTCTGACCGCCGATCTGCCAGCCAACGGAGCTGACCAGACCCGCCTGACTTTCCACCGGCGCGCCGCCCACGTTCATCAGCGTGAAACAGCCGGTGCCGTAGGTGTTCTTCGCGTCGCCCGCGGAAAAGCACGCCTGACCGAACAGCGCCGACTGCTGATCGCCGGCGGCGCCGCACACGGGCACGCCGGACAGCTTTTCCAAACCGCTGATGCCGGATTTGACGTAACCGTAGACCTCGCTGTTGCCCGCCACCCGGGGCAGGATACACATAGGGATCCGCAGCGCCCGACACAGCTCCTCGTCCCAGCAGAGGCGGCGGATATCAAAGAGCATGGTGCGGCAGGCATTGGAAACGTCGGTCACATGCCGGCCGGTCAACTGCCAGATGAGCCACGTTTCCACCGTGCCGAAGAGCAGTTCGCCCCGCTCCGCCCGCTCGCGGGCTCGGGGCACGTTATCTAAAATCCAGCGGATCTTGGTGCCGGAAAAATACGCGTCGATCCGCAATCCGGTGGATCGGGTGATCCGCTCGCTCAACCCGTCTTTTTTCAGCGCCTCGCACAGGGGCGCCGTGCGGCGGCACTGCCAGACGATGGCGTTATATACCGGCTCGCCGGTGTTTTTATCCCAGAGGATCGTGGTCTCGCGCTGGTTGGTCACACCGATACCGGCAATATCGCCGGGGGCAAAATCCGCCGTTGCCTCCACCGCCGAGAGCCGCTGGCTGTTCCAGATATTCATGGGGTCGTGTTCCACCCATCCCGCCTGGGGATAGATCTGGCGGAAGGGGTGCTGGGAGATGGCGGCGATCTGCCCCTCCCGGTCAAATACGATGGCGCGGGAGCTGGTCGTTCCCTGATCCAGCGCTAAAATGTAAGGTCCCATAGGCGCCTCCTCTTTTCAAATCGGGAAAAACGTGGTATACTGTACATAGAGCTATTTGTATCATACCACACAACAGGAGGGATTTCCATGACAAATCTTTGCGAATTTACGTTCCTCTCCTCGGATGGAAAGACCAATCTCCACGGCATGGAATGGCTGCCGGATACGGCGCCCCGCGCCGTCGTCCAGATCGCCCACGGCGTGGCGGAGCATATCGCCCGATACGACGGCTTTGCCCGATTCCTCAACGAGCACGGTATCGCGGCAGTGGGGCACGATCACCTCGGTCACGGCGGATCCGTTACGGCGAACGGCACGCCGGTCTATTTCGGTGACGGCGCCACGTGGGACACGGTGGTGGATGATGTTTATAAACTGCACCTGCGCCTTCGGGAGAAGTTTCCCGATACGCCCCTCTTTTTGATGGGACACTCCATGGGTTCGTTCCTGGCGCGGACGTATTTGATCCGCTATCCCGGCACGGTGCGCGGCGCGATCATCATGGGCACCGGCTGGCAAAAGGGTTATATGCTCTCCGGCGGTCTGGCGGTGGCGGGTCTCATCTGCCGCCGCAACGGGGAGAGCGCCACCAGCGAACTGGTAACGAATCTGGCGTTCGGCGCGTATAATAAGGCGTTTGCCCCCAACCGAACAGAGGTGGACTGGCTCAGCGCCGACACGGACAACGTGGATCGCTATATCGCCGACCCTCTGTGCGGGCAAAGCCCCACGGTGGGACTGTTTCGCCAGATGCTTCGGGGGATCCGGTTCAACCAGCGGATGGAGCATCTTGCCAAAATGGACAAGGAGATGCCGGTACTGTTCATCTCCGGCGAGCAGGATCCGGTGGGGGATATGATGAAAGGCGTGATCGCCTCCCGGGACGCGTTTCGCCGCGCCGGAATCAAGGACGTGTCGCTTCGCTCCTACCCCGGACTGCGCCATGAGATCCTAAACGAAGCGGCACAGCGTGAAACGGTATACGGCGATCTTTTGCGCTGGCTCGAACGCTATTGCTGACGGAGGTAGGGTATGAGCGCGTGGGATGAATTAGAGAAACAATGTAAAAACTGCCGCGCCTGTGCGCTGGGACAGACGCGTACCAACGTGGTCTTCGGCGTGGGAACGCCGGAGGCGGAGGTCATGATCATCGGCGAGGCGCCCGGCGCCAACGAGGATCTGAAAGGGGAGCCCTTTGTCGGGCGTGCCGGCAAACTGCTGGACGATATGCTGGCAATGATCGGGCTGGACAGGAGCCGTATCTATATCACCAACTCCGTCAAGTGCCGTCCGCCGGAAAATCGGGATCCGCTGAACACGGAGAAGGATGCCTGCCGGATCTACCTGAAGCGGCAGATCGAGCTGATGCGCCCGAAGATCATCGTGTGTCTGGGCAGGATCAGCGCCATGGAGATCATCAAAGAGGATTTCAAGATCACCCAGGAGCACGGGCAGTTTTTTGAAAAGAACGGTATCCAGATGATGGCGCTGTACCATCCGGCGGCGTTGCTGCGCGATCCGCGCAAGAAGCCGGAGACCTTTGAGGATCTGAAGAGATTGCAGGAGAAGATCCGCCGGATCTGCGACCATACCCCCATCGAATTTGCGTAAAAATAAAAAAGGAACCGCCGCGGAACCTTCGTTCCGCGGCGGTTTTTCAGCTTGTGTTGCCGTTAGAATCACCGCTGACCCTTGTCGTAGGGGATACCTTCCGCCTTCGGAGCGCGGGATTTCTTGGAGGTGAACGCCAGCACCAGCAGCGTGATGATGTAGGGCAGCATCCGATACAGGTGGGCGCTTACGCCGATGTTGGCAAGCGTATACACGCCGTCGCCGTTGATGTCGATGGAGGAATACGCGGCGGCAATACACTTGAAAAGACCGAACAGGAGCGACGCGCCGGCGATATTCAGCGGTTTCCAGTTACCGAAGATCATCACCGCCAACGCCAGGAAGCCGAAGCCCGCCACGTCGCCGTTGGAGGTGCAGTTGGCGGTGGTCAGCGCGTAGACGAAACCGCCCATGCCTGCCAGAAAACCGGAGATCGTGGTACCGGTATAGCGCATCCGGTGGACGTTGATACCCAGCGAATCCGCCGCTTGCGGATTTTCACCGCAGGCGCGCAGACGCAAGCCGAAGCGCGTGCGATAGAGGATGATGGACAGCACCACGAACAGAATAATGCATACATAGGTGGCAAGATACACCTTGTTGAGGAACGTGTTGCCCAAAAAGCCGAGATCCGCGTCCTTGGCGTAGCCCAGCGTGGTCTTTTTGATCATAAACCAGCTGGCGGCGGAGCCGGTCGCCATCTGGAGCGTGTTCTGGTTGGCGATGATACGCACCAGAAACAGCACCAATGCCGGCGCCATCAGGTTCAGTGCCGTGCCGCCGATGGTCTGATCCGCCCGAAGCTTGATCGAGGCAAAGCTCAGCAGCAGGGAGAACACAGCGCCCATAATACCCGCCGCCAGCATGGTCAACAGCTCCAGACCCTGCAGCGTCAGCCATTGCCCGTTATTATACGCGGCGAGGATCGCGTCACTGCTCTGCATCACGCGCACGAAGATCACGCCGATGAACGCGCCGAAGATCATGATACCTTCCAATGCCAGGTTGATGATACCGCTTCGCTCGGCAAACACACCTGCCAGCGCCACGATCATCAGAGGAATGGCATAGATCATCGTCTGTTGGATCAAAAACGTCATTCTGCCTCGCCTCCTTTCGCATCTTCCGCTTCCGCGTCCGGCACGGGTTCCGCCTCCGCGTCAGCGGACGCCTCCGCGTCCGTCTCCGCTTCCGCTTCCGGCACGGGTTCCGCTTCCGGCTCCGCAGTCGGCTCGGTTTCCGGCTCCGCGGGGGGGTCGACTTTCGGCTCCGCGTTGGCGTTCGGCGCGGCGGCATTGTGCTTTTTCCGTCCGGTCAGCCACATGCGGATCACCAGCGAGAACGCCGCCAGATACACGATTACGGAGATGATCACGTCGGTGATGTACTCGTTATACGCCGTCAGGTTTGTAAGCTGCAGGCCGACGATGTTCAGCATCGCCATAAAGACACCGGCGAACACCACGCCGATGGGGTTATTCAGCGCCAGAAGCGCTACCGGGATACCGTTGAAGCCCACGCCCGGCAGGGATTGATAGGTGGACCAGTAGAATTCCGTGTTGCCGGAGAGGTAGTAAAGCGCCGCGCCGGTGCCTGCCAGCGCGCCGGCGATCGCCATGCTCAAGACGATGTTGCGCTTATCGCGGATACCGGCGTACCGCGCGGCGTGGCGGTTGGCGCCGCACGCCTTCAACTGGTAGCCCAGCGTGGTCTTGTTCATCAGGATATACATCGCCACCGCCAGCAGGATCGCCACCAGAATACCGCCGTTGACCTGGGAGCCGGGGAACAGCACGTCCAGCCCCAGCTTGGGCGTTGCCACGCCGTTGACGCTGGTTTTATAGATGTAGCCGGACTTGGTGTTCTCGATCACGTTTTTGAAGTTGCTGATATCAAACAGCCACGTGACCAGGTTGGCGGCGATCCAGTTGGTCATGATGCACGCCAACACCTCGTTGATGTTCAGATACGCCTTCACAAGTCCGGGGATCGCGCCCCACAGAGCGCCTGCCAGCATACCGCCCAGCAGTGCCAGAAGCCATACGATTCCGGCAGGTACCGTCTCGGTGGAAATGCTCAAGGCGATCATCAGCGTTACCATGGTGCCCATCAGGTACTGGCCCGGCGCGCCGATATTGAAAAGGCCCGTTTTGAACGCCACCGCCACGCTCAAGCCGGTCATAATGAGCGGCGTGGCGCGGAAGAGCATATTGCCCACGTTGGCGGCGTTGAAGCCCCACGTCAGATTGCCTATGGCGTCGCGTCCGGTGCTTAAAATGCCCAGGAACACGATGCGAACGCCGTCCCACGCGCCGGAGAGAGAGATCTTGTCGCTGAAAAGACCCACCACCAGCACCAGAACACCGCCCACTGCCAGACCGATCAAAATGGAGATCAGCGACGCCAGCACCTTTTTGGTGCCCTCTTTGGCGTAGAGATCGGAGAAAAATGTTTTCATGCCGTCGCGCCTCCTTCCTCACCGCGGCGTGCGCCTGCCATGTAAAGACCCAGCTCCTGCGCCGTGGTTTTCTTGGGATCGAACTCGCCCACAATCTCGCCCTCGTACATCACGAGGATCCGATCGGACAGGCTCATTACCTCATCCAGCTCCAGACTCACCAGCAATACGGCTCTGCCCTGATCACGCTGTGCCACCAGCTGGCTGTGGATATACTCGATGGCGCCCACGTCCAGACCGCGGGTGGGCTGTACCGCCACCACCAGATCTTTTTTGCGATCCAGCTCGCGGGCGATGATGGCTTTTTGCTGGTTGCCGCCAGACATACTGCGCGCCACGGTCACAGGACCCTGACCGCTTCGCACGTCAAACTGCTCAATGAGCCGCTTGGCGTAGCGGCGCACCGCGTCGAAGCGGATGAAGCCGCCCGTCTGGAACGCCGGCTCCTGGAACCGCTGGAGCACCATGTTCTGTTCCAGCGTGAAATCCAGCACCAGTCCGTGCTTATGGCGATCTTCGGGGATATGGCTCATGTCCTTGCCGCGCTTGCGGATGGAGGCGCGGGAAATATCCTTGCCGCACAGCTCCACCGAGCCGGCGGAGGGTTTGAGAAGACCGCTCAAGCCGTATACCAGTTCGGTCTGGCCGTTGCCGTCGATACCGGCGATGCAGACGATCTCACCGCGGCGCACGTCAAAGCTGACGTTGTGTACCGCGTCCTTTTTATGCGACCGGGAGGGAACGCACAGATTCTCCACGTGAAGCACCACGTCCGTGGGTTGGGCGGGCTCTTTGACCACTTCCAACTGCACGGGGCGCCCTACCATCATGTTGCTCAATTCCTGCTTGTTGGTGTCGGCGGTATTGACGGTGCCGATGTAGCGCCCCTTGCGCAGCACGGTGACCCGGTCGGATACCTGCATGATCTCGTTGAGCTTGTGGGAGATGAAGAGGATGGACTTACCCTCGGCGGCAAGGTTCTTCATGATCGCCATCAGCTCGTCGATCTCCTGAGGCGTCAGCACGGCGGTGGGCTCGTCGAAGATCAGGATCTCGTTGTCGCGGTAGAGCATCTTGAGGATCTCCACGCGCTGCTGCATACCCACGGTGATGTCCTCGATCAGCGCGTCGGGATCGACCCGAAGACCGTACTTCTCCGACAGCGCCATCACCTTGTCGCGCGCCTCTTTCTTCTGCAGGAAGCCCAGCTTGGTGGTCTCCGCGCCTAAGATGATGTTGTCCAGCACGGTAAACACGTCCACCAGCTTGAAGTGCTGATGCACCATGCCGATACCCAGCGCCGTGGCGTCGTTGGGGTCGCGGATGGTCACGACCTGACCGTTTTTGCGGATCTCGCCCTGCTCCGGCTGATACAGTCCGAACAGCACGCTCATGAGGGTGGATTTTCCGGCGCCGTTTTCACCCAGCAGCGCATGGATCTCTCCCTTGCGAAGCTGCAGGGTGATGTCGTCATTGGCTTTGATGCCGGGAAATTCCTTGGTGATGTGATTCATTTCGATCACATACGGGGCGGAATGTTCCATGTGTCACCAGCTTTCTGTCGTTTTTTGAAACGGAATCGACGGTTGCGTGAGATTTCTTGTCTATTATACCGAAAAACTTGTCCCTTTGCAAGATGATACCGCCGATTGCGCGCGGTTTATTTTTTGAGCGCCCCGAAGAGGAGGAGAATACAGAGTAACCGCTCCGCCGGCATGCGCCGACGGAGCGGTTTTACGATGGTACGGGTAATGGGATTTTCCTCTCATTGCGCGAACAGCCCACCGGGCTGTTTGCTGCCGAAGCCGCCGCCCTGCGGGCGTCGCCTTCGGAATTCGTTTCAAATCCCCTTCCCCGGAAAAATGGCAGACGGCCAAGAGACCGTCTGCCATTTTTGGTACGGGTAATGGGATTTGAACCCATACGGTTGCCCACCGGAACCTAAATCCGGCGCGTCTGCCAATTCCGCCATACCCGCCTGTTTCGGCGAACGGCTCGGGGAAGCGCCCCGCGCCGTCCGCCGCGTACGGTTTTGATAAGCTGTTACAGCGCCTCGCGCATCTGGCGGATCACCGCGTCGATCCGCCGCGCCACGGCACGGAAGTCCTCCTCGGTATAGCCCTTGGTGGTCATGGCCGCCGTGCCGATCCGCACGCCGGAGGTCTGCTGGGGCGATCGGGTCTCGTTGGGCACGCAGTTCTTATTCAGCGTGATGCCGTGGCGATCCAACTCGTCCTGCACGGCTTTGCCGGTCAAACCCGTGTCGGTAAGATCCAGTAAAAACAGGTGATTGTCGGTGCCGCCGGTGACCACCTTGTACCCCATGCGCAAAAACTCGTCGCACATGGCGCGGCAGTTGCGGACCACGGCGTGGATGTAAGAGGCAAATTCCGGCGTGCACGCCTCCTCCGCCGCCACCGCTTTACCGGCGATCACGTGCTGCAAAGGTCCGCCCTGTGTGCCGGGGAAGACGGCGCTGTCCACCTTTTTTGCCAGCTCCGGCTTGCAGAAGATCAAGCCGCCCCGGGGACCGCGCAGCGTCTTATGGGTGGTGGTGGTGATCAGATCCGCCAATCCGAAGGGGGAGGGGTGGTCTCCCGCCGCCACCAGACCGGCGATATGCGCCATGTCCACCATAAAGTAGGCGCCCACTTCACGGGCGATGGCGGCGATCCGGGCAAAGTCAATGATCCGGCTGTACGCCGACGCGCCTGCCAAAATAAGGCGGGGGCGGAGGGAACGCGCCAGCTCCGCCATGGCGTCGTAGTCGATAAAACCGCGGCTGTCCACGTCGTAAAACGCCATGCGGAACAGCTTGCCGCTGAAATTCACCGGTGAGCCGTGGGTCAGATGACCGCCGTTGCTCAGGCTCATGGACAGGATCGTGTCGCCCGGCTCCAGTACGCTCAGATACGCCGCCAGATTGGCGCTGGAGCCGCTGTGGGGCTGAACGTTCACGTGATAATCCGTGGCGAACACCTTGCGCCACATATCACAGCAGTATTCCTCCAGCTCGTTGACCACCTCACAGCCACCGTAATAGCGACCCTTATTGCCGCCGGTGCGCTCCGTGGGATACCCCTCGGAATATTTGTTGGTCAAACAGGAGCCGACGGCCCGCAATACGTCGGCGCTGACGAAGTTTTCGCTGGCGATCAGCTCCACCGTTTCGTCCTGCCGCGCCTGTTCTTTGGCGATCAGCTCAAATACCTTCGATGCCATAATTCGATCACTCCTCTTCTTTGGATGGCTCGCTTGCCGGCGGCTCTTCCGGCGCCGCTACCGGCTCGGATACGATATGAACGTGTTTGGCAGGCGCTTCGATCACGTCCGGCACGGACGGGCGGAACGCCGGCGGCTCCTCCGCCGTGGCGCCGTAATTGTCCACAGATTCCGGATCCCGACCCTCAATGATCGCCATCATCTCCTGGCCGGTGATGGTCTCTTTCTTCAAAAGGTACGCCGCGATCTTGTCCAGCAGTTCCCGATTCTCCCGCAGGAGTTGGCGCGCCTCCTCGTGGCACTGGCGCAAAATGGCGATGGTGGCGCGGTCGGCGGCGGCGTACGTCTCCTGAGCGCAGGTCATGGTATAGCCGGCGTCCAGATACTGGCTCTGGATCGTGCCCAGCGCCATCATGTCGAATTCCTCGGTCATACCGAAGCGAGCCACCAGATTCCGCGCCAGCTCCGTGGCGCGCTCAATGTCGTTGGCGGCGCCGGAGGTCATGGTATGACAGACGATCTCCTCGCTGGAGCGGCCTGCCAACAGCGTGCGGATCTCGGCGAGGATGTCTTCCCTGGACAGAAGGAATTTTTCCTCCTCCGGCAGGTGGAGCGTATAGCCCAGCGTGCCCTGCGTGTGGGGCACGATGGTGATCTTCGACACGGGTTGCGCGTTTTTCTGCTTCGCGGCGACCAGCGCGTGACCCACCTCGTGATAGGCGATGATCCGTTTTTCCTCCTCGGTGATCACGGTGCCTTTCTTCTCACTGCCGGCGATGACGACCTCGAAGGATACCAGCAGGTCGTTCTGATTGACCGCCTTGCGCCCGTTCCGCACGGCGCGGAGCGCCGCCTCGTTTACCAGGTTGGCAAGATCGGCGCCCACGGTACCGGCGGTCGCCTGGGCGATCTTCTCCAGATCCACGTCCTCCGCCAGATGGATGTTGCGGGTATGGACCTGCAGCGTTGCCAGCCGCCCTGCCAGATTGGGGCGATCCACCGTGATGCGGCGGTCAAACCGACCGGGGCGCAACAGCGCCTTGTCCAGCACTTCGGGGCGGTTGGTGGCGCCCAGCACGATCACGCCCTTGCCGGGATCGAAGCCGTCCAGTTCCGCCAGAAGCTGATTGAGTGTCTGCTCCCGCTCGTCGTTGCCGCCGAAACGGCCGCCGTCACGGGTCTTGCCGATGGTGTCGATCTCATCGATGAAGATGATGCACGGCGCTACTTTGGACGCCTCTTTGAACAGATCGCGTACCCGACTGGCGCCTACGCCTACGAACATCTCCACGAAGTCCGAGCCGGAGATGGAGAAAAACGGCACGCCGGCCTCGCCCGCCACCGCCTTGGCAAGCAGCGTCTTGCCGGTACCCGGCGAGCCGACCAACAGCGCGCCCTTGGGCAGTTTGGCGCCGATGGCGGTATACTTGCCGGGGTTATGCAAAAAGTCGATGATCTCGGCAAGGCTCTCTTTCGCCTCGTCCTGCCCCGCCACGTCCTTGAATGTAACGCCGGTGGATTTCTCCATATATACCTTGGCGTTGGCTTTGCCCACGTTGCCGATCCCGCCCAGACCGCCGCCGCTTTTACTGATAAAGCGCATCAGCAAGATCATGGCGCCGACCATGAGAATAATCGGGACGATATAGGCGATCATAAACTCCAGAATGGGGCTCATCTGCGCCTGATACGGCTCGGTGAAGGCGACGCCGCTTTCATCCAGCAGCGCCACGGTGAGGCCGGAATCCACGTCCACCGTATACAGCAGCAGTTCGCTCTTTTCCGACGCGGCATACGTTTTGCCGTCCTCATCGGTGTAGACGTACCCGTCTACCGGCGAGGCGTAAATCGTGCCGTCCCGCAAAACGACCTGCCGGACCTTCCCGTCACGCACCAACTGCAAAAACTCGCTGTACTGGATCTCGTGGCTGGTGGCGCGGTTGGAGCTGTTGCTGGTATAGGCGCTGATATAGTTGAAGATCACCGTCAGAATGATCGCCCAGACCACCAGCGTCACCACGCCGCGCATATTGCGGCCGCCGCGCCCGGGTTTGTTGTTTTTATTGTTGGGCTCCATAGATCTGTCCTCCCGTATAGCAAGGGCGAAACGCCCCTCGATTGCACATTTTGTGTCAGTATACCATAGAATCATAGAAGTCACAAGCGCCCCGACCATGTTTTTTCTGTAAAAAAACTGTGAATGATGCTTTATTCCGTCGCAAAAACATGGTATACTGACCGTATCGCAGAAAAACAACGGGCGGAGAGGAACGGAGCATGAGAGAACGCGACAGGGAAAACCGTGTACAGGACGCCGAGGCGGACGGGATCATCGAAGGGCGCAACGCCGTGATCGAGGCGCTGCGCGTCGGCACGGCGATCGACAAGATCTATCTCGCCAAAGGCGATACGGATAAAACGCTGGGGCATATCGCCTCCCGTGCCCGTGACGCGGGTGTGGTGGTGGTGGAAGCCGACCGGCGCAAGCTGGACGCCATGTCCCGTACCCACGCCCATCAGGGCGTGATTGCGCTGGCGGCGGTACGGGAATACGTGAGCGTGGCATCCATGCTGGAAGATGCCGCGCAAAAGGGCGAAGCGCCGCTTCTCGTGGTGTGCGACGAGATCTCCGACCCCCACAATCTGGGCGCCATTTTGCGCACGGCGGAATGTGCCGGCGCCCACGGTGTGATCATTCCCAAGCGCCGCAGTGCCGGACTTACCGCCATCGTGGCGAAAACCAGCGCCGGCGCCGTCAGCTACGTGCCGGTGGCGCGTGTGGCGAATCTGACCGCGGCGCTGGAGGATCTGAAACGGCAGGGCGTTTGGATCTTCGGCACGGCGGCGGACGGTTCCGTACCCCTTTATGAGGCGGATCTGAAAGGTCCGGCCGCCATCGTGATCGGCTCGGAGGGGAGCGGGATGTCACGTCTGGTGGCACAGCACTGCGATTTTCTGGTATCCATTCCCCTGCGCGGCAGGATCTCATCTCTGAACGCATCGGCGGCGGCGTCTGTACTCCTCTATGAGGCGGTACGTCAGCGGCTGTAAAAAAGAAACTGGTGGACAAAAGATGACAGACGAAGAACTGGATCTCATGCTGTCGGAAACGGGGCGGCTGCTGCGCGGCGTGAAACCCGTGGAAGGCGAAGAATACTCGTTGGAAGACATCCTGGCGGAATACGGGCAGGGTGGGGCGGAGCCTGCGCCGGAGCCAAAGCCTGCGCCGAAGCCGGAGCCAAAGCCCGCGGCGAAGAGCGCGCCGCCTGACAAGGAGCCTGCGCCCAGCGTGGACACGGTGGATCTGCGCCATACGGTGGCGCAGACCATGGAGAAGATGATGCACGGCGTGGCGGTAAAAGCGCCGGAGAAGAAACGCGCCGAGCCTGCGCCAAAGCCGGAACCGAAGCCTGCGGCGAAGAGCGCGGTGAAAGCCGCGCCGGCGCGGAGCATTTTCCCTGCCGAGCCGGAGGGCAAACGAACCGTTCCTCTGGAAAAGGTGATGTCACAAACGGTGGAATCGGTGCTGGACGAGGACGACGCGATTCTGGAGCCGCCCATTCCGCTGGATCAAAAACTGCGTGACGTTCTGGAGAACGCGCTGGCGCGGTTTCGCGCCGCCCGCCGCCGCCGTCAGGAGCGGGAGGATACGGAATCTCTTTGGGAGAAGCCGGAACGGGCGGAGCCGGAGGAGGAGCCGGAGCCGGATCTGGACGACGCGGTGCGCGACGTTAAGCGCCGCTGTGCCGCCTTGCGCAGTTACACGCTGTGGACGGCGGTTTTCGCGCTGTTGCTGCTGGTGCTGACCGCGACGGACGCGGCAGGCTGGACCGCGGGACTTTGGAGCGGTTTGCCCGCGGTTCAGGCGCTTGTCTACGGACTGTTCCTATTGCTGACGGCGCTCTCGGCGGTACCCCTGTGGCAGGAGCTGTCCCGTCAGGTGCGGCGTCGCCGCCCGGGCTGTGAAGCGGCGGCGGCGGTGTCGGTGCTGGTATCGGTAAGCGAATGTATCCGCTGTGCCATCAGCGGCGCGGCGGTACCGCTGATGGCGGCAAGTCCGGCGGTCTTCCTCTTTTTGTGCATGGAAGGCACTCTGCTGGAGAGCGAGCGGCGGCGTGAAACGTTCCGCCTGGCGCAGTTGGGCGGCGTGCCGCCTTTCGGCGTGTCGGTCACGGCGGCGGGAAGCTGTAAACGGCGCGGCACGCTCAAGGGGTTGTACCGTCTGTCCATGCGGCCCGATCCCGCCCGCCGCTGGCAACGGATCCTGGCGCCGCTCTACGTGGCGGTCACCGCGGTACTGGCAGGCGTGGTATCTTTCAGCCGCGGCGAGGGGGAGCAGATCCTGCGGGTATGGTCACTGCTGCTGGCGGTGGCGATCCCTTTTTCCCTGCCATTGACCGGAGCGTTGCCCCTGCGGTATCTCACGCGCCGTCTTGCCAAAAGCGGCTGTGCGGTGGCAGGATATGCCGGAGCGCGTATGGCGAGCCGGAGCCGCCGCGTGGTGGTGTGCGACAACGATCTGTTTCCCCCGGGAACGGTGGGCTTGAACGGCTTGAAAGTGTTCGGCGAGGAGATCGGCAAGGTGGTCTCTTACGCCGCCAGCGTCACCTCCCAGGCGCACAGCCAGTTGACGCCGCTGTTCGAGGAGCTTTTGACCGCCGAGGGCGGATGCATCGTTCCGGTACACGACATGCAGTTTTACGAGGAAGGCGGCGTGGGCGGCACCATCCGCGGCGAGAGCGTAATGATGGGCAGCGCCTACTTCATGCGTAAGCACCACGTCACGCTGCCCCAGGAGCTGAAACTGAAAACGGGCGTCTTTCTGGCGGTAGACGGGGCGCTGATCGCTATTTTCGCCATCAAGTATCAGCCGTCCCGAAACGTGGAATGGGCGTTGCGGGCACTGCGCCGCAACCGGATCGAACCGGTGATGGCGACCCGTAGCTGTAACGTGACGCCGCCGCTGCTGCGCCGCAAGTTCAATCTGGACGCCAAGCCGATCTATCCCAACGTATCCACCCGCCTCGCCTTAAGCGAGCAGTGCGATGAAACGGCGCAGATCGCCCCCGCCATCATCTATCGGGAAGGCTTGATGCCCCTGACGGAAGTGGTGGTGGGCGGACGGCGCATGACCCGCTCAGTGACGGTGGCGACGGTGCTGGCGTATCTGGGCGGCCTGTGCGGACTGCTGCTGGCGTACTATCTTACCTCCGTGGGGGCGTGGGAGCAGTTGGAGCCGTTGCGGGTGCTGGGGTATCAGGCGCTGTGGCTGCTGCCCACCTGGCTTTTGAGCAGTTTGGTGAAGCATTATTAAAATGTTGCGCAATATCCGGCAAGACCGGCGAGCCAAGGAAAAGGTTCGCCGGTTTTGCTGTTTTTTGCCATAAAAGGCTTGTTATGGGAAATTAAGTATGATACAATACAAATTGCCACACAAACTGCATAAAAAGACGATCCATGGGGAAGTGTTTTTATTAGTAAAAACGCTTTCTCCACTTTGCGTTCCCTGTGGATCGTAATGAGGTTTGTGTGGCAGCAGACGGAGAGGCGTTTTTCGTGCGCGGCTTCGGCTGCGCACTTTTTATTTTTTCGGGGAGGCGGTTTATGGAAGTGGCAAGAAATATGAAAGAGTATCAGCATAAAGAGCGGTGATAATTGTAATGTAACCGGACATCCCATCAGATTTTCGGTAAAACGGGAAAGGGAACAGAGAAAAGTGAGCCAGTCAAATCGAGTGAAGAGGTATTGTGCCAAATGCGGCGTAGAGCCGAGATAACATAACATTAGAAAAGGCAAGGGTGAAGGGAAATGAAATATTGTTCGCATTGCGGTAAAGAAATTGAGGATGATGCGGTTATATGCATTCATTGTGGTTGCTCGGTGTTTCGCCTGCCGCAACAAAGAAAGCAGATGATAGAGCCGCAGCAGAGGGGTGTGGAGGATAAGGCAGACACTGCACTCATTGTGTTGTGCGTGATCGTGCCGATTGTCGGTTTGATCTTATGGGCGCTGAAAAGGAACGAGACGCCAAAAGCGGCGGGGGCATACGGGAAAGCGGCATTGATCGCTTTCTGCGTGAAAACTGCGCTGGTGCTATTCATATATCTTGTGATTGCCGCAATCATCGGGTCTTATATGAGCTACGTTTAATCGCGTCTTGTACGCGAAAAAGGAGAGGAATAGAGGGAAATGAAGTATTGTGAAAAGTGTGGGAGGGAGTTGTTAGATGAGGCTGTTATTTGTCCGGGCTGTGGCTGTGCTACGGGATATCGCGTGTTCGGGCAGGCGCAGGAAGACGGAGCGAGCCTTGTCGCGGAGCTGGCAAATAGGGTGAAGATAAACGGGATCATCTGGCTTTGCATAGCGGGTGTACAGATTCTTTCGGGGACCGTGCATAATTGGATGCTTTTGATTATTGGCGCGCTCAATATTTATTCCGGCATACGGGATTTGCAATACAGTAACAGCGTGCAGGAGAAACCAACGGGAATCGTTCGGAAATTTGAGCCGCTGACGGCTCCGATTATAACGCTGATCTATAACCTGCTGTTTGGAGGCGTGATCGGCGCGGTGGGCTCCGTCTATTATCTGGCGTGTATTCGCGGTTTTGTATTGAAGAATCGTCAGGCATTTGAAGATGTGGGGACGCAGTTTTCTGCGATTTCTTAAATTCTATTTCAAATCTGTTTCATGATAGGAGGTAGGAATATGTGGGAAAGGACACAGGAAATATATATCAATTGCTGTAAAGGCGATGTGGGCTAAAGTGGACAGAAAGCAGGCAATAAATGCAAAGAGCAATCGTAGAGAAAATCTTTACGATTGCATTTTTGCACCTTGCGCAAAAATTCCGCGTGAAATTCTGCCGTTTCGCCGGAAAAATATAGTTGTCAGGCAGGAAAAAATAGTATATAATCTATTCTGTTGGATCATCGGCGCCGGTTGCGGCGCTTATAACATGAAGGGAGAAACGAACCACTATGACTGCCAATGACATTCGCAATATCGCCCTGCTGGGTCACGGCGGCTCCGGCAAGACTTCCCTTGCCGAGCAGATGCTCTTTATGACCAAGGGGACGGATCGCCTGGGCAAAACCGCCGACGGTAACACCACCTGTGACTATGACGCGGAAGAGATCAAACGCCAGATCTCCATTTCACTGGCGTTCGCTCCGGTGAACTATAAGGGCGTGAAAATCAACGTGATGGACGCGCCCGGTAACTTCGACTTCTCCGGCGAGGCGCTGTCCGCCATCCGTGCCGCCGAGTGCGCGGTGCTGGTGGGCGCCGCCAAAGACGGTTTGAGCGTGGGTATCGAGCGGAGCTGGAAGATGCTGGGCAAGAAGCCCCGCATGATCTTCATCAACCGCACCGAGGAAGCCAACTCCGACTACGTGTCCTGCCTGGAAGCCATCAAGGGCAAGTTCGGCACCGCCATCACCCCCATCGTGGCGCCTGTGGTGGACGGCAACAAGGCGGTTACCGCCATTGTGGATCTTCTGCACAACAAGGCGTATGAGGTCAAGGGCGGCAAGGTGTCCGAGTGCCCCGTTCCCGCCTCCGTGGCGGACGAGGTGGAGGGTCTGCGCGCCGAGCTGATGGAGAACGCCGCCGGCGCAGACGAGGAGCTGATGGAGAAGTATTTCGAGACCATGGAGCTCTCCGCCGAGGAGATCGCCCGGGGTCTTAAGATCGGCGTGCGGGACGGCAGTATCTGCCCCGTGCTGTGCGGCAGTGCCGTGACAGGTCTCGGCGTGGAAATGCTGATGCAGACCGTGCTGGATCTGGTGCCGGCCGCTACCGACATGGGCGCCGAGGAAGCCGAGGACGACGACGGCAACGCCGTAGAAGTTGCCATCGACCCCAACGGTCCCACCGCCGCCATCGTGTTCAAGACCATTTCCGACCAGTACGGCAAGTACTCCATGATCAAAGTGGTGCGCGGCAAGGTCACCGGCGACATGGCGCTTTATAACACCACCACCGGCAACACGGAGAAGCTGGGCCGTCTGTACACCATGAAGGGCAAGAAGAGCGAGGAGATCAAGGAGCTGTGCTGCGGCGACATCGGCGCCATCGGCAAGATGGACAAGGTGAAGACCGGCGACACGCTGTGCGACGGCAAGAGCATCGTCAAGCTCGCCGGCATGAACTATCCCCAGCCCTGCTATGAGCGCGCCATCTCTCCCAAGACCAAGCAGGAAGTGGAGAAGCTGGGCACCGGACTTAACAAGCTCAACGAGGAAGACCCCACCTTTACCGTCACCAACAACGCCGAGACCCATCAGGTGGTCATCGCCGGTACCGGCGACATCCAGATCGACGTGCTGTGCGCCAAGCTGAAATCCCGTTTCGGTGTGGATGCGGAGCTGGATACGCCCCGTGTGCCGTACCGTGAGAAGATCCGTTCCACCGTGCGTAAGCAGGGCCGTTATAAGAAGCAGACCGGCGGTTCCGGTCAGTACGGCGACGTGCATATCATCTTCGAGCCCCAGACCGAGCAGGAAGAGATGATCTTTGAAGAGAACGTGTTCGGCGGCTCCGTGCCGAAGAACTACTTCCCCGCCGTGGAAAAGGGTCTGCGGGAAAGCTGCCTGCACGGCGTGCTGGCAGGCTACCCCGTGGTGTTCCTGAAGGCGACGCTGGTGGACGGTTCCTACCATCCGGTGGACTCCTCCGAAATCGCGTTCAAGCTGGCGGCAAACCTGGCGTTCAAGGCGGCTCTGCCGGAGGCAAAGCCTGTACTGATGGAGCCCATCGGCGAGCTGAAGGTCACCATTCCCGACAGCTATCTGGGCGACGTGATGGGCGATTTGAATAAGCGCCGCGGCCGTGTAATGGGCATGAATCCCACCGGCGACGGCGAGCAGGTGCTGGAGGCGGAAGTCCCCATGGCGGAGATGACCTCCTATGCCATCGACCTGCGCTCCATGACCCAGTCCCGCGGCACGTTCACCTTCAACTTCGTCCGTTACGAGGATTGCCCCGCGGCGGCGCAGGAAAAGGCGATCGCCGAAGCCAAGGCGCTGGCGGAAGAAGAATAAAACCGCACAAAACAGCCGTCCGCTTTTCGGGCGGCTGTTTCTTTACGGATTTGTGAATTTTGCCGCGCCGGAAAAGATTTTGCTTTTCAAACGGCGGAAGATTATGGTATAATCTGTCATGTAAAAACTTGCGGGGCGTCGCTCCGCCAATAAAACGTTTGGAGGACAAAACAATGAAAAAATGGGTATGCTCTGTTTGCGGTTACGTACATGAAGGCGACACGCCTCCGGCACAGTGCCCGGTGTGCAAGGTGCCCGGCTCCAAGTTCGTGGAGCAGGCGGGCGAGATGAGCTGGGCTTCCGAGCATGTGGTCGGCGTGGGCAAGGTCTTCGGCGCCGACGTGCCTGCCGAGGTGCAGGAGGAGATCATCGCCGGCCTGCGTTCCAACTTTGAGGGCGAATGCTCCGAGGTGGGTATGTATCTGGCGATGGCGCGTGTGGCGCATCGGGAAGGCTATCCCGAAATCGGCATGTATTGGGAAAAGGCGGGTCTGGAAGAGGCGGAACACGCCGCCAAATTCGCCGAACTCCTGGGCGAAGTGGTCACCGATTCCACCAGGAAGAATCTGCAGATGCGCGTGGACGCGGAGAACGGCGCCACACAGGGCAAGACGGATCTTGCCAAGCTGTGCAAGAAGTACGATCTGGACGCGCTGCACGACACCATCCACGAGATGGCCCGCGATGAAGCGCGCCACGGCAAGGCGTTTGAAGGACTGCTCATGCGTTACTTTGGCGCAGAACTTCTTAAAGATGATATTAAAGAAAAAGCAGCCGGTTTTGCTAAAAAGTTAGGCCTTTAATAATTATCAGTCTCCAAAAACAAAAGCGGTTAAAAACGCCTTATTTTTCATACATATCTTTTTTGATTGTGTGTTTTTTGTATGTTATATTTACACAAACCGCATAAATAAAAGGAAAAACAGGTGTTTTCCGTGCCGAAGCGCGCCACGGCAAGGCGTTCAAGGGGCTTTTGGAGCGGTATTTCAAGTAAGCCACCTTTCGGCGTCAGCCGAATATTACAAAAAGGAGTGAACCACCATGCAATTTACGGAAGCTGTTACCACTGCACTGAGCAAGTACACCGATTTTACCGGCCGGGCCCGGCGCAGTGAGTATTGGTACTGGGTGCTTTTTACCTGCCTGGTCGGGGCGGTTTTCGGCGCGTTGATCAGCATCGTGGGCGGCGAGAAATCCATTCTGGGCGGACTGCTTTCCTGGATCGACGGAGTGGTAACTCTCGCTCTGTTGGTACCCAGTCTGGCGGCTGTTTGGCGCCGCCTCCATGACGTGGGCAGGACCGGCGCGTTCTTCTTCTGCGTTTTCATTCCGCTGGTAGGCTGGATCTTACTGCTGGTCTGGCTGTGTCAGGACAGCCAGCCCGGCGATAACATGTACGGCGCCAACCCCAAGGGGCAGTAATACGGGAGGATCGCACATGGATATCAAGGCAAAGATCGATGAGATCGTATATAAGATCAAAAACGACGATCAGCTGGCGAAGAAGTTTGCCGCCGAGCCGGTCAAGACGCTGGAGGATCTGCTGGGCGTCGATCTGCCGGACGAGCAGATCAAGGCGCTGGCGGAGGGCGTCAAAGCCAAGCTGGAGAGCGCCGGTATTGCCGAAAAATTGAGCGATCTGGCAGGCAAAGCCGGCGCCGCCATTGACGACGCCGCCGCCAAGCTGGAGCTGAATGAGAAAGCGGCAAAGATCGGCGACGCGATCGGCGGTCTGCTCGGCAGGAAGTAAATCAGCGCACGTTTGAAAAAAGGAGGGCGTTTTCGCGTCCTCCTTTTTTTCCACGGTGGACAAAGGGGATTCCACTGTGCTATAATCAGGGTGAACAGCGGTTTTATGCCGCCGGATGCAACAAAACGTCCCGAAAGGAGCTTTTTATGAAACCGGAACTGCAAGCGATTCTATCCAAGGTGGATCATACACTTTTGAGCCAGACGGCGACCTGGGCGGAGATCCGCGCCATTTGTGACGACGCTCTCCGCTACGGCTGTGCCAGCGTTTGCATCCCCGCGTCCTACGTTAAGCAGGCGGTGGAATACGTGCAGGGCAAGCTCACCATCTGCACGGTGGTGGGATTCCCCAACGGGTACAGCACCACCGCCGCTAAGTGCTTTGAGGCGCGTGAGGCGGTGCAAAACGGCGCCGGCGAGATCGACATGGTCATCAACGTAGGCTGGGTGAAGGACGGGCTGTACGATCAGGTCCGCGACGAGATCCACGCCGTCAAGGAAGCCTGCGGCGGCAAGCTTTTGAAGGTCATTATCGAAACGTGCCTGCTGACCGACGCGGAGAAGGTCGCCATGTGCCGCGCCGTCAGCGATTCCGGCGCCGATTATATCAAGACCAGCACCGGCTTTGCCGGCGGCGGCGCCACACGGGAGGACGTGGCGCTTTTCAAGGCGAACGTAGCGCCGCATCTGAAGATCAAGGCGGCAGGCGGTATCGCCGATTTGAAGGACGCGGAAGATTTCCTGGCTCTGGGCGCCGACCGGCTGGGTACCAGCCGCATCGTCAAGGCGGTCAAAGCGATGGAAGCGTGAAAGGAGAACTTACCATGACGCCTCATAATAACGCGCCGCAGGGCGCATTCGCCAAAACCGTTTTGATGCCCGGTGATCCGCTGCGCTCCAAATTCATCGCGGAACACTTCCTCACCGATCCCGTACTGGTGAATAACGTGCGGGGCGTGCAGGGTTATACCGGCACCTATCGGGGCGTGCCGGTCAGTGTGATGGCAAGCGGTATGGGCATGCCGTCCATCGGGATCTATTCCTATGAGCTGTTCACCGGATACGACGTGGAGAACATCATCCGCATCGGTTCTGCCGGCGCCATGCGGGCGGATATGGAGCTGGGCAGCGTCATGGCCGGCATGGGCGCCTGCACCAACTCCAACTTTGCCGACCAGTACGAGCTGGGCGGCACCTTCGCCCCCATCTGTGACTTCGACCTGCTGATGGCCGCCGTGGAGTCCGCCAGGGAGCTGGGCGTGAAGATGCCCGTGGGCAACCTCTACTCCAGCGACACCTTCTACGACGCCGCCGGCCGCAACGCCAAATTCCAGAAGATGGGCATCATGGCCGTGGAGATGGAGGCCGCCGCCCTGTACTGCACCGCCGCCTATACCGGCAAGCGGGCCCTGGCCATCTGCTCCATTTCCGACAACCTGGTCACCGGCCGGGAGCTGTCGGCCGACGACCGGCAGAACACCTTCACCAATATGATGAAGATCGGCCTGGAGATCGCCGTGAAGATGGCGAACCGCTGAAATCAATTATCGATCAGAAAAACGGGAGCGGGTGCCGCAGGCCGGCGCGACCGTTTTTTTAAA
>JAFSZX010000024.1 GCA_017458825.1 Oscillospiraceae bacterium
CCAGCTCGTTGAGCAGAGAAAGCAGGCCGAGAAGGACGCCGCCGCCAAGAGCGCAAGCAAGGTCACGCTTGATAACCTCTTTGCCAAGATGCAGGAGGGCGAGATGAAGGAGCTGAACCTGATCGTTAAGGCGGACGTGCAGGGCAGTGTGGAGGCGGTACGCTCCTCGCTGGAAAAGATCAGCAACGACGAGGTACGGGTACGGGTCATCCACGGCGGCGTCGGCGCCATCAACGAATCCGACGTGATGCTGGCGGCTACCTCACAGGCGATCATCGTGGGCTTCAACGTTCGCCCCGACAATGCCGCCCGGGACAGCGCCGCGCGCTCCAACGTGGATATGCGGATGTACCGCGTGATCTACGACGCCATCAACGAGATCGAAGCCGCCATGAAGGGTATGCTCTCGCCCAAGTTCCGGGAGCTGCTGCTGGGTCACGCCGAGGTGCGCCAGACCTACAAGGTCTCCGGCGTGGGTACCGTGGCGGGCTGTTACGTGACAGACGGCAAGGTACAGCGCAAGGATTGCCAGGTGCGCCTGGTACGGGACGGCATCGTGGTACACGAGGGCGTTCTGGCGTCGCTCCAGCGGTTCAAGGACTCCGTGAAGGAAGTGGTCGCAGGTTACGAGTGCGGTCTTTCCATCGAGAAGTTCAACGACATCAAGGAAGGCGACGTGATCGAAGCCTTTACCATGGAGGAGATCCAGCAATAAACAGTGTACGGGCGGGGCGTATGCGTCCGCCCGTACTTTGACTTTATACCATGAAAGGAAGCGAGTCCTATGGCATCCAATCGAATCGGGCGCATCAACGCCGAGATCCAGCAGGAGCTGTCCGCCCTGCTTCGCACCGTGAAAGATCCCCGTGTGAGCGGCGCTATGCTCACCGTGACCCACGTGGATACCACCGGCGATCTGCGCTGCGCCCGGATCTATATCAGCGCGATGGACAGGACCAATGAAAAGGACCTCATGCGGGGACTCAAGTCCGCCGCGCCGTATCTGCGGCGTGAGCTGGGCAGTCGCCTGGGTCTGCGCTATACGCCGGAGCTTCAGTTTTTCGCCGATGATTCCATCGCCCACGGCGCACATATTCTGGAGATGCTCCACCACGTGAAGCCCGCCAATCCCGCCAATGCCGATATTGTATTGCCGGAGGATCAGAAATGATGACGATTCAGGAAACCGCCGCCTTTCTTAAGGCACAGGACGGTATACTGCTGTTGACCCACGTCCGCCCCGACGGCGACACGGTAGGCAGTGCCGCGGCGCTGTGTCAGGCGTTGCGGGATCTGGGGAAGACGGCGTATCTTCTGCCCAATCCGGAGCTCACCGCCACCTACGCCCCCTATGCCGCGCCGTATCTGGCGCCGGAGGGCTGGGAGCCGAGGTCTGCGGTGACGGTGGATATCGCCGATGCGCATCTTCTGCCGGAAAACGCCCTTCCCTACGCCGACTCCATCGTCCTTGCCATCGACCATCACAGTTCCCACCGCCCCTTTGCGCCGCGGGTCTGTCTGGACGGCGAGGCGGCGGCGGCAGGCGAGGTGGTCTATGAGATCGTCCGGCTGTTGACGCCCGTTACGCCCCGGATCGCCCTGCCGCTCTACGTGGCGATCTCCACCGATACCGGCTGTTTCGTCTATTCCAACACCACCGCCGCCACCCACCGGATCGCCGCGGCGCTGTTGGAGGTGCTGGACGCGGCGCAGGTAGCGGCGGTGAACAAGGCGCTGTTCCGCACGAAGAGCAAGACCCGTCTTGCCATGGAAAGCCGCATGATATCCGGCATGACGCTCCATGACGGCGGGCGGGTGGCGGTGACGGAGATCCCCCTCGCCTTACGGGAGGAGCTCCACGCCACGGAAGCGGACATTGAGGATCTGGCCTCCCTCGCCTCCCAAGTGGAGGGTGTGGATTGCGGCATTACCCTGCGGGAGCTTCGGCCGGGCGTTGTGAAGATCTCCGTGCGCTCCGGCTTCCGGATCAACGCCTCCGACGTGTGCGCCCGACTGGGCGGCGGAGGACACCGCGGCGCCGCCGGCGCGACGGTGGAGGGCACTCTGCCTGAGGTGAAGGACGCCATTTTGGCCGCTGTGGCGGCGGAGGAAGCATAGATGGCGGACGGCATCTTGCTTGTGGATAAGCCGGCAGGCTGGACGTCTATGGACGTATGCGCCAAACTGCGGGGCATTTTGCAAACCAGGCGGATCGGACATGCCGGAACGCTGGACCCGATGGCGACCGGCGTTCTGCCGGTGTTCGCAGGGCAGGCGACACGCGCCGTCAGCTTTGCCGAGGGCGGCGAGAAGATCTATGAGGCGGTGTTGCGTCTCGGCACCGTGACGGATACGCAGGATACTTCCGGCACGGTACTGGCGCAGTGCCCCGTATGCGTTACGCCGGCGCAGCTCGAGGCGGTCCTGTCGCGGTTTCGGGGGCAGATCGACCAGATACCGCCCATGTACAGCGCCATTAAGATCAACGGCCGGAAACTCTGCGATCTGGCGCGGAAGGGGCGCGAGGTATCCCGCGCGCCCCGCCGGATCACCGTGTTCGCGCTGGAGCTGACACAGCAGCTCTCCCCCACCGATTTTGCCCTGCGGATCCACTGCTCCAAGGGTACCTACGTGCGCACGCTCTGCCACGATATCGGCGCGGCGCTGGGGTGCGGCGGCTGTATGGCGTCCCTCCGGCGCACCATGGCGGCGGGGTTTTACCTCAAAGACTGCTACACGCTGTCCCGGATCGAGGCGGAGGGCGCGGCGCTTTTACTGCCGGTGGATTCCCTCTTTGGCGCCTGCGGCGCCTATCGCATCGCCTTGCCGCGGCAGGAACAGCTTTGCCGTAACGGCAATTCCTTCCCCGCGGAGGGAGAAGACGGCGTGTACCGTGTCTACGGCGGGGACGGAACGTTTTTGTGTTTGAGCCGTCTGGAAAACGGCGTGATGACTTCGCTGAAAAACTTTTTCGGAGCGTGAATCACTTTGAACAAAGAAAAAACCGTGATCGCCCTGGGCTTTTTTGACGGCGTACATCTGGGGCACGGGGCGCTGCTGCGCCGCACCCGGGAGGTCGCCGAGGCGCTGGGCGCCGTGCCTGCCGCGTTTACCTTCGACCGGCCGCCAAAGGCGGTGGTTACCGGCGCGGCGGTACCGCTGATCAACACGGTGGACGACCGGATCGACCTGATGCGCCGGCTGTACGGCATCGTACGCGTGACGGCGGCGCCCTTTGACCACTCCATGATGACCCGAAGCCCGGAATCGTTTCTGGATCTTCTGCGCGAGGAGTACGGCGCCGTTCATCTGGTCGCCGGACACGATTACCGGTTCGGTCACCGCAACGAGGGAACGCCGGCGTTTTTGCAGGAATACTGCGCCCGGCACGGTCTGGGCTGTGATATCATTCCCCGGGTGGAAGTGGACGGCATCACCGTCAGCTCCACCCATATCCGCGCACTGCTGCGTGCCGGTGAGGTGGAGCAGGCGGCGCGGTTTTTGGGGCATCCCCACTGCCTGCGGCAGACGGTGTGCCACGGCAAACGTCTGGGCAGTGCCATGGGCGTGCCGACGGTGAATCTCAAGCCGCCGGAGGGCGTGCTGCTCCCTGCCGGCGGCGTATACGTCAGCCGCGCGGTGACGCCGGAAGGGCAGGTGCTGACAGGGGTGACCAACGTGGGCACGCGGCCCACCGTGTCCGACGCGCCGGAGACGTGGGTGGAGACCCACCTGCTGTCCTTCTCCGGCGATCTCTACGGTCAGCCGCTGCGTCTGGAGTTTCTCCGGCGGGTGCGGTCGGAGCGGCGGTTTGACTCCCTTGCGGCGCTTCGGCAACAGATCGGGGAGGACATCGCCGCGGCACAGGCGTACTTCGCGCAACGATAAAACGGGTTTCGGGTCGGGAAATTTTGTTTCCCGACCCGTTTTTTCTATTACCCGACCGTATTCGACCCCCCTTTGCCCGTACAATAGGTGCAAAGGAGGACAAGCTGTATGAAACAATTCTCTCCACGCCGTTTTCTGCGCCGCGCTCAACCGCTGGCGGCGCCATTTCTCCATTGCGTACTGCCGTTTTTCCTGTCCGCCGCCCATCTGCGCGGTCTGTACGCGCCCTTTGCGCTGGCGGCGGTGGCATCCGCCGGAACGGGTCTGCCGGGACTGTTGTCCCTGCTGGGCGCCGCCGGCGGCGCGTGGGCGTTTCTGGATTTTCAGTCCGGTCTGCGCCAAGTCGCCGCCGCCGTTTTACTCTACGCCGCCAACCTGTTCTTCTCCGGCACGCGGCTGTATGAGCGGGCGGCGTTCCGACCCGTGCTGGCGGTGAGCGCGACGCTGTTGGTGCAGTCCGTGTACCTTCTGGAGCGCAGTGCCTGGCAGTGGACGCTGTGCTTTGCGTCACTGGCGGTGCTGGCGCTGTGCCTCTGGCACTGGCGCACACTGTGGACAAAGCCGACGCCCCGCGCCGTCTGGCTGTTGATCGCGGGCGCGGCGGTGGCGCTGACCGATCTCCTGCCGTCTATGGAGCTCTCGCCGGGACGAATGGCGGCCACGGCGCTGGTGGTGTATCTGGCGTGGTCCCTGCCGACGGGGGACAGCGTGGTGTGGAGCGCCGGAGTGGGGCTCCTTCTGGATCTGTCACGCTCCGGCGGCGAGCCGATCTTATGCGCGGTATACGGCTGTGCCGCCGCCGCGTTCGCCGCCTGCCGCCGCCTGCCGTGGACGGTGCGCGCCGGCGTATTCTGCCTGAGCGCCGGCGTCGTGTCGGTGCTGTTCCGCGCCGATCTGCCGGCGGCGATCCTGTGTGAGACGGCGGTATGTGCCATGCTCTGCTCCTTCTTCCTGCGACGGCGGCGCCAGGACGAGCGCGACGGCGCGCCGCGGCGCGGCAAGGTCGACGCGCCCCAGCCGGCGGACGCACTGCGCTCCCTCTACGACAGCTTTTTCCGCGGCACCGTGCCGCCGCCGCCGGAAAATCCGGCGGTGCTGTTTGACCGCACCGCCGAACAGATCTGCCGGGACTGCGTATTGTGTCGGGAGTGCTGGCATAAGAATTACAACAGCACCTATACCGCCTTTAACGACGCCTGCCCCAAGCTCTTACAGCGAGGACAGGCCGCCGCCGCCGATTTCCCCTCCTATTTTTCCTGCCGCTGTGTGCGGTTTGCCGAATTTCTCAACACACTCAACGGCGAGCTGCGGGCGTTTCTCACCCGTAAGCAGTACCATAACCGCCTGACGGAAATGCGGCGGCAGGCTCAGGAGCAGTACCGCCAGTTGGGTGAGGCGCTCTCCGGCACGGCGGTACACGCTGTGGCAAACGTCAGCTCGTCTTTGGGCTATCAGGTAGGGACCGCCATCCGCCCCAAATCGGGCGAATCGCTGTGCGGCGACCATCTGGAGGTCTTTGAGGTGGGGGACGTGCTCTATCTCCTGCTCTCCGACGGCATGGGAAGCGGCGCGGCGGCACACCACGAATCCGCCATGACCGCCCGACTGCTGCGGCAGTTCCTCGCCTCCGGCATAGAGCCGGAGCCGGCGTTGAAAACCCTCAACTCCGCCATGCAGCTTCGGGGCGAGCAGTCCGACAGCTACACCACGCTGGATCTGCTGGCTCTGCACCGCCATAACGGCAGTGCCGAGGTGTATAAATACGGCGCGGCGCCGTCCTACGTTAAGCGCACCGGCACGGTCAGCCGCATCAACTCCGCCAGCTTGCCGGCGGGACTGCAGGATCAGCCGCCGGAACAGTCACGGTTACAGTTACTGCCGGAGAGCTATTTCGTGATGATCTCCGACGGTGTGGCGGACGCGGACAGCGACGAATGGCTCCGAACTCTTCTTTCGAACTGGCACGGCAACAGCGCCCAGGAGCTGGCGCAGTTGGTGTTGCGTCAGGCGCAGGAACGCACGGGCGGACAGGACGACTGCGCCGTGATGATCCTGCAGGTGGGAGATAAAAAAGGCGCCCGGCAGGTATAAGCGGCGCGATGCCTGTCCATACTCCTATTACATACAGGAACAAGGAGGGCAAAGCAGGTGGTCAAAGGCGTTTCCCGACGGGTCATCGTGGTGGATTCTCCCGATCCGCAACTATTTGAACAGGCGATCTTCATTCTTCGTAACGGCTCCGCGGGGGACGGCGTGACCTCCCGCGAGCTGGTAGATCAGGCGGTACGGATCGCCAAAAGCTATACCCGCTACCATGTGCCCCGCCGACCCAAGCGTGTTTCGCCGCTTCTGGCAGGGTTATCCGGCGCGGCGTTGATCGGCGCGGTGTGGCTTCTGGTAGCGGTGCTGTAAATCTCACTTTGCCGGAGCAGACGGTTTTAAGCCGTCCGCTCCGGTTTTCTTTTGCCGCGGCTCTTTTTTTATGCCAAAGAACATGGTATAATCGGTATGGAAAACGAAAGGAGCCTTTGCCCATGGAGATCGGCGGCGTGACAATCGAATCGAAGCTGGCGCTGGCGCCCATGGCGGGCGTGACGGATCTGGCGTTTCGCCGGATCTGCCGGGAGCTGGGCGCGGGGCTCACCTGCACGGAGCTGGTCAGCGCCAAGGCGCTGTGCTACGGCGACAGGAAAAGCCTCGCTCTTTTGAAGCCGGACGGGGACGAGCACCCTGCCGCCGCCCAGATCTTCGGCAGTGATCCGGTGTGCATGGCGGAGGCGGCGCAGATCGCCGCCCGGGCCTCCGGCGCGGATCTCATTGATATCAACATGGGCTGTCCTGTGAACAAGGTGGTGGCAAACGGCGACGGATGCGCCCTGATGCGGGACGTGGAAAAGGCGGTCCGGGTGGCGGAGGCGGTGGTCAAAGCCGCGCCGGTGCCGGTGACGGTGAAAATGCGCCGGGGCTGGGATAAGGGCAGTATCAACGCGGTGGAGCTGGCGAAAGCCCTGGAGCAGGTCGGCGTGGCGGCGGTGGCGGTCCACGGGCGCACCCGTGCCCAGATGTACGGCGGACAGGCGGATTGGGTCACCATCCGGCAGGTCAAGGAGGCGGTGGGGATCCCGGTGATCGCCAACGGCGACGTGTTCTCCGCCGGGGACGCGGTACGGATCCTCGCCTTTACCGGCGCGGATATGGCGATGATCGGCAGAGGGTGCTTCGGCAATCCGTGGCTCTTCCAACAGGCAAAGGCGGCGCTGGAGGGCAGGGAGATACCGCCCCTGCCGCCGCTGAAAGCGCGGTTTGACACGGCACTGCGGCAGGTGGAGCTGGCGGTGCTGGACAAGGGTGAGCGTATTGCCGTGCTGGAGAGCCGCAAACAGCTCTGCTGGTACTTAAAAGGCGTATCCCACGCCAATTACTATAAGGAAAAGATCGTCCGCGTGCAGACGATGGAGGACGTAAGAAGCGTGGTGGCGGGCATCCAGCGGGATCTTGTTTGACAGCATCGCCGCGCCACGGTACAATAGAGAAAAGATTCGGGAGGGATCGCGTCTATGGCATATCGAAGCGGCGCTCTGCCGCCGGAGGATTATGTAGAACCCCGATGCGTGCTGTGCGACGAGCCGTACGGCGCGGCGCCGGCGGTGAAAGCCGTGCCGCAGCAGCGGATCATTGAGAAAATGAACGAATACATGAGCCGGCGGGATTATGACGGCGCCGAGCGCCATCTCCTGTACTGGCTGGAGGAGGCGCGTCTGGGCGGCGACCGGCGGGGCGAGCTGATGCTCCAGAACGAGCTGGTGGGACATTACCGCAAAACAGGCGACAAGACCCGTTCCCTCGCCGCGGCGGACGCGGCGCTGGAGCTGTTGGACGAGCTGGATTTTTCCGGCACCATCAGCGCCGGAACCACCTGCGTCAACGCGGCGACCGCCTGCAACGCCTTTGGAGAGAATGAACGGTCGCTGGCGCTGTTTGAAAAGGCGCGATCGGTGTACGAGTCACTGCCCCGCACCGCGCCGGAGCTGTTGGGCGGTCTATACAACAACATGGCGCTCACCTGCGGGGCGCTGGGGCGGTATGACGAGGCGCTCTCGCTCTACGAAAAGGCCATGGCGCAGATGGAAAAAGTACCCTCCGGCAAGCTGGAGCAGGCGATCACCTGCTTGAACATTGCCAACACGCTGGAGGCGCAGCTGGGCATGGAGGCGGCGGAGGAGCGCATCTTTGCCCTGACCGATCGGGCATACGCGCTGTTGGACGATCCCGCCCTGCCGCGGGACGGATACTACGCCTTTGTGTGCGAAAAATGCGCCCCCTCTTTCTCCTACTACGGCTGTTTTCTGGCCGCGGAAGAATTACAAAGCCGCGCGGAGGCGATCTATGAACGGGCTTGAACTGTCCCGCGCCTACTATGAGGCGTACGGAAAACCTATGCTGCAAGAGCAGTTTCCCCAGTTACTGCCGTATCTGGCGGCAGGTCTTTTAGGGAGCGGCTCGGAGTGCTTCGGCTATGACGACGAGGTGTCCCGCGACCACGATTTTGAGGCGGGATTCTGCCTCTTTCTCCCGGGTGAGGACGTGGTAGACCGGCGCACCGCGTTTTTGCTGGAGCGCGCCTACGCCAAGTTGCCGCGGGAGTTTATGGGCGTGCGGCGGGACGTCCTGCAGCCGGTGGGCGGCGCGCGCCGGGGCGTACTGCGCACGGCGGAATTTTTCAGTGAAAAGATCGGCGCCGGTGACGGTGTTCTCACGCTGGGGCAGTGGCTCCATACGCCGGAACAGTCCCTGGCGGAGTGCGTCAACGGCGCGGTGTTTTTCGACAACTACGGTCAGCTCACCGCCATACGCCGGTCCCTGTCCGCCTTTCCGGAGGACGTGCGGCGCAAAAAACTGGCAGGTCAGCTCCTGCTGATGGCACAGTCCGGACAGTATAATTACCTCCGGTGCCTGCGCCACGGGGAACACGCCGCGGCGCAGTTGGCGGCGGTGGAGTTCGTCAAAAGTACCGTCGCGGTGATATTTCTGCTCAACCGCGCCTATCAGCCCTACTATAAGTGGAGCTTTCGCGCCCTGCGCGCCCTGCCGCGTCTGGCGCTGACAGCGGAGCTTTTAGAGTATCTTCTCACCAGCGACAACAGCGCCGAGCAGTCCGATGAGAAATACCGCGTCATAGAGAGCATCGCCGCCGACGTGATCGACGAGCTGACGGCGCAGGGTCTGACAAAGGCGATCTGCGGCGACCTGGAAAAGCACGCCTATTCCGTCAACGACGGCGTGGAGGACGCCGAGGTGCGCAACAGCCACATTCTGTGCGCCATATAAAAGGAGGAAAACGCGCCATGCAGATACACGGTTTACAAAAGATGACGCTGCTGGATTTCCCGGGGCGTGTGGCGTGTACCGTCTTTTTGGGCGGATGCGACTACCGCTGTCCCTTTTGCCATAACTACGAATTGATCGACGGCACGGCACAGCCCGTGATGGACGACAAGGCGCTTCTCTCGTTTCTGGAAAAGCGCCGCGGTCTTCTCGACGGCGTGGCGATCACCGGCGGCGAGCCTTGTCTCCACGCGGATCTGCCGGCGCTGCTGGAGAAGATCCGGGCGCTGGGCTACGCCGTGAAGCTGGACACCAACGGCACCCACCCCGATCTGCTGGAAGAGCTTCTGGAGCGGCGGTTGGTGGATTACGTCGCCATGGACGTGAAAAACAGCCCCGAAAAATACGCCCTCACCTGCGGCGTGGCGCAGGTGGATCTGGACGCCATCTATCGCAGTATCGCACTGCTGACCAACCGCGCGCCGGACTATGAGTTCCGCACCACCGTGGTAAAGGAACTGCACGAGATCAGCGACTTTACCGCCATCGGCAAGCTGATCGCCGGCGCCAGACGCTATTTCCTCCAGTGCTTTACCGACCGCGACAGCGTCCCCTTCGGCGATCTCCACGCCCCGTCCGGCGAGGATCTGCGGCGTTTTGCAGGCGCCGCGCGCCCCTTCGTGCCCGATACGCAGATCCGGGGCGTCGACCTGTAAACCACAATATCTTGTGCCTTAACAAAAATTTAATCCAAATATCTTGAGATTACCCCTTGACACCGCCCCCCCGTGATGATAGAATAAGCGTACACGGTTTTTTCGGTCGACGATTGTCGAACCGTTCGTACTGTATTCTATTGACGGGGGGAGTTTTTTTCATGTATCAAGTCATCAAACGGGACGGAAAAGTGGTCGATTTCCATATCGACAAGATCAGCGGCGCCATCACCAAGGCGTTTGAGGCGCTCAATAAGCAGTATCACCCCAGCGTGATCGATCTGATCGCGTTGCACGTGACCTCCGATTTTGAGGGGAAGGTATCCGACGGCAAGGTGTCGGTGGAGGAGATCCAGGACAGCGTGGAAAAGGTGCTGTCCGAGTCCGGCTATGCCGACGTGGCGAAGGCGTATATCCTCTACCGCCGCCAGCGGGAGAAAGTGCGCAATATCAACTCCACCCTGCTCAACTACAAGGATCTGGTGGACAACTATCTGAAGATCAACGACTGGCGCGTGAAGGAGAACTCCACCGTGACCTATTCCGTGGGCGGTTTGATTCTCTCCAACTCCGGCGCCATCACCGCCAACTACTGGCTCAGCGAGGTGTATGACGACGAGATCGCCGAGGCGCACCGCAGCGCCGCCATCCATCTCCACGATTTGAGCATGCTCACCGGCTACTGCGCCGGCTGGAGCCTCAAACAGCTCATTCAGGAGGGTCTGGGCGGCGTGCCCGGTAAGATCACCTCCTCCCCTGCCAACCATCTGTCCACCCTGTGCAACCAGATGGTGAATTTCCTGGGGATCATGCAGAACGAGTGGGCAGGCGCGCAGGCGTTCTCCTCCTTTGATACGTATCTGGCGCCTTTCGTGAAGAAGGACAATCTGACGCAAAAGGAAGTCAAGCAGTGCATCCAGTCCTTTGTCTACGGCGTCAACACGCCCAGCCGCTGGGGTACGCAGGCACCGTTTTCCAACATCACGCTGGATTGGGTCGTGCCCAACGATCTGAAGAATCTGCCGGCGATCATCGGCGGCAAGGAGATGGATTTCACCTACGGCGAGTGCCAGAAGGAAATGGATATGGTAAACAAAGCCTTTATCGAAATAATGATAGAGGGCGATGCAAACGGAAGAGGCTTCCAGTATCCTATCCCGACATATTCGATCACAAAGAATTTCGA
>JAFSZX010000025.1 GCA_017458825.1 Oscillospiraceae bacterium
GCGGCAGGTGCGTCACCGCCCAGATCGTAACTCTCACCGGCTTGACCCACTACGCATACCACGGACTTGACGGGCAACTCGTCCCCCGCCTCACCGATGGTCTCCAGCACAACGCCGTCGGCCTCGCTTTCCACGTCAAAGGTGGCTTTTCCCGTTTCAATGGCGAACAGAAAATCGCCCTTTTTCACGCTGTCGCCCTTTTTGACGTACCAACTGCTCAGGATCGCGCTCTCCTCCGAGAGCCCTTTTTGCGGCATTCTGACAAGCAGAGCCATGTACATTACCTCCTTTATTTCTTCACACGCCGCGTCCGCGGCGCACAAATGTACCTATTATAAAACGACAACGCCCTTTTCCGCCGCCAACTGCATCAGCGCCTCCTCCGGCCGCTTTTCGCAGATCAGCACGTCCACGTCGTCCAGTTGGGCGAAGGTGTAGGGCATATTATGATCCGCCTTTTCGGTGGTCATCAGCATAATCACGCGGCGTGACTTGCGGATCACTTCCATTTTCAGTTCCGCCTCATAGGGGTTGCCGGAGGTGAAACCGCTCTCCGGCGAAAAGGCGGAAGTCGCCATAAACGCCACGTCGATATTGATGGAGCGCAGATACTCCAGCGTCGCCCTGCCGGAAGCGGACAGCGTGTTGCGTGAGAGATTCCCGCCCAACAGCGTCACCTGCGGTTTCTGGGTATGCATCATCACTTCCATCGCGATATTGGGCGCGGTGGTAAACAGCACCAGATTCTGATCGGGGATCCGCCGCGCCAGCGTCATCACCGTGGTACCGGCGTCCAGAAAAATGGAGCGCTTCTCCTCCACGAACGCCGCCGCCTTTTCGCTGATGATCCGCTTCGCCTCCACGTTGGACTGCTCGCGGCGGCTGTAAATATCCTCCGCCATCCCCACCGTCTGGGTATTGACCCGGGCGCCGCCTCTGGTGCGGATGATCGCGCCCTCCTCCTCCAACGCCGCCAGATCGCGGCGAATGGTCATCACCGACACGTCGGGAAACCGCTCCTGCAGCTCCTGCACCCGCACGTTCAGCCGCTCCGTGATCCAATCACGCATGGCTCTGCGCCGCTCGGCGTTCATTCGCTCTCCCCCTCCATGTTCATTTAGAACACTATTTTGTTCCATTCCTGTTATTTCCGAACATATTATACTGATTTTTGCGCGTTGCGTCAACACATTTTTTACAAAATCTTTTCCGCCTGTTTCTGCCTGTTTCTCCGTATTTTCTCCGTTTTTTCGTCTGCTTGTTTCGTTTATACAGATAGAACGAACAAAAACAATATGTTCGTTTCAAACAAAAAGAACGCTTTTTCGCACAGCAAAAGGGAAATAGCGGTTGCGCTTTGGGAAAAAGTGTGTATAATGGACAAAAAGCGACGATGCGGAGGGCGGCGTATGTACTATCTGGAAACGCACCGGCAGGATCCGGATTACAACCTGGCGTTGGAAGAAACCGTGTTGTGCCGGCGCACCGAGGGGGACTATCTCCTGTTGTGGCAGAACGATCGGGCGGTGATCATCGGGCGCAACCAGAACACCGCCGAGGAGATCGACGCCGCCTATGCCGCCGAACACGGCATCCGCGTGGTGCGGCGCGTCACCGGCGGCGGCGCGGTGTACCACGATCTGGGGAATCTGAACTATTCGTTTATCACCGACGCGGACGATCAGCAGGGCGCCCGGCGGTTCACCGATCCGGTGGTGTCGGCGCTTCGCGGGCTGGGGCTGGACGCGGAGGCGTCCGGGCGCAACGATATTCTGGTCTCCGGCAAAAAAGTCTCCGGCACGGCACAGCGGCTTCAGGGCAAACGTATTCTGCACCACGGCACGTTGCTCTTTGACAGCGACGGTGAGACCATTGCCCGGGTCCTGCGGCCGGACGCGGCGAAATTTCAATCCAAAAGCACCAAGTCGGTGCGCGCCCGGGTGGGCAATATCCGCTCCATGCTGTCCCGGGATATGACCATGGAGGCGTTCTGGGCGTATCTGAAAACGGCGCTTGCCGATCATTTGGAAAGCGCGGCGCTGACGGAGGAGGAGCTGGCGGCGGTGGAAACACTGCGTCGGGAGAAATACGCCACCTGGGACTGGAACTACGGCGCCTCCCCTGCCAGCACCGCCGTCGCCCGCCGGCGGTTTGACGGCGGCACGGTGGAAGTGCGGGTGCGGATCGAGCGCGGCGCCGTGGCGGACATCGCCTTCTACGGTGACTTTCTCGCCCTGCGGGATCTTACGCCGGTGCAGGAGGCGCTGCGGGGTCTCCCCTGCCGCCGTGACGCGCTGCGGCGCGCCCTGGGCGGTTTTCCGTCGGGGGAGTATTTCGGCTCCGTCACTTGGGAGGAACTGCTGTCGCTGATCCCCGGTCTGGAGGGATAATATGGAAGTTACCGTTACACTTACCGTCAATGCCGGCGTCTGCGTCTCGTTGTGCGGCGTCCGGATCTGGATCGACGCGCTCCACACCCGACCGGTCCCCGGTTTTTCCACCATGACGGCGGAACAGGTGGACGCTGTTTTGCGCCACGAGGCCTTCGCCTCGCCCGACGCGGTGCTTTGCACCCACTGTCACGGCGACCATTTCTCTCCGGAGCCCATGCGTCGGGCGCAGGCGCTCTGGCAGGATACGCCGTTTTATCTGCCGGAACCGTTTTTACCGTCACAGCGCACGTTGCTGGGTGAGGGCGGCTCGTTTGCCGTCGGGGCGGTGACGGTGCGGTATTTCCGCCTGCCCCACGAAAAGGAGATCTACCGCGCCGTCCCCCACTACGGCTTTCTGCTCACCGGCGGCGGCCGGAGCGTCCTTGTCACCGGCGACTGCGCCGTGGCGTCGCCGGAGCTGACGGCGGCGCTGGGCGGCGAGGCGGTGGACGTGGCGCTGTTGGACTTTCCGTGGCTCGCCCTGCCCCGGGGTCGGCAGTATGTGAGGCAAACCCTCCGTCCGGCGCATATCGCCCTGACCCATTTCCCCCTGCCCAAGGACGATACGGCAGGCTACCGGGGCGCGGCGCGCCGCGCCGTTTCCCTGTTTCCCGATACCGACGTGCGCCTGCTGGCGGACTTTTTACAGCAGGAGCGGTTTTAGAAACGATCTTCCACAGGCAAAAAAAGAGACGCCCAAAGCGTCTCTTCAGCGTGTCAAAAAAGCCTCGCAGAGTTCGCGCCGCGCACGGCGCGAAGACATGGAATCGTCATTTGCCGCGGCGTGTACGTGGCAAATGACACCACACAGACTACGAAGTGTGCGAATGGTGCGCCATGGGCGCACCATGAGTGCGCGCAGTAGGCTGCACCCCTTTTGTCAAAAAAC
>JAFSZX010000026.1 GCA_017458825.1 Oscillospiraceae bacterium
ACTGCGCGCACTCATTGTGCGCCAGTGGCGCACCATTCGCACACTTCGTAGTCTGAGCGGTGTCATTTGCCACGTACACGCCGCGGCAAATGACAATTTAATATCTTCGCGCCGTGCGCGGCGCGAACTCTGCGAGGCTTTATTGACAAGCTGGAGAACGCTATCCTATGGGTAGCGTTCCTTTTATATCCGCGTTTATTTCCGCTCCAGCGGCGTCACCGCGCCGGTCTCGTCCACCGTGGCGGGGATGATCTGACTGCGCGTGTTGCGCGCGATGGTATCCAACCGCATCCGGCTGGGGAAATCGCTCAAGAGCGTATAGGCGACGCCGTGCTTCTTCGCCCTGCCGGTACGCCCGATGCGATGGACGTAGTATTCGTTCTCCTCCGGCACCTCGAAGTTGAACACCGCGTCCACGTCGTCCACGTCGATACCGCGAGCCGCCACGTCGGTAGCAACGAAGACCCGAAGCTTTCCGGCGCGGAACTGCTGCATGATCTCCTCACGCTTGCGCTGGGGAATATCACCGTGGATGCACTTGGCGTCCAGCCCCCGAAGCTGGAGGAATTTATTGAGCCGCTCGGTACTGCCCTTGGTGTTGCAAAAACAGATCACGCGGTCATACCCCTCACGGGTGATGATACGGGCGATGGCGTCCACTTTCTGCTCCGACGGCAGTTCGATACGGTATTGCAGGATATCCGGCTTGTTCTCACGGGTCGCCTGCACGGTGATCTCCTCCGGATCACGCTGATAGATCCAGGAAATATCCATCACCTCGCGGGAGATGGTGGCGGAGAACATACCCAGGTTCTCCCGGGACGGTATCTTATCGAGAATACGGGTCACGTCGGCGATAAACCCCATGTCCAGCATACGGTCCGCCTCGTCCAGCACCACGGTTTTCACCGCGTCCAGACGCACGGTGCGGCGCTTCATGTGATCGCTTAAACGACCCGGCGTCGCCACCACGATCTGGGGCTTGCGGCGAAGCGCCTCGATCTGCCTGCCGATGGGCTGACCGCCGTAAAGGCACACCAGGCGCACCCCGTCATGATATACGGCGATCTCACGCATCTCATCGGTGATCTGGATCGCCAGCTCACGGGTGGGTGCCAGGATCACCGCCTGCACCGTCTCCGCCGACGCGTCGATCCGCTCGATGATGGGGATGCCGAACGCCATGGTTTTGCCGGTGCCGGTAGGCGCCTTGGCGATCACGTCACGCCCTGCCAGCATGGGCGGAATACACCCTGCCTGTACCGGCGTGCTGATCTGGTAGTTTTTTCTTGCAACGGCGCGGATCGTCGCCTCCGACAGACCGAAGGAGGAAAACGGCACGCCTTGTGTCACTTCCATAGGTATATCCTCGTATTTCGTCATACTCCATAAATAGTATACCACCCCTGTCAACCGCGGAGGACGTCGGGACATAAAAAGAGCCGGCGCACGTTGTGCGCCGGCTCTGAGATTGCGCTTTGGGTGTTACCACTCCAGATTCTTCTCGGTCTCCTTGCTGAACACATGTGCCACGTTGCCGCCGAAGATCAAATTAACCTCGCTGCCCATGGGGAAGATGGAGGCGGTGCCGTTGGTGGGCACGATCACGATCACGTCCTTGCCCTCGGTGCTGATGTGCAGGTGTACGCTTGAACCCATCATTTCGCTCACGTCCACCTTGCCCTTCACGCCGTCAGCGCACAGCATCAGGTGATCGGGACGCACGCCCAGGATCACTTCCTGCTCCGCAACGTCCTTAGCGGCAAGACGCGCCTGCTTATCTTCGCTCAGCGCTACGCTGATGCCGCCGATCTCCACACAGTACTTGCCGTCCTTCTTCGCCAGCTTGGCGTCAAAGAAGTTCATCTGGGGCGTGCCGATGAAGCCTGCCACGAACAGGTTGGCGGGATGATCGAACACTTCCTGGGGCGTACCGATCTGCTGAATGAAACCGTCCCGCATGATGACGATCCGGTCGCCCAGCGTCATGGCCTCGGTCTGGTCATGGGTCACGTATACGAAAGTGGTATCAATGCGCTCACGGAGCTTGATGATCTCAGCGCGCATCTGGTTACGCAATTTGGCGTCCAGGTTGGACAGAGGCTCATCCATCAGGAACACGGACGGGTCACGGACGATGGCGCGGCCGATGGCGACACGCTGACGCTGACCGCCGGAGAGCGCCTTGGGCTTACGGTTGAGGTACTGGGTGATATCCAAAATCTCCGCCGCCTGCTTAACGCGCTTGTCGATCTCATCCTTGGGCGTCTTCTTCAGCTTCAGGGAGAACGCCATGTTATCGTACACCGTCATGTGGGGATACAGGGCGTAGTTCTGGAACACCATGGCGATATCGCGGTCCTTCGGCTCCACGTCGTTCATCAGCCGGTCGCCGATCCACAGCTCGCCCTCGGTGATGTCCTCCAAGCCGGCGATCATACGCAGCGTGGTGGACTTACCGCAGCCGGAAGGGCCGACCAGAACGATGAACTCCTTATCCGCGATGGTCAGATTGAATTCCTGCACCGCTACAACGCCTTCGTCGGTAACTTGCAGGTTGACCTTCTTTTCAGGAGCCTCCGCGTCTTTCTTCTTGCTCTTTTTCTTCTTCTCGGTGTTGGGATAGATCTTCTTGAGGTTGACCAGTCTTACTTCTGCCATTGTTTCCTGACTGCGAGCGTTTTGCCTCCGCAAAAACGCCCTCACGGCCGCCCGCGCGGGACGCGCCGCTTTACGACAGGTCTCCACACTGCCGCACCGCCAGCCATAGCGGGTCTTGTTCCTCCTTTTGTTTTCCCTCCGGCGGCATAAAGTGGAGTGCCGACGAAAGGTTGGAATAAGATAGCTTATTCTACCATGCCGCGGGAAAAGATGCAAGGTCTTTTTGTGCTGTTTTCACAAAAAGTTTACACTGCGCCCCGCAGGACGCAGTGTAAAGGAATTTCCCTTGACAATCTTTTTCCGCCTTATATTCCCAGCTTTTCCAGCGCGGCAAGACGCAGGCAGGTGCAGAAAACGGCGATCGCCTGACGCAGTTCCTCCGCCGGCGGCAGGGACGGCGCGATGCGGATATTGGAATCCTGAGGATCCACGCCGTAGGGGAACGTGGCGCCGGCGCCGGTCATGGTCACACCCGCCTCTTTGCACAATTCCAGCGTCCGCTTGGCGGTGCCGGGCATGGCGTTGAGGGAGATGAAGTACCCCCCCACGGGACGGTGATATTCGGCGATCCCCAGCGGCGCCACGGTGGCGTCCAGCGCGTCCAGCACCGCGCGGAATTTGGGGCGCAGGATCTCCGCGTGACGGCGCATCAGTGCCAGCGTATGCTCCTTATCCTTGAGATACCGCACGTGGCGCAGTTGGTTGACCTTATCGTAGCTGATGATCTGCACGTTGATAAGCGGCTTTAAGTAGGCGAGGTTCGCCTCACTGGTCGCCATCACGGCGATACCGGCGCCGGGGAAAGTGATCTTGGAGGTGGAGGCAAACTCAAACACCATATCACTGTTGCCGTTTTCGCGGCACAAACGCAGAATATCAGGAAAGGGCCGGAACGGCGCGTCAAACTCGTGGATGCAGTAGGCGTTGTCCCACATGAGCATGAAGTCGGGCGCCGCCGGCTTCATGGCGGCAAGGCGGCGGATCGTCTCGTCGCTGTACACGATACCGTCGGGGTTGGAGTACTTGGGCACGTTCCACATACCCTTCACCGCCGGATCCCGAATCAGCTCCTCCACCTTGTCCATATCGGGACCCCGGGGCGTCATCGGTACGGTGATCAGCTCCATGCCGAAGCTCTGGCTCACCTTAAAATGCCGGTCATAGCCCGGCGCGGGACAGAGCCACTTGACGGTATCCAGCTTGCACCACGGCTTCTCCGAGTGGAGCAAACCGTTGGTATAAGCTTTTGCCACCGCGTCATACATCAACTGCAAGCTGGCGTTGCCGCCTACGAAGCACTCCTCCGGACGGCAGCCCAAAATATCGGCAAACAGACGCTTTGCCGCCGGCAGACCGTCCACGTTTCCGTAATTGCGGCTGTCGATCCCGTCGCTGATAAAATCTTCCGGGCGAAGCAGTACGCCTGCCATATCCGTTACCAGATCCAACTGCTCTCTGCCCGGCTTGCCGCGGGACATATCCAACTGCAGACCGCGGCTCTTCTGCGCCTCATAGGACGCCTTGACCGCCGCATATTCCGCGGTGCGTTCCGCAAGGGTCATCTCCGCATACCGTTTCATTCTCTTTCTCCTTTCAACGCCGACCGTTCGGCGGATCATTTTTGTCTATTGTAGCGCGAAGCGTTGCAAGTTGCAACTGTTTAGCGTATAATCTTTCCGTACTTTCTGAAAAAACGAGGTGCGCCTATGCGTATTCTGGTGCTGTCCGATTCCCACGGGCACGTTGCGGCGATGGAACGCGCCGCAGCGCTGTCACAGCCGGATCACATCCTCCATCTGGGGGACTGCCTGCGGGACGCGGATGCGTTATGCCGACGCTTCCCTGCCCTGCCGCTGACCGCTGTGCCGGGCAACTGCGACTACGGCGCCTGTGAGGAGCCGGAAAAGCTCATTGAACTGGGCGGGCAGAGGATCTTTCTCCTCCACGGCCACACCCGCGGCGTAAAACACGGCATAGACCGCGCCAGATACGCCGCGGAAGAGGTGGGCGCGCAGATCCTGCTGTTCGGGCACACCCACTGTCCGCTGGTGGATTTTGACGGCTCGGTACATATCCTCAACCCCGGCACGGCGGGCGGGATCCACCATGCGGCGACCTACGGCGTCATCACCATCGGCGAAGAAGGCGTTTCCTGCGCCACGTACTGTCTATAAAAAGGAGCGTCATTATGCTGTTGATCGGTTGTCATCTCTCCCCCACCGACGGGTATCTCGCTATGGCGAAAACAGCCCTGTCGCTGGGCGCCAACACCTGCCAGTTTTTCACGCGCAACCCCAGAGGGAGTAAAGCGAAACCGCTTGACACCGCCGATACCGCCGCCTTTAACGCGTTTTGCCGCGAGCAAGCCATCGGCACGGTGGTGGCGCACGCGCCCTACACCATCAACCCCTGCTCCGCCGATGAACACACGCGGGAATTTGCCCGAATGACCCTCGCGGACGACTTGTACCGCCTGTCACATCTTACCGATTGCCTTTATAATTTCCACCCCGGCAGTCACGTGGGACAGGGCGTGGAAACAGGGATCACCCTGATCGCCGACACCCTCAATGAGATCCTCACGCCGGACACCGTCACCACCGTACTGCTGGAGACCATGGCGGGCAAAGGCTCGGAGGTGGGCGGAACGTTTGAGGAACTGCGGGAGATCCTCGATCGGGTCACGCTGACGGAGAAGCTGGGCGTGTGTCTGGATACCTGCCATGTCAGCGACGCGGGCTACGATATTGCCGCCGATCCCGACGCGGTGCTGACGGAGTTTGACCGGATCATCGGACTGGGTCGGCTCCGCGCCGTACACGTGAACGACAGCATGAATCCCGTAGGCGCCCGCAAGGATCGCCACGCCCGAATCGGCGAGGGGTATCTGGGGCTGGAGGGCTTCCGGCGCATTGTGAACCATCCGGCGCTGGAGGGTCTGCCCATGGTGCTGGAAACGCCCAACGATCTGCCCGGTTACGCCGCCGAGATCGCGCTGCTGAAGAAAATGCGGAGCGTATAAATCAAAACCTCCGGCTAAGCCGGAGGTTTGACTAAGCCCTATAAGGGCTTTTTACGGACATTGCCCCTTAAGGGGCTCGAAAAGGTTTGCCAACCGCATTTCTTTCTCGGGCTACCCCTTAAGGGGTTTCCTTTTATGC
>JAFSZX010000027.1 GCA_017458825.1 Oscillospiraceae bacterium
GCATAAAAGGAAACCCCTTAAGGGGTAGCCCGAGAAAGAAATGCGGTTGGCAAACCTTTTCGAGCCCCTTAAGGGGCAATGTCCGTAAAAAGCCCTTATAGGGCTTAGTCAAACCTCCGGCTTAGCCGGAGGTTTTGATTACGCCAGATTCAGACGTTTTTTCAAAAGAAGTCTTGTCACCACGTAGAACACCGCCGCCAAAACGAGGGATGTCACGAGTGAGATGAGCAGCACTGCCTGCACGATAACGGCGGGATCGCCGTCAAGAAACAGCGGCGGCGTATCCGTTGCCAGATATACGATGCCGAAAACGGACAGGAACGAGCCGAGGGTTTGCAGTCCGAACGTAAAGGCGAAGTAAAACACCACCGACAGCAGGACCTTGTGATTGGCGAAGCTGTGCCCCAGCGCAATGGCGGCGTAAAACAGCAGAAACGAGGCGGACGTACTCAACACGAGCGCCAGGATCGCCTGCAGGATAAAGGAGATCCACTGCCCTGTGGAAAAAAGGTTGAAGATGATCGACCAGTCTTCGGCGAAAAGGAGCTCCAGCCCCTCCCGCACAAAGACACCTCTTGCGCTGATCCACAGCGCCAGCGCCTCCGCCAGCACGGTGCAGGCAGACCAGATCAGCGCCGACAAAAGCTTGGAACAGATCAGTCCGTCCACCGTGGCAGGGAGGGTAAACATCAGATACCCCTCGTCCGTCATCAGGTTCTTATAGAAGCGATATACCATCAGCGCCGTGTTGCACACCAGCGTACCGGCAAGGGTGATGGTGAACACGGTGGACAGGATCCCCAGAAAGATATCCAGCGCCATGAGGTCGTATGCGTCCGCCAGAAACATGGTCAGCGTGAACAGACACGCCGATACCACCAGCAGGAGATAGACCGGGATCATGATCCGCGCCGTGGCGCGCAGTTCGTGCTTTAAGAGCTTACCCAACATAGCGGAACACCTCCCGGAACAGCTCGTCTACACTGCACTGGCGCTCGGAACGGATCGCCTCCACCGAGGACTGCAGTGCGACGGTGCCTTTGTTGATAAAGATCACGTCGTCCAGTACCTCCTCCACGTCGGCGATCAGATGGGTGGACAGGATCACCGAGGCGGCAGGGTTGTAGTGTGTGAGAATGGTGCGGATGATGTAATCCCGTGTGGCGGGATCCACACCGCCGATGGGCTCATCCAGCAGGTACAGCCGCGCCTTGCGGCTCATGATCAGAATGAGCTGTACCTTCTCCTGGGTTCCCTTACTCATCTGCCGGATGCGGAGCTTGGGACTGATCTCCAGCGCCGTGAGCATCCGCTCAGCGGTCTCCCGATCGAAATCGGCGTAAAAATCGCAGAAGAAATCCAGCAGCTGCACCACGTTCATCCAGCGCGACAGATAGGTGCGCTCCGGCAGATAGGAAACCAGCTTTTTGGTTTCGGTACCCGGGGTAAGCCCGTCGATGGTCAGCGTGCCGGAGGTGGGCGTCAGCAACCCGTTGGCAATTTTCAACAAGGTGGATTTGCCGCTGCCGTTGGGCCCCAGAAGCCCCACGATCCTGCCCGGCTCTACCGAAAGATCCACATTGTTCAGCGCCTGCACGGCGCCGTAACGCTTACAAAGCTGTTTACATTCTAATAACGGCATGGTGATTCGCAGTCCTTTCTCAATGTAATATCAACGCTGTCAATAAAGCGCGTCCAGTTGTTCGATCATGGCGGCGATGGCGTTTTCCCTGCAATGGGGCAGGATCCGGATCCCCGGTATCGCCTTGACCTCGTCGATGGCGTTGGCAGGGGCAAAGGGGATTCGGGCGCGGCGAAGCATGGAGATATCGTTGGCATGGTCTCCGGCGCAATACACGTGCTCCGGCGCGATGTTCAGCATAGACGCCAGTCGATCCGCCATACTGCCCTTATCCGCACCGAAGGCGGTGCATTCCAAGAGCAGCGTCGCCGAACGGACGATGGAGAGCTGTCGCCCCCAGGGCTGTGCGGCGATAAACGCCTCCGCCGCGTCCAGCGCCGCCATATCCTCGGAGGGAAAGACCATTTTGCTGTACGGCGCCGGTACTTCCGCTAAACTCCGGCACGTCACCGTGGGCGCGTGGGTCAAATGCAGGCGCCGCCGGGACAGTTCATTGGGCTGCACGGCGTGGATATTGTTATCGTCGTGATACACCTCCAGCGCCAGTGCCGGAAACGCATCCAGCACCTGCTGGGCGTAGGCGGCGGCGTCGGGGGGCAGAAAGGCGGTACAAAGATACCTGCCGGCAGCGTAGTCGTATATGGCGGCGCCGTTAAAAAGGATGGTCGGTCCGTTGAACGGCACGTCGCTTCGCACCGGATCGAATGCCGGAAGCGCCCGCCCCGTCGCCACGGAGAAGATGCCGCCCTGCGCCATAAAATATTCGATGGCGCGGCGATTCTCCTGTGAGAGCGGCGGCGGAGGCGTCCCGCTTTTTAAAGACGGTTCCGTAAAGTTGATGGTGTTGTCATAGTCGCTGAGGATCAACACCCCTTTGAATTTTCCCATGCTCAAGCCTCACTGTTTTTCGGTGCGCCCCGGTGATGGCGCTTACCGCCGCGGCGATTGCGTTTTTTGCCCTCGCCGCCGCCTGCGGGTGTAGCGGGCGCGGCACTCTCCGCGGCGGGAACGCTCTTTTCACCGCCCTTGCCGCCGCGCCGGGGGCGGCGGCTTTGTCCGGCGGATCGCTCCGGCGCGGTTTCCGGCGTCGGCTGCGGGTTGGCGGCGCCTTTGCCGCGATGGCGATTGCGGCGGCGCCGAGGCTCCGCGCTCTCTTCCGGCGCCGGCGTATCCTGCGCGTCAGGCGCGTCGGTCATCTCGTTGGCAAAGAAGGGGTCTTCCTCCCGCCGCGCCGGCACGTATCGCGCCGGACGCTTATCGGGGATCTCGATCCCGTCACGGCTTCCCTTGCCGCTTCGCAGAACGCAGACCTCGCAGTTATGGTAGCATCTGGGCGGCTCCTGCCGCTCGTCCAGCTTAACAGATACGGTTTCCCGCAGGATATTGATATCCGTCACGTTGCCGGTGCCGTCCGGCGTGAGAACGAAAGAATCGCTTTTAGGCAGACGCTTCGCCGCGTCCTCGTACGCGTCCTGCTCGTATTTCAAACAGCACATCAGTCTGCCGCAGGTGCCGGAGATCTTGGCGGGATTCAGGCTCAAATTCTGGGTTTTCGCCATTTTGATAGACACAGGCAGAAAATCGTCCAGATATTCGGCACAGCAGAAGGGTCGGCCGCAGATCCCCAGACCGCCCAGCATCTTCGCCTCGTCCCGCACGCCGATCTGGCGCAGTTCGATCCGACTGCGGAACACGCCGGCCAGATCTTTCACCAGGTCGCGGAAATCCACGCGCCCGTCGGCGGTAAAGAAAAACAGGATCTTGCCGCCGTCAAAGCTGTACTCCACCCGCACCAGCTTCATATCCAGCCCGTGGGCGGCGATTTTCTTCTCGCACACGTCAAAGGCGTCTTTTTCCCTCTGGCGGTTGAGCGCGTCGGTGCGTCGGTCGTTTTCCGTGGCGATGCGCACCACACGGCGCAGCGGCTGAACCACGGCGGCGTCGTCCACCGTGTGGTTGCCCCGGCTGCAGCGCCCGAACTCCTGCCCCTGCGCCGTATCCACGATCACGTCGTCACCGGCGCTGACGGTCAGATCACCCGGGTCAAAATAATAGGTTTTCGGTCCGTTCCGAAAACGAACGGAAATCACAGTTGCCATATTGTTTTCTTATCCTTTCCTGCACAGATCGTCCCACCCTGCCAGCAGGGCACCGAGGACGTGACCTGTGCCTACGTTATAATCGCATTCGTCGCCGCATCGGCGCAGCAGTTCGATCAGGCGGTTGAGCCGCACACGGTCAAACTGCCGGCTGATCTCGTGACAAAGCGCCTGCGAAGTTTGGGCAGGATCCGGCTTCCCGCAACGCAGCAGCAACGCCTCGGCGCAAACGCGCCACGCGTCCCGCAGGATCGATTGCAGCTCCTCCCGTTTCAGGCGCCGGTTTTCCAGCGACACCAACCGCTCCGACAGGGCGACGGCGTCCTCTTTCAGCAATACGCGGCACAGCGCCGCGGCGTCCTCCTGCGGAACGAACGCGCCCTCCGGCAGGCGGAGGTTGATTTCCACACAGCGGGAGCGCACCGTCGGCAGCAGCAGCGCCGCGGAAACGGCGCAGAAGATAAACGCGGCGTAAGGAGGGCCCTCCTCCACGATCTTCAGCAGCACGTTTTGATCCCGTTCATTGAGCCGGGCGCTGTCGGGGAACACGAAGATCTTACGCGCGCCCTCGTTGGGGCGGATATAGGCGTCCTGCCGCACGGAGCGCATCAGATCCATGGAAAGCTCCTTGTGGTCGGGATCGTCCGCGATACACACGTCGGGATGGATGCCGCCCAGAACTTTCCGGCAGGCGGCGCAGTGCAAACAGGGTTTATCCTGCTCCGTGCAGAGCATGGCGGCGCACAGATATTGGGCCTGCGAGGCGTCGGAGCCGGCGCCGGAGAGGATCACGGCGTGGGGCAAATCGCCGCGGCGTGCCAGGGCGCGTACGCGCCGGAGCCATCCGTTTTCTTCTGCCATGTCCGCCCTCCCTGTTTAAAAGACATCTATACTTCCCGACAATATAGTATAACACACGCAAAAGCAACCGCGCAAGCCGTAGAAGCCGTTTTCCGGAAAAATGTTTTACCGAAGCGGACTTTCTTTGGATTATCCCTTGCTTTTAGCGATAAAGTCGATTATAATAAATTGTTCTCAAAAGAAAGCAAATATATTTTAAATAAAGACACGGAGGAGAAACATGAGCAAGAAGTATTGTTATCTGTTTACCGAAGGCAACGCCAAGATGCGCGAGTTGCTGGGCGGCAAGGGCGCCAATCTGGCGGAGATGACCAACATCGGTCTGCCGGTGCCTCAGGGCTTCACCATTACCACCGAGGCATGCACCCAGTACTATGAGGACGGTCGTCAGATCAACGATGAGATCATGGCGGAGATCATGGTCTATATCGAGAAAATGGAGCAGATCACCGGCAAGAAGTTCGGTGATCGGGAGAATCCTCTGCTGGTGAGCGTGCGTTCCGGCGCCCGGGCCTCCATGCCCGGCATGATGGACACCATTTTGAACCTGGGCTTGAACGAGGACGTGGTAGACGTGATCGCCAAGAAGTCCGGCAATCCCCGCTGGGCGTGGGACTGCTACCGCCGTTTTATCCAGATGTATTCCGATGTGGTGATGGAGGTCGGCAAGAAATACTTCGAGCAGCTCATTGACAAGATGAAGGACAGCCGCGGCGTGAAGCAGGACGTGGAGCTGACCGCCGACGATCTGAAGGAACTGGCGATGCAGTTCAAGGCAGAGTACAAAGCCAAGATCGGCACCGACTTCCCCTCCGATCCCAAGGAACAGCTCATCGGCGCCATCAAGGCGGTGTTCCGCTCCTGGGACAACCCCCGCGCCAATGTGTATCGTCGGGATAACGACATCCCCTATTCCTGGGGCACGGCGGTGAACGTGCAGTCCATGGCGTTCGGCAATATGGGTGACGATTGCGGTACCGGCGTGGCGTTTACCCGTGATCCCGCCACCGGCGAAAAGAAGCTGATGGGCGAGTTCTTGACCAATGCCCAGGGCGAGGACGTGGTGGCAGGCGTGCGTACGCCGATGCCCATCTCCGAGATGGCGGAGAAGTTCCCCGAAGCGTATGACGAGTTCGTAAAGGTCTGCGGGATTCTGGAAGACCATTACCGCGACATGCAGGATATGGAATTTACCGTGGAGCACGGCAAGCTCTATATGCTCCAGTGCCGTAACGGCAAGCGCACCGCGCCCGCGGCTTTGCAGATCGCCTGCGATCTGGTGGCGGAGGGCATGATCACCGAACAGCAGGCTGTGGCGATGATCGATCCGCGCAATCTGGACACGCTGCTCCATCCCCAGTTCGACCCCAAGGCACTCAAAGCCGCCAAGCCGGTAGGCAAGGCGTTGCCGGCGTCTCCCGGCGCCGCCTGCGGCAAGATCGTCTATACCGCCGAGGACGCGAAGGCGTGGGCCGAGCGCGGCGAGAAGGTGGTGCTGGTGCGTCTGGAGACCTCTCCGGAGGACATCGAGGGCATGAAGGCGGCGCAGGGCATCCTGACCGTGCGCGGCGGCATGACCTCTCACGCCGCCGTGGTGGCGCGGGGCATGGGCAAGTGCTGTGTGTCCGGCTGTTCCGCCATTACCATGGATGAGGCGAACAAGTGCTTTACCCTTGCCGGCAAGACGTACCGTGAGGGCGACTGGATGAGTCTGGACGGCTCCACCGGCAATATCTATGACGGCGCGCTGCCCACGGTGGAAGCCACCGTGTCCGGCAACTTCAAGACCGTGATGGATTGGGCGGACAAGTATCGCCGCCTGCAGGTGCGCACCAATGCCGACACGCCGTATGACGCCGCCAACGCCCGTGCGCTGGGCGCCGAGGGTATCGGTCTTTGCCGCACCGAGCACATGTTCTTTGAGGGCGACCGTATCGCCGCCATTCGCGAGATGATCTGCTCCGACACCGCTGAAGAGCGGGAAGCGGCGCTGGCGAAGCTGATGCCGATGCAGCAGGGCGACTTTGAGGGTATCTATGAAGCGATGGAGGGCTGCCCTGTGACCATCCGCTTCCTCGATCCGCCGCTGCATGAGTTCGTGCCCACCGACGAGGCGGACATCGCTCTGCTGGCTAAGACCCAGGGCAAGTCTGTGGAGCAGATCAAGGCGATCATCTCCTCTCTCCATGAGTTCAACCCCATGATGGGCCATCGCGGCTGCCGTCTGGCGGTCACCTATCCCGAGATCGCCGCTATGCAGACCCGCGCCGTGATCCGCGCCGCTATCAACGTACAGAAGAAGCACCCGGATTGGAAGATGGTGCCGGAGATCATGATCCCGCTGGTAGGCGAGGCAAAAGAGCTGAAGTTCGTCAAGGACGTGGTGTGCAAGACCGCCGATGAAGAGCTGGCGGCGGCCGGTGTGACCATGAAGTATAAGGTCGGCACCATGATCGAGATCCCCCGCGCGGCGCTGACCGCCGACGAGATCGCCAAGGAGGCGGAGTTCTTCTCCTTCGGCACCAACGATCTGACCCAGATGACTTTCGGCTTCAGCCGTGACGACGCCGGCAAGTTCCTGGGCGCGTATTACGACAAGAAGATCTATGAGAACGATCCCTTTGCCCGTCTCGATCAGATCGGCGTAGGCAAGCTGATCCGCATGGCGGCGAAGATGGGCCGCCAGACCCGTCCCGACCTGCATCTGGGTATCTGCGGCGAACACGGCGGCGATCCTGCCAGCGTGGAGTTCTGCCACAAGGTGGGTCTGGATTACGTTTCCTGCTCGCCGTTCCGTGTGCCCATCGCCCGTCTTGCCGCCGCCCAGGCTGCGATCAAGGAGAGCGAGTCCGGCAAGAGCGAGGCGCAGGCGGAGCTGGAGGAAAAGGTAGCGGCCGCCAAGGCGGCGCTGCTGGATGCTGCCGGCAAACTGCAAAGCGCGGCCTCTGACGCCACCGACGAGCTGAAGGACGCCGCTTCCGCCGCCCTCAAGAGCCTGAAGGCAGGCTGGGAAGAGGCGAAAAAGACCTTTGACGCAGAGCGCAGCAAGTAAGCAAAAAACAAAGGAAAGCCGCCGCACCCCAACGGGTGCGGCGGCATTTTGAGACTGTCAAAAAACGGCAAAGCCGTTTTTTGACAAAAGGGTTGCAGCCTACTGCGCGCACTCATTGTGCGCCAGTGGCGCACCATTCGCACACTTCGTAGTCTGAGCGGTGTCATTTGCCACGTACACGCCGCGGC
>JAFSZX010000005.1 GCA_017458825.1 Oscillospiraceae bacterium
GGGAAGGCGTACAGAAAATTTCTTGCCGTACGGCGAAGGTCAACGAAAAAACCGTACGAAAACATGGAGGAAAACCACAATGGCAAAGGAAATGATTCGCATTCGTCTCAAGGCGTATGACCATCAGGTCATCGACCAGAGCGCAGAGAAGATCGTGGAGACCGCCAAGCGCACCGGCGCTTCCGTGTCCGGCCCCATCCCTCTGCCCACCAAGAAAGAGGTCGTCACCATTCTGCGCGCGACCCACAAGTACAAGGACAGCCGTGAGCAGTTCGAGCGCCGCACCCACAAGCGGCTGATCGACATCACCAAGTCCAGCCCCAAGACAGTGGAGGCGCTCATGGCGCTGGATCTGCCCGCGGGCGTGGAGATCGAGATCAAGCTGTAAGGAACGATACCTTATTTAATATTGCGATCTCCGTCGCGACACGAGCGCGGCACAATTGAAAAGCTTGCAACCCAAGGTCCGCTGACTTGCGTGAGGCGGGCGGGTTACGTCGGCAGAGCAAGCGGCCCGATCCCAATGCGGACTGAACTATGCCGACCAATAACCTTTAAGGAGGATCATACATGAAAGCAATCATCGGCAAGAAAGTTGGCATGTCTCAGATCTTCGACGAAAACGGCAAGGTGATCCCCGTCACCGTGATCGAGGCGGGTCCCTGCGTGGTCGTGCAGAAGAAGACAGCCGAAAAAGACGGCTACGCCGCGGTACAGCTCGGTTTCGAGGACGTGCCGGAGCGGAAGCTGACCAAGCCGGAGCTGGGCCACCTGAACAAGGCGGGTGTGGCTCCCAAGAAGTACCTGCGCGAGTTCGATCTTGAAAACGCCGCCGAGCTGAACGTAGGCGACGTGATCAAGGCGGACACTTTCAAAGAGGGCGACTTTGTGGACGTGACCGGCACCAGCAAGGGACACGGCTATCAGGGCGTCATCAAGCGCTGGGGCGCACAGCGTACGCCTACCAGCCACGGCGGCGGTCCCGTGCACCGTCACGCCGGTTCCATGGGTTCCACCACTGACCCGTCCCGCATCTTCAAGGGCAAGATCGGCGCCGGTCAGATGGGTGTGGACACCGTGACGATCCAGAATCTGGACATCGTGCGCGTTGATCCGGAGCTGAACCTGATCGCCGTCCGCGGCGCGATCCCCGGTCCCAAGGGCGGGCTGGTCACGCTGAAGACCACCGTGAAGGTCCACCGCATCAAGAATGTGGAGTCCGGCATCAGCAACAACCCGCAGAAGGCTTCCGGTCGTAATCCCCAGAAGGCTTCCGCCCGTACTAAGTAAGGAAAGGAGTGCTTACGGATATGTCTACCATCAATGTGTTGAACATGGCCGGCGAGGTCGTCGGTACCGTGGAGTTGAGCGATGGCGTTTTCGGTATCGAGCCGAACGAAGCCGTTGTGCATGACGTGGTGAAAAACCACCTGGCCAACTGCCGGCAGGGCACCCAGAGCGCTCTGACCCGCGGCGAGGTCTCCGGCGGCGGCAGAAAGCCCTGGCGTCAGAAGGGTACCGGTCATGCCCGGCAGGGCAGCACCCGTGCGCCCCAGTGGACTCACGGCGGCATCGTGTTCGCCCCCAAGCCCCGCAGCTACGCGTACGTGCTGAATAAGAAGGTCAAGCGTTTGGCGCTCAAGTCCGTGCTGTCCGCCAAGGCGGCCGCCGGCGAGATCATCGTGGTGGATGCCATCAAGATGGACGCCATCAAGACCAAGGACTTCCGCGCATTCCTCAGCGCCATCAAGGCGGAGGGCAAGTCGCTGGTGGTCACCCCCGACAAGAACGAGACCGTGATCAAGAGCGCCCGCAACATTCCCGGCGTCAGCGTCACCATGGCGAAGCTGATCAACGTCTACGAACTGCTCACCGCCCGGAACCTGGTGCTTGACAAGGAAGCCCTCGCAGTTATCGAGGAGGTGTTTGCGTAATGGCTAACGTATACGACATCATTATCCGCCCCATCATCACCGAGCGTTCCATGGCGGCTGCCGGCGATAAGAAATACGTCTTTGAGGTAGCGCCCGAGGCCGGCAAGGTGGAGATCAAGAAGGCGGTGGAAGAGATCTTCGGCGTCAAGGTCGCCAAGGTCAACACCATCAACTATCAGGGCAAGGCGAAGAGACTGGGCGCCGCCCGTCCCGGCCGCCGCAAGAGCTGGAAGAAAGCATACGTTCAGCTCACCCAGGATTCCAAGACCATCGAGTTCTTCGAGGGTATGGTGTAAGAGGAAGGAGTATAAGAAATGTCTATCAAATCCTATAAGCCGACCACACCTTCCCGCCGGCACATGACCGTTTCCGGTTTTGACGGCATTGATAAGCACGTCAAGCCCGAATCCGGTCTGGTTGAGGTGCTGAAGAAGAACGCTGGTCGCAACAGTTATGGCCGCATCACCGTCCGTCATCGCGGCGGCGGCGAGAAGCGGAAATACCGCATCATCGACTTCAAGCGCGACAAGGTGGATATGGAAGCCACCGTTCTGCGTCTGGAGTACGATCCCAACCGCAGTGCCTACATCGCTCTGGTGCAGTATGCTGACGGCGAGAAGCGCTACATCATCGCGCCTGTGGGTCTTGCCGTAGGCGACAAGGTGCTCTCCTCCGCGGCGGCGGACATCAAGCCCGGCAACTGCCTGCCCATCGCCAACATTCCCGTTGGTACGGTGATCCACAATATCGAGATGCACCCCGGCAAGGGCGCCCAGCTGGTCCGCAGCGCCGGCGCGTATGCTCAGCTCATGGCGAAAGAGGGCAATGACGCCCAGATCCGTATGCCTTCCGGCGAAGTGCGCATCATCCGCACCAATTGCACCGCCTGCATCGGCCAGGTAGGCAATCTGGAGCATGAGAACGTGCAGATCGGTAAGGCGGGTCGGAAACGCCACATGGGTTGGCGTCCCACCGTTCGCGGCAGCGTGATGAACCCCTGCGACCACCCCCACGGCGGTGGTGAGGGTAAGTCCCCCGTGGGTCGTCCCGGTCCCGTTACTCCTTGGGGTAAGCCGGCTCTGGGTTACAAGACCCGCAGTAAGAAGAATCCCACTGACAAGTTCATTGTCAAGCGCCGTAACGTGAAGTAAGGGAGGCAAATGAAATATGAGCAGATCTATTAAAAAAGGCCCGTATGTTGCCCCGGAGCTTCTCAAGCGGGTCGAAGCAATGAACAAGACCGGCGAGAAGAGCGTGCTGAAGACCTGGAGCCGCAGCTCCACCATCTTTCCCTCCTTTGTCGGCCACACCATCGCAGTACACGACGGCCGCCGTCACGTGCCTGTCTATATCCAGGAGGATATGGTGGGTCACAAGCTGGGTGAGTTTGCTCCCACCCGCACGTTCCGCGGCCACGCCAAGTCTAAGTAAGGAGGATGCAGAATATGGAAGCTAAAGCTTATTTGAGATACGTCCGCATCTCTCCCCGCAAGGTTCAGATCGTATGCGACCTGATCCGCGGCAAGGACGCAAAGACCGCCATGGCGATCCTGATGAACACCCCCAAGAACGCCTGCGAGCCGCTGGTGAAGCTGCTCAAGAGCGCCTGCGCCAATGCGGAGAACAATTTCCACATGGACGCTGACAAGCTGGTGATCACCCAGGTATACGCCACCCCCGGCCCCATCCTCAAGCGGATGATGCCCCGGGCGCAGGGCCGTGCCTATCGCATCAACAAGAGAACTTCTCATGTGACGCTGGCCGTCGCGGAGAAAGACTAAGGGAGGAGACAGTTTATGGGACAGAAAGTTAATCCCCACGGCATGCGCGTGGGCGTCATCAAAGACTGGGATTCCCGTTGGTATGCCAGCAATGAGAAGGTGGGCGATCTGCTGGTCGAGGATCACAAGATCCGCCTGCATCTGAAGAAGCTCCTGTTTGCCGCCGGCGTCTCCAAGATCGAGATCGAGCGGAGCAGTGAGGCTGTGACCATCTATCTGCACGTGGCCCGGCCCGGTATCGTCATCGGCAAGGGCGGCGATCAGGTGGAAGAGTATCGCAAGGGCGTAGAGAAGCTGATCGGCAAGAAAGTGAAGCTGAACATCGTCGAGGTGCGCAACCCCGATATGGACGCTCAGCTGGTGGCGGAGAACATTGCCGCCCAGATCGAGAAGCGTATTTCTCACCGCCGCGCCATGAAGAATGCCATGGGTCGCGCCATGCGTGCCGGCGCCAAGGGCATCAAGTGCAACTGCAACGGTCGTTTGGGCGGTCGTGAGATCGCCGGTACCGAGCATTATCACGAGGGCACCATCCCTCTGCAGACGCTCCGTGCCGACATCGACTACGGCTTTGCCGAGGCGGCGACCACCTTCGGCCGGATCGGCGTGAAGGTATGGATCTACAAGGGCGAGATCCTGACCCAGACCCTGCGTACCACACCCCGTACGCTGGACACCACCAAGCCCTATCAGGAGCGTCGTGAGCGCCGCGGCCGTCGTGACGGTGAGCGCCGTGGCGGCTTCAACCGTGACGGTCAGCGCCGTGAAGGCGGTTTCAACCGTGACGGTCAGCGTCGCGAGGGCGGTTTCAACCGCGCTCCTCGCGCCGAGGGCGAGCGCAGAGTCGTTGAAAAGAAGGAAGGAGGCGCGCAGTAATGCTTCTGCCGAAAAGAGTCAAGTACCGCAGAGTACACCGTGGCCGCCTCACCGGTAAGGCCATGAGAGGCAACACCGTCACATACGGTGAGTTTGGCCTCGTCGCTGTTGAGCCGGCATGGATCACCAGCAATCAGATCGAAGCCGCCCGTATCGCCATGACGCGCTATACCAAGCGTGGCGGTCAGGTGTGGATCAAGATCTTCCCCGATAAGCCCGTGACCGAGAAGCCCGCCGAGACCCGCATGGGTTCCGGTAAAGGTTCTCCGGAATACTGGGTGGCAGTCGTTAAGCCCGGCCGTGTCATGTTTGAGATCGCCGGCGTCCCCGAAGAGACCGCCCGCGAGGCGCTTCGTCTTGCCAGCCACAAGCTGCCCATCAAGACGAAGATCGTCAAGCGCGAGGATCTCACCGCTGAGGAAGTAGGTGAATGAGATGAAAGCAACTGAAGCTCGTGCCATGACGGTGGAGCAGCTCAACGAGAAGCTGGCTTCCCTGAAGAAGGATCTGTTCTTCCTGCGTATGCA
>JAFSZX010000006.1 GCA_017458825.1 Oscillospiraceae bacterium
AAGAATCAGGGATTGGGAGCGATCCCAGTCCCTGCCTTCTTTCCACAAAGGGGTGTAGCCAAGTGGTAAGGCAAGGGACTTTGACTCCCTCATCCGCTGGTTCGAGTCCAGCCATCCCTGCCATGTCTTTTCAGGGTCACACCCTTGTTTTCATACGCTCCGTTAGCTCAGTAGGTAGAGCACCTGCCTTTTAAGCAGGGTGTCCGGGGTTCGAATCCCCGACGGGGCACCAAAGAGGACACTGCGCGCATGTGCAGTGTCCTCTTTGCCATAACAAGTCATGCAGTGACTTGAAATGATTGCCAAATACCGCGGATAGCATGGCGGCACACCGGGTCCATAAGAAGCCAAACGCTACCCATCAATGGCGGCGCGGTCTGGCGGATAAAAAAAGAAAAATAGGTCTTGCTATTTCGGAGGATGTGCGCTATAATAGCAAAGCCGACACGGGCTTGATGGGCCTTTAGCTCAGTTGGTTAGAGCAGACGGCTCATAACCGTCCGGTCCCGGGTTCGAGTCCCCGAAGGCCCACCATACAGGGGTATAGCTCAGCTGGTAGAGCAGCGGTCTCCAAAACCGCGTGTCGAGAGTTCGAATCTTTCTGCCCCTGCCAAAATAGGATTGCTATTTTAACAGAATAGCAATCCTATTTTATATTACTTTGATGCCATCAGAAGCACAGATGAACTGTTAGAAGCGCTTGCTGTTTACGGATGGAGGTAGGTATGCTAAAAATGGGAAACACCAAAATAGACACTAAAAGAATTCGTTTTGAATTATAAGCTTGTTGATAAGCCGCTTGTGAAAATCGGGCGTATAGAGCGACGATGATTTGCATGATGTGTACTTGCGATTTGCCCCCTATCCTGTTTGCCTTTCATCACAGTCCGGCAACCACGCAATTGAGTGTTACATAACTTAACGGTAACCCCGATTTTGTCGAAACAGGATCCCTTCCGCATCAACAAGGCCTCTTTTGTCTGCCAAGGCAAAAGAGGTTTCTTGTTGGTTTCCGTACGACTTCTATCCGGTAAAAATGCCGATATGCAATAAAAATATATTGACTTTCGATATGACAGGTGCTACAATAACGTAGCAATACTGATCGAAACAAACTCGTTTCTGCGTCAGTTACAGGAGGTAATCAATGGGTATGATTATGAGTAAAAAGGCCATGACGCGGCTACTGCACGCGATCTTGTGTATCGGCGCGCTGATCGCCGCAGGTATCTTCTTCGGAGCGGTGCCGCTGTACGGGCAATACATGGCGCAAACGGCGGCGCCGGAATTCGCCTATGCCTACGTGCCATGCTTACTCTGGGCGTGGGCATTTGCGCTGCCGCTTTTTTTGGCGGTGATTCCGGCATGGCGCGTGGTGTCCTCTATCTCCGATGCCCGGGGCGCGTTTTGCCGCGCAAACGTCCGGGCACTGCGGCAGATCGCGTATCTGGCATTTGCCGACGGAGTGATTTTCCCGCTGGGTATGTTGATCGTGGCGTTCATGGGCGCCGGAGCGCCGGGTTTGACGGTGCTGGTGACACCGGCAGTGATCTTTGCCTGCGCTGCCGCGGGCATCGCGGCGCTGTGCTTGAGCTGTCTGGTCGCAGAGGCGGCGGCACTGCGCGAAGAAAACGACTTGACGATTTGAGAGGTGCGGTATGATCGTTTTTACCATTGACGTCATGTTGGCGCGGCGCAAAATGAGCCTTACCGAGCTTTCGGAGCGGGTCGGAATCACCATGGCGAATTTATCCGTATTGAAAACCGGCAAGGCGCGCGCAGTACGGGTGGACACGCTGGATCGGCTGTGCCGCGCGCTGAACTGTCAACCCGGTGATTTACTGGAATGGCGAGAAGCGGAGGACGGCGAATCTGTAAAGTAGATATGCTTTTCAGAACTGTTGCGCCAACAAGTTGTGCGAACAGCACCTTTGCTTTTTCAAATAGGGGTTGCAAACAGCGGTAGGGCGTAGTATGATAAAAGGCGGAACAACGAAATGATTGTCTTCGGGGCGGGGTGCGATTCCCCACCGGCGGTATAGTCCGCGAGCGGCGCACGCGCCGCAGGAACCGGTGCGATTCCGGTACCGACAGTATAGTCTGGATGGGAGAAGGCGTGTGCGGCAGTTGGTACGGCTCCTGAATGCGTACACCTTGGAAGGCAACCGTCTTTCGGGTGTTTACGCTATGTAAGGAGCTCTTTTTTATGGAAAAACAACAACAGAAGACCCATCGTCTGGCGGTAGCCGCCATGTTGGCGGCGGTGGCGGCGGTTTTGCAATTTCTGGAGATCTCCGTTCCCGTAATGCCGGGTTTTGTGAAGCTGGATCTATCCGATCTGCCGGCGCTGCTGGGCACCTTTGCGCTGGGTCCCCTGTGGGGCGTGGTGATCCAACTGGTAAAAAACCTGCTGCACCTGCCCTTCGGTCATTCCGCCGGTGTGGGCGAGCTGTGTAACTTCCTGCTGGGCGGCATATTCGTATGCGTGGCAGGTCTTGTATATCACCGCCGGAAGGGGCGCTCCTCGGCGCTGATCGGGTCGCTGGCAGGTGCAGCGGCGATGGCGGCGGTCAGCCTGCCGCTGAACTATTTTCTCGTCTATCCGGCGTACGTGGCGATCCTCCATTTTCCGCTGGAGGCCATCATCGGCGCTTATGAGGCGATTTTCAGCGGTGTGAGCGATCTGGCGCTCGGTGACCCCCTGTGGAACTGCCTGCTGATATTCAACGTGCCGTTTACATTCTGCAAGGGATTGATCGACGTTGCTATCTGCTGGTTTATCTATAAGCCCCTCTCCCCCCTGCTTCATCAATAAACAGATGTAAAGGTTCTGCCCCTTACAGGGCGGAACCTTTTTTCCCGGTTTACGGCACCACTGATGCGTGGTATAATAGACCTGCCACGATATAGGAAGGAGGACGCGCCATGGAACGGGTGATCCTGCACTGCGATCTGAACAGTTTTTTTGCCTCGGTGGAGCTGTTGAGCCATCCGGAACTGATCAACCTGCCGGTGGCGGTGTGCGGCGATCCCTCCTCCCGACACGGTATTATCCTTGCCAAAAACGAGCACGCCAAACGCTTCGGCGTTAAAACCGCGGAGACGCTTTGGCAGGCAAAGCAGAAATGCCCCTCGCTGGTCCTTCTGCCGCCGCATCACAGTCTTTATGAGGTCTATTCCCGCCGCGTCAACGATATTTACGGGCACTACACCGATCTGGTGGAGCCTTTCGGGATCGACGAGAGCTGGCTGGATCTCACCGGCAGTCTTCACCTCTTCGGCGGCGATCCCCGCGCTGTGGCGGATGAGATACGCCATCGGGTGTATCGGGAGCTGGGCTTGACCATCAGCGTCGGGGTGAGTTTCAATAAGGTGTTTGCCAAATTGGGCAGCGACTATAAGAAGCCGGACGCTACCACAGTGATCTCCCCCGCAGACTGGCGGCAGATCGTGTGGCCTCTGCCGGTGGGCGATCTTCTGTTCGTGGGCAGGGCGGCGCAGACGCTGCTGCGGCGTTGCGGCGTGGAAACCATCGGTCAGCTTGCCGCCTTTGATCGGGCGCGCCTGGTGGAGCTGATGGGGAAACTGGGCGGACAGCTTCATGACTATGCCAACGGTCTGGATCGCAGTGAGGTGCGGCGGCAGGATCAGCACGAGACCGTCAAGTCCGTCGGAAACGGCACCACCTTCCCCAAAAACCTCACGCGGCCGGAGGAAATACGCGCCGGACTCGCCCTGCTGAGCGACAGCGTCGCCTCGCGCCTGCGGCGGCAGGGCTTGTACTGCGGCGGCGTATCGGTCACACTGCGAAGCGCCGATTTTAAAACCTTCAGCCGCCAGAAGCGGCTGGACGCCCCCACTCGGTTGATGCGGGATATTTACCGCGCCGCCGTGGACCTGGCGATGGCGGCGTGGCACGCGCCGGAACCGCTGCGAATGCTGACGGTGACGGCACTGTATATCACGGAACAAAACGACGCTTATGAGCAGGTCGATCTGCTGGGTGGCGCGGCGGAGAAAAAAAGTGATAAGCAGGAGCGTCTGGAAGGCGCTATGGCGGCCATCCGCGGCAAATACGGAAAAGGCGCTATCTCCTTTGGCGCCGCAGACGGGGAAAAGGTCGGCTGGGAGGATTGAGCGGATTGCCATGATCAAAAAGCAGTCCCTCCTGATGGGAGGGACTGCTTTTTTCATATCTTTCATCGCTTATATGCCGTTAGCCGGACGGGTCAAAACCGCAGCAGAAGCTCGCGGCCGATCTCCTTGCCGCCGCGCAGGTAAATGCGCGGAACGCGCTTGCTGACAGCGGTCAAGAGCTCATAAGAGATCGTGCCTGCCGCCGACGCCAAGTCGTTGACGCTGTTGTGCGCGCCGAAGATCTCCACCTCATCGCCCACCTGCACGCCCGGCAGATCGGTCAGATCGATCATACACATATCCATACAGATCCTGCCCCGCACCGGCGCAAGGCCCTGCGGCGTCAGCAAAGCGCAGTTATTGGAAAGGCAGCGAAAAAAACCGTCGGCATAGCCGTAGGGGACGACGCCCATACGGGTGGGGCGGCTTGTGACAAACCGCCTGCCATAGCTGATGGAGGTATCGGGCGCATAATCTTTCACCGCGCTGACGGTGGTCTTCAGCGTCATCACCGGCCGCAGTCCCAGCTCCTCGGCAAACTCACCGCACCCGTAAAGCAACAGTCCGGGGCGCACCATATCCAGATACGTTTCCGGCCAGTGCGCCACCGCGCCGGTATTGGAGCAGTGCCGCAGAGCAAAGGGACGACCCAGCTTCTCCTCCACCGCCGCGATGCAGCGGCAAAAGAGGTCAAACTGCCCTTGGGTATACCTATGGCTCTCCTCGTCCTCCTCGTCGGACACAGCAAAGTGGGTGAAGATCCCCTCGCTGTCCAACCCCGGCAGACGGCAGGCGTCACAGATCGCCGCCACCGCCCCATCAAAAAGCGCGCCGGCACACTGGAACCCGAGACGGGACATCCCCGTATCCACCTTGATATGGATCTTCAGCGTGCCGCCATGGCACACCGCCGCGGCGCTGTACGCCCGGGCGGCTTCCGCGGAGGTCACCGCCTGAGTGATCTGCAAGTCGATCAGCTTCCCCACCTGATCGGCAGGGGTATAGCCGAGGATCAGCATCGGCATAGTGATACCGCCGCGGCGCAGTTCCTCCGCCTCGTCAATACTGCTCACCGCCAGATAGTCGGCGCCCAGCTCCTGCAGTAAGCGGGATGCCTGCACCGAGCCGTGACCGTAGGCATCCGCCTTGACTACGCCTAAAAACTTCACGTTCGGACCGACGCGGCGGCGAAGCGTATGGTAGTTATGCGCCAGCGCGTCCAGATCGATCTCCGCCCAGGTTCTCCGCAATGTGGATTCCATTCTCTCTTTTTCTCCTCTTATTCTCAAGCCTTATGCGCCACAAACTTGCCCGGATATACACCGGTAAATTTCATGTCGTGGTAGACCACCTGACCGCCCACGATCACGTAGTCCATCCCCTCCGTCAAACGGTTGGGATCATCGTAGGTGGAAAGATCCTTCAGCCTGTCATAGTCGAAGATCAGCACGTCCGCGTCATAACCGGCTTTCAGCAGGCCCTTGTTGGGCACCAACAGCCGCTCCGCCGTCAGTCCGGTCATCTTGTGGATCATCTGCTCCAGCGTGAGGATCTTCTTATCTTTGACGTAGTAATTGATCGCATGGGGGAAGGTGGCGCTGTCACGGGGGTGACCCTTGCTCGCCCAACTATTATTATATCCATCGGTGCCGACTACGCAATAGGGACTTTGGATGATTTCCCACAGATCCTCTTCCCGCATGGTAGCGTAAACGCACTTTGCCGTGCCCTTGGTGGCGTCCATCAGCTCGAAGAAGCATTCCCACGGATCCCGACCCTGCAACGCGGCAAACCGGCTGACAGACAGTCCCTCCGCCTCCGGCATATTCGGCGCGGTGACCGTGTAGACGCCGTTATAAGGCGCCGTGGCACGTGCCAGCGCTACGACCTCCTCCGTGTCGGCGTAACAGCCTGGCACGTAGATCAAGCCTGTACTCATGCCGGCGGCGCCGGATTGCATCGCGTCACGCAAAAGACCCTGCATCCGATCCAGCTCCGGCGCGGTGGCAAGCCGGTTATCCAGACCCATCACCTGCATCCGCAAGACACGGTGGCCGATATAGAACTTGGCGTTGGCGCTCATGGAGCAACGCTCCACGTATTCCAAAAACCGCTCAAAAGACGTCGATCAGCGTACCATTTTTGATAAGCAAATCCAACATCATAGCTTCCTCCTTATATCCTTTACTGTAAAGTGAATTACCCTTATACGGACGGATCAGCTGCGCTCCGCGCCGAATACGCCCTGCTCCAGTTCCGATGCGGACAGACCCTTTCGCCGGGCAAAGGAGCCGAAGTACAGTGCTGCACCGATCATCATCCAGCCTGCCAGCATCCACGTGGACATCGCGCCGGAATAAAAAGGTGTGGCGGGGATCAGTGAGAGGATCAGAACGGCGGTGGTAAGGATCGCGGCAAACAAACCGGTCGCCTTTCCGCCGGGGATCTTATAGGGACGCTCCATCAAGGGATACTTACTGCGCAGTCGCACCAGCGACCAGCAGGTAACTGCCCAGGAGATCAAAAACGCCAGGGCGGAAAAACAGGTGATATTATCAATCATATTTGCGCCCAGCAGCGGCCCGATCAGAGAAAGGATCAGGCACACCACCTGACCGTTTACCGCCACGCCGCGCCGGTTCTGTCTGGCAAAGACGGCAGGGATCAGCCGTCCGCGCCCCATGCTCATGAGCAGGTTGGCGGAGGCGGTAAAAAAGCCGTTCCACGTGGTGAACAGACCTGCCAATGCGCCCATCGTCAGCGCCCAGTAGAGGATCTGACCGGTCGCGCCGGGATAGAGGCTCCTGAACATGGTGGCGGCGGCAGGACGCGCCATGCCGGAGAAGTCCTGCCAAGGCCAGGCATAGCCAAAGGCAAAGAGCAAAAACGCGTAGAATAAACACGCCAGCGCCACAGACAGCACCACGGTCTTGCCCACGCTCTTTACGTTGCCGCCTGCCTCTTCCACGCCTTGGGGGATAGTCTCAAACCCCGCCAAATAGTAGCACGCCTGCACGATACCGGCAAAACAGCCGCCCGGCAGCGTGTAGTGGGAGACCTGTTTGAGCCCTTCGCCCGTGCCGTAGATGGCAGGATTGCTCACGTTATAAACAGGCTGGAGATTTTCGATCCTGCCGCCGATCAGCGCGGCGACAGCGCCGATCAGCGCGGCGCCCATCAGGATAAAGCACAAAATCTTCTGCACCAGTGCCGCCGCCGCCAGACCGCGCATATTCAAGGCGAACAGCAGCAGTGAGCAGACTGTGCCGATGATCACGGTGACAAGGTGCACGTCATATCCCATAAGCGTATAGAGCACGGGTCCGGATTTGATGCCGGGGATCAGGTATCCCAGCACGTCCGTGATCTGGATCGCCTCCCACGGGATGATCGCGATCATGCCGCCCAAAGACGCCCAGCCGGAAATCACGGAAACTTTGCTGTTGAACGCTTTATAGGCAAACGCCATACCGCCGCCTGCCACCGGCATCATAGGGACCAGCTCGGCGTAACACAGTCCGACGGGAACCATCATCACCATGATGATGAGATACCCCAGCGCGGCGGGAACAGGACCGCCGCAGTTGGTCATCCAGCCATTGACGGAAACCACCCAGCCCACGCCCACAATGGCACCGAAGCCGATGCAGAAAAAGTCAAGGGCGCTGACGCCTTTTTTCTTTGCGCTACCCATACCGCTTTCCTCCTCCGGGTCGATCGCTGTACGATCCCGCACGCCGTCCGGTCGGGAACCCTCCGTGCAAAATCGCTGCTTCCACGCATAATAACAAGAGTGGTGATGCGCGCCCACCAAAAGCTCAGCAATCAAGTCGTCGCCGCCTACGATCAGATGGTTCGCTATAATCTGCCGGTCGGGCAATGCAATGAAAAACAGGTTGAAACCAGAATCTCCGGCTGAGCCGGAGATTTTTCTTTCAGCTCGATTGCACGCCGCAAGCAGCGGAGTTTACGGCTCAACCAGATCGCGCAGTGCCGCCTCCAGTTTTTCCAGCGCCTTCTTTTCGATGCGCGATATATAGCTGCGGCTGATACCGTAGGACTCCGCCACCTGACGCTGTGTCTGCGCCGGTATGCCGCCCAGTCCGTAGCGGCGGCGGATCACGTCCGCTTCCCGCTCGGTCAGGCACTCGTTGACAAGGCGGCGGATGAGGATGCTGTCGTCCCGTGCCTGCAAATCGGAGAGCATGGTATCTTCCGTGCCGATCACGTCTAAAAGATACAATGACTCCCCTTCCTTGTCGCTTTCAATCGTATCGTTGAGGGATACCTCACCCTGCAGCTTGCGTTGGGCGCGGAAATACATCAGGATCTCGTTTTCGATGCACCGGGCGGCATAGGTCACCAGCCGGATCTTTTTATCGGGGCGGAACGTGTTTACCGCTTTGATAAGCCCGATGGTTCCGATGGAGATCAGATCGTCCTGCTGGTCGGATTGGGTGTAGTATTTTTTGACGATGTGCGCCACCAGGCGCAGGTTGTGCTCCACCAGTTTGTTGCGGGCGTCCATATCTCCGGCGGCGGCACGCCGGAGGTACTCCCGCTCCTCCGACGCCGACAGGGGTTTGGGAAATGAGCCCGTGTTCTGGGCAAGGTGCAACGATAAGAATAAACTGTTGGATAGCAACAGCAGTGCCAGTGCAAGCATATACAGCACTCCCCTTTCTGCTTACCACTCTATGTGCGTCGGGGAAGTCCCTATGCTTATTTTTGCCATCCGGCTTGACCGCCTGTAAAGGAACACATGTAAAGCTTCTTTGCCTTACAGGTGTTCTTCGTTTTTATCGTATAACGCGCCCCGCGCCGTCTACCGGTACACAGGTGTTTCCAGTGCCTTTTGGAAGGTCTGATGATCGGAACACAGCGTGAAAGATAGGTGTGTTTCATACCGCTCCCCCGGCTGGAGGAACTTGAGCTCTCCCCTGCTGCGAAGCACATCTCTGCCGTCGGGCGTACAGTTGCCCGGCTCCAGACCCAGCACATAGTCGGTGGCGCCCATCATTTTCCACTCCACCAGCCTGTCCAGCGCCGTCCGATCGTAGGAGATCACCACGCCGACTTCCCTTTTCGCCTGATACGCGCCGGCGGCGGACGCGCCGCCGGTCTCCTTTGCGTCATAATAGTAACAGCGCTCCGCAAAACCCGGCTGGGGACGCTCCATCCGCAGTGCGGTATCCGCATACTTGGCGGCCTCCGCATCACGCGGCACAACACCGTGATTGGGGATCACCACTTCTGTATCCTCATCCAGCAAAGGATATCCCATATTGCAGTGATAGAGCAACATGATCGGCGTCTCGGCGCCGCCCTCGTTGACCACGGTATCGTGCAGTGTAACGCGGTTACTCCCATAGGAGATAAAGTATTCCCGTGTCAGCACCAGCTTACGGGCAAACAGGCACGCGTCACGCACCACCGCTTTGATGCGCACACCCTCCTCCGTTTCTTCACATACCGTCACGGTGGCAGGCGTATTGCCGATGGTCCCGTGGAGCGGCAGCGTTTCATCTCCGTCCACGCAGGGCGTACCCACGGCGGTCAGACCGCAGGTGGTCATGAATCCGGCAGTGAAGGAACGCAGAAATCCCGTTCCCTCCTTATCGTAGTACTGGGGAGAGACGTAGCCGCAGGGTGAAAAATAGCCCAGATTGACCCCGTTGAGCGCCATACGGGAAATATCCGCACAGCGATCGGCTGAAATATGGATCTCCAGACCGTTTCCGTTGCGCACCTGCAAAATATGCAGTCCGGCGCCTTTGCCCTCCTGCAAAACGTACCGCTCCACGCCGCGGATCTGGTGTTCATGCCCGATATATTGATTCACGCTTCATCACTCCTTACTGCCAGCAGTGTACCGCGCGCGTTCCGCTTTGTCAATCCGCAGGCGCATCGCGGTTGACTATGGGAGAACACGGTCAGCATATTCCCGTTACCTATCGGGTAAGCTTCGGCAGAAAACTCTTCCCTCGTTTGTCGTTTTGCCGCTCTCATTATCTCCGCACGTGAACGCCTAATCGATACGTCTTGCGGTGTCGGTTTGGGCAGATACGGCGCTTTACTGCCACGCCAGCAGTTCTTGCAGGACCCGTCCGTCCGCCTGGGGCATTCGGGCGCCCAGAACCGCCGCCCACGTGGGCGCCTCGTCGATGATCCCGGCACGGGGCAAAAAGGCGTCCGGTCGAAATGCGGGACCCCGGGCAACCCACACGGGTTGCGGACCTTTTTGCGGCTGATAGCCGTGGGTCGCTTTGCCCAGCCGGTAATCGCTGAGGTCCATTTCCGCCACCACCGGCTCGCGGCAACTATCGGAGAAAGAGGTATAACCGTCCGTTTCCAGCATGAAGGTAAAATCGCCCCACACACCGTATTCTTCTCGCGCCTCCTCAGCCGTGAGGATCCTGTCAAACCCCCATACGCCTTCTTGCCGCAAGGCGTTCAAATAATCGTAGACTTCCTGACGCAGTTTTTCGTCCGCACCGTTCAAAAATACGCTCACCGACATACCGTTGGAAACGGCGTACGCCCGCCATGACGTAACGTGACCGCCCTCGTCCAGTGTCAAAAATCCGCCCCGGTGGAGCAGTGCGTTGATCTTCAGCCGCCGCACAAAATCCATCTGCCCGTGATCGGACACAATGGCGACGTTCGCCACCTCCCACAATCCGGCATCTTCCAGCGCCTTGATCACCTCACCGAACCACTCGTCCGCCAGATCCAGCGCCGCGGTCACGGCAGGGTTAAAAATGCCGTTGCGGTGGCGCGCCGTGTCCATAATACAGTTGTGCGCCAACAGCAGATCCGGCTGATAGCGCCGGATCATACTGCACGTACAGCCCATGATAAAATCGTCGAACGTATGGGCGCGGGTCAGGGGCTCCGCCGTCACGCCTCTGCGGCTGGGGAATCGGTGCAGATTTTCCCGCACCACGGCAATCGTCTCGTCATTGGCGCCCCAAACGCGAAACGCCTCCTCCGGCGGCTCGTTCTCATAGAAAAACAGCTCGTTGATCAGCCAGTCCACATTGGGATTGTTGCCGGTGACCGGCCAATAGACAGACGCGGTGGTGGCGCCCGCCTCTTTGGCGGCGGCAAAAAGATCTCCCACCCTGATCTCCCTGCTGTCCAGGTGCCAGTCCGGGTGGGGCGTAGGTCTTGTGTGAAAGTGCATATTGGTATAGATCCCCGTCTTACCCGGACAACAGCCGGTGATCATGCTGACGTGCGCCGGATAGGTGATGCTGGGGTAAACGGTCTGCACGGCGCCCACCTGCGCGGCGTGCGCCATCAACTTTGAAAAATGAGGCTTGGTACGTAAATAGTCGATATCCTCTCCCACCATGGCGTCCATGGAGAGGACGATCAGTTTCTCTTTCATCCGGCGCTCCGCTCCTTCCGATCAAATCTGCCGCTTTGCCGACATCCGGCACCCCCGCCCCGCGGGGCACAACTTTCCATACGTATTCTACCAAACAATATTCCGCTTTTTCTATAACTATATTGCCTTATTTTATCAATATATTGTTTATATCTTTACCTTGCGTAGCCGTACGCGATTTTACACGCCCGCCGATACGCTTCCGCGAAGTATCGGGCAAGGGGCATCCGTCCATAGGCGTCGTTATCGTGCCGTCCGCGTCTGGATACGTTTTTCACTTCCAAATTCAAAATATCCACCGGCGCGGCCTTCTTCAGCCGCGCAACGACCGCGTCCCAGTCGGCAATGCCGTCATAAGGCAGCAGATGCAGATCGTCCGTTCCGGCGATCCGCCCGTCAAAACGGCTGATGCCGAGATTGTCGTTCAGGTGGGTCATGATCAATCTGTCACCCAACTCGGCCAGCAGATCGCGGGAATGATTATAGCACATCTCGTGCCCCGAATCCCAGCAGTAACCCACCGTCCGGCAGTCTTTGAAATGCGCCATCAGGGCGAGCAGATATTCCTCACCTTCCGTGTTTTCAAACGCGATCCTGACGCCGTGCCGCCCGGCAAAAGACACGAGCTTATCGAAGTTCTCATAGTACAGCGTCTTCGGGTCAAAGCGGTATTCCATGCCGCGCCACGCGTGGACCACCATGATCGGAATACCGTACTGCGCGCAATTGTCCGCGATCGCCAGATAGTCGTTTAACGCCTCAGCACCCAACTGCGCGTCACAGCTCCACAGATCCGCCGTCTTCGCCGTAGGTGCGTGAAGCGACTGCACCGACAAGCCGCATTCCCCGGCGGCGCTTATGATCCGGGGAAGCTCCGATAAGCCTTCTGCGCTTTTGCAATCCGGAGAAACCGCCTCAAAGCCGGTCTCCTTGATCAATCCGATCACCTCTTCTATGGGGCAGTCATATTTACCGTTGAGTGAAATGCCGACTTTTTGCCGCCACATCGTGTCTATCCTCCTTGTTGATACACCGTCCGCTCATGCCGACAGCATCACTTATTCAGTGTTTTCACGTATTCCTTGGGCGTCATGCCGGTAGCGTCCTTGAAGCATTTTGAAAAATAGGCAAGGCTGTTATAGCCGCAGGAGAAGGCGATTTGAGAGATGGGCACCTTGTTCTCCCCCAGCATCCGTTTGGCAAGGTCCATCCGCTTCCACTTCAAATAATCCAGAATGGTCATGCCGGTCTTTGCCTTGAAATAGTGGCACAGATAGTACTTGCTCACGCCGATCTTACCGCTTAACGCATCCAGCGAAAACTCGCATCCGATGGATTCGTTGACCTCGTCGAGAATAACCGCCAGCACGTCGTTCCGATCGTCGGTCGGCTGGATATTCGCCCAGAGCGTATGGATCATATGGATCAATGCGGCGGCGGATTCAAAGGAATCTGCGTCTTCACACAACGTATGAAACAGTTTATCCACGGCGCGGGCGTTTTTCTCGTTGAGATAGATGGAATGATTGTCCTCATGGTCAAAAAGGCGCTCCACATACGCTCGCAAGCCGGTAAGCTGTGCCACGGAGAGCAGTTTCGCCTTGCTGATGATCAATTTGTTCCTGATATAGCTTTTGGGATTTTGCGGCATAGAGTAATGGAACCGCTCCGCATCAATCAGCAGAACGTTTCCCGTGCGAAAATGATACGCCTTGGCGTCAATAATAAATTCGCCCTCTCCATTGAGGATCTGGATCAGCTCATAGGTATCCGGATGGGAGTGTTCCTTGCGCGTCAGCTCGTCAACCCCCACTACGTGATAAAACGATTCCTTGATCAATTCCACCGTTTACGACGCCCCTTTTCCCTTCATTGTGCCTCGATTATAATCCAACTTCCCATAAAAAGCAATATGTTTATAAAACACAACAACATAATTATAGAAAACGATGGATATTGTTTGATAAAATATTGTCGGAGAATACTGCGTGTGCGCGTATGCGCGTTGGAAAACAAAGCAGTGGAAAAGGAGAAAAAAAGAGCGTATGATAGACGAGAAGTTTCAGGGTATTTTCCCGGCATTGCTGACACCGTTCGATCAGAATGACCGGATCAACACAAAGGTTCTGGGTGAGATCACGGCGTACAATGTGAAAAAGGGTGTAGACGGTTTCTACGTAGGCGGCAGTACCGCCGAGGCGTTTTTACTCACCGAGGCGGAGCGTCTTCAGGTGCTGGAAGCGGTACGCAACGCCTCCGGCGACAGTGTGCGTCTGATCGCCCACGTGGGGTGCATCTCCACCGCTCAGGCGATCCGTCTGGCAAAAAGAGCCAGGGAGCTGGGATATGACGCCATTTCGGCGGTAGCTCCGTTTTACTATAAGTTCTCTTTCGCGGAGATCAAGCAGTATTACTTTGACATCGCCTCGGCGGTGGATCTGCCCGTGCTGATCTACAACTTTCCCGCTTTTTCCGGTGTGAGCCTGACGGTGGAGAATATCGGTGAATTCTTATCAGACGACCGGTTTATGGGCGTGAAGCACACCTCGTCGGACTACTTCGCAATGCAACAGTTCAAAGCGCTGTATCCCGACAAGCTGGTCTATAACGGCTATGACGAGATGTTTATGGCGGGACTTGCCATGGGCGCCGACGGTGCCATCGGCAGTACCTTCAACTTTATGGCGGAGAAGTTCATTCGCATTCGTCAACTGTTTTTGGAGAACAAGCTGGACGAGGCGAAGGCGGTCCAGCAGGACGCCAACACCATCATCCGCGCGCTGTGCAAGGTGGGCGTGATGCAGGGCGAAAAGGCGGTGCTGGACGCGCTGGGCTTTGACATGGGTCCGGCGAGAGCACCCTTCGCGCCGCTGACGGCGGAGCAAAAGAAGGAGCTTTGCGCCACGGTACTCCCGCTTCTATAAGAGGAGAAAGCTATGTTTGAAGTAGAGGGCGGTTCCTATACGGATTATCGGATCCCTGCCATGGTGGTTTCGCCGGCGGGTGAGATTTTCGTTGCCTATGAGTGCCGGACGGACAGCTCGGATTGGGCGAAGATCGACCTGCGGGTGCTCAAAAGCACGGACGGGGGCGACCATTTCAACCAGATCCTGCTGCTGTCCGGAGACGGTCACACGCTGAATAATCCCGTTCTCATCGCAAAAGATGACACCGTCCATTTTCTCTATTGCCGGGATTACGCCCGCGTCTTTCATCTGCAAAGTGACGACGGCGGCGCTCACTGGCGGGAAGCCCATGAGCTGACGGCGCTGTTTGCCGACCTTGATCACACGGTGGTGGCGACGGGACCCGGTCACGGCGCGATCACGCCCGATGGCGTTATGGTGGTGCCGGTATGGTTTGCCCATAATCCGGATGATCCCAAGGCGCACAAGCCCTCGTTTTTGACCACGATCTACAGCGCCGATGGCGGCGATACATGGAAGCGTGGCGAGGTACTACAACACGATGACCTGATCGACGCCAATGAAACCGCCATCGGCTTGACAACGGATGGCTCGGTGTTGCTGTCGATCCGCAACAGACTTTTGGAGGGTCATCTCCGGTATTGGGCGAAAAGCCCGAACGGATACGGCGCGTGGCAATATTTGGGACGGGACGAGCGGTTCATCGACCCGCGCTGTATGGGCAGTCTTTGTAACGGCGGCGGCAGGCTCTTTTTCAGCAACTGCGAATCCGCCGAAGACCGGATAAATCTGACGGTGAAAGTAAGCGCGGATGATTTTAAGACGTTTACGCGTATTCCCGTCAGCGCCTCGGCAGGGTATTCGGAGGTGGCGTATCGGGACGGTACGCTGTACGTGCTGTATGAAACGTCGGATCGCTGCGGCGAGGAGCGAAAGAATCACCGGCTCCATTGGAAGAAGATTCCAATGGGATCGCCAAGCATATCTGCTGTCGATAAAAAAAGGAGAGAAACATGCGTCTAACCATTGAAGAAAACGGATACGGCAAACAGGCGGCGCTGTTGCGGCGCTGTGTGGCACAGCGGATCGGGCAAACGGATTCCGGCGCGCAGATGCGCCTGTCGCTTCGCGTGGACGGGCAGTTGGGCGCGGCAGAAAGCTACGCCGTCACCTGCGCCGACGGTGCATGGACGATCACCGGCGCGGATCCGCTGGGACTGTGCTACGGTATCGGAAAGTTTTTGCATACCGCCCAATGGAACGACCGTGATTTTACGCCCCACCCCCCTGCCGGCATCATCACGCCGGCGCATTCGTTTCGCGCGGTATACGCCTCCATCCATTTTCACAACTGGTATCACCAGGCGTCTGCCGAAGAACTGCAAGCGTATCTGGAGGAGCTTTTGCTCTGGGGCTACAATACGGTGGTCACCATTATTCCGGTGGTGTGCCTGCACAGCTTTGAAGAGCCCATGTTCTATGAGTTGATCGACAAGAGCCGGTCGCTTTGCCGCCTTGCCAGAGAATTCGGTATGCAGGTGGGTCTGATCGTCAACCCCAACCAGGGTCTTCTCTCCGCGCCGGAATCCATCGGGGCGGACCTGTCCCTTTTCGAGCATCGGGGCGGTAGCAGCGGCATGAATATCTGCCCTCACAAGGAGGGTGCCATGGAATACCTCACCTCCCTATGGATCGCTCAGTTGGAACAGTTCAAAGATATCGGTCTTGATTACGTCATCAGTTGGCCGTATGACGAGGGCGGCTGCGGCTGTGAGCAGTGCCGTCCCTGGGGAAGCAACGGTTTTTGCGACCTATCCACGGCGTTTTTTAAAGAGGTGGAGCGCCTGTATCCGGCGGCGAAAAAAATCCTGTCCGCGTGGTACTTCGATCACCCCGTCAACGAGGGCGAGTATGAAGGACTCTGGCGCCGCTTACAGGGCGATATGGCGTATGTGGACTACCTCATGGTGGACGGGCACGGCGCGTTTCCCACGTACCCCCTGACCCACGAACGACTTAAACCCATGCTGAACTTTCCGGAGATCAGCATGTGGGGTCTGGCGCCCTGGGGCGGCCGCGGCGCCAATCCGCTGCCCCGACGGTTCCAGCGGCTGTGGGACAGCTCCAAGGACGCCCTCTCCGGCGGCATGCCCTATTCGGAGGGGATCTACGAGGATATCTCCAAAGTGCAACTGGTCGCCTACTATTGGGAGCCGGATCGCTCCTACCGTGACGCGCTGGCGGAATATATCAACTATGAGTATTCCGGCGACGTGATCGACGAGGTGCTGGAGATCATGGAGCTGATCGAAGTAAACCACGTGGGCGTATATGAAAAGCGGCAACCCGACATGGCGGCGTGTATCCGTGCCGAAGAACTGGCGCGAAGCGTTGACCGCCGGTTAGGTGAGCGTGCCAGAGGCGCGTGGCGCTGGCGGCTACTCTATATCCGCGCTGTGATGGACCGGGTGGTCTATCAGTATCACACCGACCACGACAACGGCAGGTCGGTCCGTGGCATGGAGCAGGAGAAAACGGTCAAGCACTACGGGCAAAACGTGGTCCTGCGAGGCGACGAGGTGACGCTATACACACTGCGGAAAACGAAAGAATGGTATCTGGAGGAGAGCGAGGAGGCCATGGCGATGGCGGAGGAGCTTTGCGCGCTGTACCATACCGATCGGGAAAATACCCACATGGCGACCTATCCGCCGGTACAGGGGCGGGAAGCGGCGCTTGCCGGCAAGGTGTTCGGCACTACGTAATCTCAAAGGCAGGAGGAACCGTACTATGATCAAGCAAACGCTCAACGACTTTTTGCGGCGTGACGATCCTGTTTCCCGTTTGGTGGCGGCGTTTTTTGAAAGCTGCGATCTGCTGACCGCGCCGGAAGGACGCTACGAACTGTCCGGCGGCGCCTACGTGTCCGTACAGCAATATATGACTTGCCGTAACGATCGGTTTGAGGCGCATAGGAGATTTATTGACATCCAACTGCTGGCATCCGGCGCTGAGCGGATCCTCACCGCGCCGTTGGATTCCGGCGTTGCCCAAGCGCCGTATAACGAAGAAAAAGACGTGGCTTTCTATCGCTGTTCCGGCAATATTTCGGCGGCAGATCTGGCGGCGGAGGATCTGGTGATCCTGTTTCCCGAAGACCTCCACGCGCCATCCAACTGCATATCCGAGCCTGCCGCCGTGCGGAAACTACTCTTTAAGATCCCCGTATCCGTGTGGCACGGCGATCACGCGATCTAATAAGGAGATATTTTTATGAAACGCTCGCAGATCAACAAAGCACTGAAAGAACTGGAGGCGGCGTGCGCCCGGGAGCACTGCTATCTGCCGCCATTTTGCCATTTCACTCCGGAGGAGTGGCAGACCAAGGGACACGAGTACGACGAGGTCCGCGACTGTATGCTGGGCTGGGACATCACCGATTACGGTCTGGGGGATTTTGACAAGGTGGGCTTCTCCCTCATCACCATCCGCAACGGTAACCGCGCCATGGCGGACAAGTACCCCAAGGTCTACGCCGAGAAACTGCTCTTTTTAAAGGAGGGTCAGTATTCTCCCAACCATTTCCACTGGTATAAAACGGAGGACATCATCAATCGCGGCGGCGGCAACGTGCTGATCCGTGTCTACAACAGCTTGCCGGACGAGTCTATCGACCGCCAAAGCGACGTGACCGTCCACACCGACGGGCGCACCTATACCGTACCCGCCGGCACCCGGATCCGCCTGACGCCGGGGGAGAGCATCCATATCCAGCAGTATCTCTACCACGATTTTGAGGTGGAGCCCGGCAGCGGCGACGTGCTGTTGGGCGAGGTGAGCCAGTGTAACGACGATCACACGGATAACCGCTTCAATCCGCCGGTGGGCCGCTTCCCTGCCATTGAGGAGGACGAGCCGCCCTACCGTCTGCTGTGCAACGAGTATCCGGCGGCGAAGTAAGGAGGCACGGAAAATGGATGTTGTGGCGTTGGGCGAACTGCTCATTGACTTTACAAGTATCGATACCGGCGCGGACGGATATCCGGTCATGGCGGCGCATCCCGGCGGCGCGCCTGCCAATTTTCTGGCGACGCTGGCGAAGTTCGGCGCAAAGGCGGCGCTGTTGGGCAAGGTGGGCACGGACCGTTTCGGCGCCATGCTGGTAAAGACCCTCTCGGACGCCGGCATCGAAACCCGGGGCATGATCCGCGCGGAGGACGCGTTTACCACGCTGGCGTTCGTGACGCTGGACGAGCACGGTGACCGCGCGTTCTCCTTTGCCCGTAAGCCCGGCGCCGATACCCAGCTCCGCTTTGAGGAGCTGGATCTGAACCTGATCGACGAGACGAAGGTATTTCACATCGGCACGCTGTCCCTGACGGACGAGCCGGCAAAAACCGCCACGCGGCAGGCGGTGGCGTACGCGAAGGAGCGCGGAAAACTCATCACCTGCGATCCCAATCTGCGCAAACCCCTGTGGCGCGATCTGGCGGAGGCGAAAGAGCAGATGCTCTGGGCGCTGTCCCAGTCGGACGTGGTGAAGATCAGCGACGAGGAGGTGGACTTCCTCTGGGGCGTTTCGCCGGAGGAGGGCGCGGAGATCCTGCTTCGTGATTTGGGCGTAACGCTGGCGTTCGTCACCTGCGGCGCCAGGGGGTGTTACTTCAAAAACCCGATCGCCTGCGGACATGTGCCGGCGATGACGGGACTGCGCGTGGTGGACACCACCGGCGCGGGGGACATTTTCGGCGGCGCGGCGGTCTGGAAACTGCTGCAAAGCGGCGAGGCGCCGGAGAAATTGGACGAGGCGCAGCTTCGGGAGATCGTCGCCTTTGCCTGCCGCGCGGCAGGGCTGTCCACCACCGTCCCCGGCGGCATCCCCAGTATTCCCGCCATGGAGTCAGTCACAAAGGACGCGTAAAGGGCAAATAGAGCAACACAGCATTTTTCAAATGCGCCGGATCATCCGGCGCTTTTTCCTATCGAATATCCTGCCGCCTACGGCAAAAAACACCGCGGAACGGTGTGTTCCGCGGTGATTTTTTGTTCCTTTGCTGAATCAGTCGCCCAGAAGGAAGTCCGGATCCCAGCCGGTGGCGTCTTGCAGACCGGATGGGACAAATTTCAGTCCGGTGGATGTGGCGCCGTAGACGGTGGTGCCGTCCGCCGTGATCCAGTAGGGCTGCGCCGCAATACCGCTGAGGTTGCTGTTAACCAGGCTGCTGCTTGCCACCAGCTTGAATGCGCAGAAGCGGATGGACTCCGGCGAGAAGGCAGTGGGCAGATACGTTTCCTGCGTGGTTTCGTTGATATATCCCTGCAGGGATTGATACACCACGGTACTGCTCGCCTTGACCGTCTTCTCCGCGCCTGCGGAGTTGTGATAGGTCAGGATAAAGCCGACTTCCTTGTAGTCCATGCTGTCCACGGACGTAACGATCCGCAGTTTCCGCTTGCCGTCGCTGTACTCCTTCAGATCTCTCTGGGTCTTGACGGTCAGCACGTCAGCATCGGCAAATTTAGCGAAGGCGTAACCCTCGGTAACGGTCTTGGACACGGGCACGTCGTAAGTGGGATCCCAGTACCAGCCGGCGAACACTTTGCCGGACGCGCTCGGCGCCGTATACGCACCGCTGCGGTAGGCGCTGATATCCACAGGCTCGGCGTAGCTCCCCACGGTGTAGGGGAACGTATAGACTGTTTCCACGTCCTGATAGATCTGCTCCTGACTCTTACTGTACAGATACTGGTTGGCACTGGCGCTGGAGGTGCCGTCCCAGTGACCGGGCGTACAGGCATAGAGGATCGTAGTCGTCGGGCAGTGGTCAATGAACTCTATCGCCTCATTGGAACCGTGGTGCAAGGAAGAACGCATGGTAACCGTCATATCCGCCGTGCTGTAATACGTCAGGATACGCGCCTTGCCGCCCAGATCGCCGTCGCCGCCCAGAAGTACCTTGTCGCCGTCGATATTCAGGCAGATCCACGTGCTGCTGTCGTTCAGATCGCCGCTGTACTCGCTCAGCGGAATCTGTTCCTGCGACATGATGATATCCACGCTGATATCGCTGAAATAGTACCGCTCGCCGGTGTAGTTGCGGTAGACAGGCGTGGCGGAGCCGCCGCTGGTCTTGAGCTGGTCGGCGCACAACACGTACAGCGCGTCACGCTGGACGCTCGGCTCTGCCGACAGTCCGTAAGTCATCAAGTTCGGGTCGCTGAAATAGACGCCGTCCACCCGGATCCGCTGGCACAGCGCCGGGTTTCTGTAGAGCTGGTACAATACGCCGACGTGGTCCATGTGGCTGTGGGAGACAAACCAACCCTCCACCACCGGGATCTGACCCTTCGGCGTCAGGTGTTCCAGCGTCTCCACCACGTTTATCGCCTCATTCGGCACACCGCCGTCGTTGACGAGGAAGTGTCCGTTCTTCAGGCGGATGATGAAGCTGTTTTCGCCTTCCACGCCCTCTGCCGTCATCGCCGGACGGATCAAGAGAGTGCTTTCATAGCGCGTGTTATCCGCCGCCCAAGTGGCTTGATCGTTCAAATGGGGCGAAAGCGCCTCGCCTCTGGTGGCGGAGAGCCGGATCTCACCCTTGCCGATGCTGTATGTGGCGGTGAGGGTCAAATCGCCCTTCTGATAGGAGCGGGTATAGACCTTGCCGTACAGTCCGCTGCCGTTGCCGGCGACCAGCGTGTAACCGCCGGAGACCAGCCCGCTGCACAGGGTGTTGTACTGGTTGAGCGTCTTGCCGGTGAACGTCTTGACGTAAGTATCGCCGCCGTAATCCACCGCGGAGGCGCTCCAGCCCTGGGTATTCACACCGGCGAACAGCTCCTCCCCGTTCCAGATCTTCCCGTCGGTGATCGGGCGGATGGTGACGTGGATCTGGGCGTTGTCGGAAATTTCCCATGCGCTGACTACCGCGCAGATACTGCCCTTGACCAGCACCGCCGTATAGATGTTATCTTTCGTTGTAGAACAGACGTCGCCGCCCTCATAGAGCGTAAAGCCCGCCGTTTTCAGCTCGGACAGATACGCGGTGTATTTGCTGTACGCACCCGTCGTGCCGTAATAGTAATGCCTGCCATAGATCCCTAACTCGAAACGCCCGTCAATGGTGTAGTTCACGGCGTAGGCGGCGCTTGCCGCCGGAACGCCGGCAATGCTCTCCCGGGACATCATGGGGGTTTCCTCAATACTGGGTACATCGGAGAATGATTTGAGTACGGGCAGTTTATCTGCCGCCAGCGTCCAGTATGCGCTGTCCAGATTGGCGCACACGCCGGTGCCCTTCAACTGCCACGCCGAGGGATAATAGGCGCTGCCTGTGGCGGAGCCGGGGTTGGCGCTGCCCACGTACTTGGTGGTATGGGACACGTAGGAACTGTTGATGGTATAACTGCCGCTGGCACTGCCGATGGCGCCGCCGTAGTTGGAAGCGCCCGTATAGGTGCCGGTGCTCACGCAGTCGGACACCGTCACACCTGCCGAGCCTGCCACCCAGCCGGCAATGCCGCCTGCGTAGCCGATACTGCTGGCGCCGCGGATACTGCCGGAGAACAGGCAGTGGGCGATGGTATTGCCTGTCTGCCGCACCGTGCTGACAATGCCGCCCGGCACGTCGCCGGTGCCGGTCTGCACCACCCGCGCCTGGCAGAGACAGTTGCTGATGGCGGCGCCGTTATTCATGGAGCCTGCCACACCGCCCGCCTGGTTGTACGCCTGCACGCACACCGTGTCACTGACGCGGACGCTCTGTACCGTGCCGCCCAATACGCGACCCGCCACAGCGCCGCCGAAATACGCGTCGCTGACAAAGCGGCTGTCGCTGACGGTCAAATTCCGCACCGTGCCGCTCAAATCGGCAACAAAGCCGGCGCGAAGCGTCTCGTCGCTATGGCTTCCGCTGCTTGCGGACACGTATAAGCCGCTCAGCGTATGATCGCCGCCGTTAAAGGTGCCGGCAAAGGGCAGGCTCGCGGAGCCCAGCATGGGCCAGTCACCCCAGTTGGACAGATCCATGTCCTTATTGAGCTGAAGCGTGCGGCCGCTGAAATGGTAACTCTTGCTGGCAAGGGCAAAACCGTAGAGCTGTGCGGTGGTGGCGATCACCCGGGTATTGCCGTTCACCGCGGCGGAGGGCGTCCAGTAGTTGGGCGAATCGTTGACGATCCGTCCGCTCACACTGCTTCCCACGACGGTATCATAGCCGCTGTAGCTGTTGATAATGGAGATATCCGCGTAATCCGCCGACTGGGCGCCGCCCACGAAGCCGCCGACCTCACCGCTCAAGCCGCCCAGATCCGGCAGGGCTACGGAGGACTGCACCGTCACACTGCCGTGCTTATCCTCGGTGCCGTGGATATGTCCCACCATACCGCCGAAATAATTGCCGCCGGTACGGCTCATACTGCCGGCGTAGAGACAGCCGGTCATGGTGGCGCTGGCGCCGTAATGCACCCAGCCGATCAGTCCGCCGGCAAAACCCGCGGCGCTGCTGCCGCCCACGCTATCGACGGAAAGACTCGCCTGCGAGGCGCAGTTGTAAAGCGTCACAGTCGCGTTTCCATCCGCGTTACCGATAAGTCCGCCTGCACGGGCGGCGGAGGTAACGGTCACATCGTCCGTCACGCGGACGTTGGTCATCTCCAGCGTACCGCTGGCGTTACCCACCACCGCGCCTGTACGCACCGCACCGGTGATGCTGCTGTTCGCAACGGTCAGGTCGCGGATCACCGCGTCGCCGACCGTGGTGTTGAAAAAGCCCGTGCCGGTTTCTTCGGCGGAGCTGACGGTCAAGCCGGAGATTGTATGACCGGCACCGTCAAAGGTTCCGGCAAAACCGTTGATCCCGCTCCACGTACCCACAGAGGCGATATCCGCCGTCAAGCGCACCGTTTTGCCGGCATAGCTGTCGCCCGCGTTGACCGCTTCGGCAAACGCCAGCAGCGCCGCCTTATTGGAGATCTCCTCATAATCGGGAGTGGTGCTGAACGCCTTCAGCGCAGGTACGCCGTCTTCGGGGAACGCCCAGTAGGCGTTATTCAGCAAATGGCTGGCGCGCGCCGCCAGACCGGAAACGTCGCCGTATGCCTCGGTGTTGCCGGTCCAATCATCGTCAAAGCGGTTGAAGGAACGCGTCAACGCGCCGACCACCTTGTCCGCCACCGTGCAGCAGTTGGAAATACTGTAACTGCGCGTAGGCGCTGTGATGGTAGGTACGGTACTGCGCTGATCGGCAAAGGTGCCGAGTATGCCGCCGGTGACACTGCCGGTGAGGGTACCGGCACTGCAGCAATCGCTGATGGTGGCAAAGCTGTTGACGCCGCCGTCCATCACGTCGCCCAGAATACCGCCTGCCACGCCCAGCCCGGCGTCAACCGTGCCGGTAAAGAGGCAGTGGGAGATCGCGGAATACGGATGCTGTGCCACGCCGACTACACCGCCGGCCGCCAGCGCTCCGTTGCTGGGGGAAAGCTGGACCGTTGCCTCGCTCCAGCAGGTGCTCACTATGGCGCCGTCCGCGGAGCCGTTGTATTTTCCGATCACGCCGCCCACCTGCTGATAGCCACGCACCAGCACGTCGGACGCCACGTGGACGTTTTTCACCTGCGCACTGCCGCGCATACGACCCACGGCGCCGCCGACGAACACGGCGTTGCTGGTGATCGTGCTATGACGCAACGTCAGATTTTGCAGTGTACCGTCCAGCATGGCAACGAATCCGGCGGGATAGCTGCCGGATGTGGGATCGGCGGAGTCAACAGAAACGCTGACTCCAGAAACCGCATAACCGGCGCCGTTAAACGTGCCGGCAAAGGGACGGCTCGCGGAGCCAAGCATCGGCCAGTCACCCCAGCCGGACAGATCCATGTCCTTATTGAGCTGGAGCGTGCGGCCGCTGAAATTGTAGCTCTTGCTGGCAAGGGCAAAACCGTAGAGCTGTGCGGTGGTGGCGATCACCCGGGTGTCGCCGTTCACCGCGGCGGAGGGCGTCCAGTAGTTGGAATCGTCGGCAACGCATCCGCTGGCGGTGCTGCCAACAACGGTGTTATAGCCGCTGTAACTGTTGATCAGCGAGATATCCACGTAATTCGCCGCTTGGGAACCGCCCACGAAGCCGCCGATCTGACCGCTCAGGCCACCCAGACTCGGCACAGCTACGGAGGATTGCACCGTCACACTGCCGCGCAACGCGTCGGTCCCGTGGATATGTCCCACCATACCGCCGAAATAATTGCCGCCGGTACGGCTCATACTGCCGGCGTAGAGACAGCCGGTCATGGTGGCGCTGGCGCCGTAATGCACCCAGCCGATCAGTCCGCCGGCATAACCGCCGGCACTGCTGCCGTTAACCGCGGCAATGGCAACGCTTGCCTGGCAAGCGCAGTTATACAGGGTCACCGTGGCGTTTCCGTCCGCATTACCGATCAAGCCGCCGGCACGGGCGCCGGAGGTAACGGTCACGTCGTCCGCCACGCGGACGTTGGTCATCTCCAGCGTACCGCTGGCGTTACCCACCAACGCGCCGGTGCGCTGTGCGCCGGTAACGGTGCTGTTTTTGATCGTCAGATCGAGGATCACCGCGCCGGAAGCGGTGGTGTTGAAAAGACCCGTACCGCTCGTGCTGTCACTGTTTACAAAAATGCCGGAAAGGGTGTGTCCCTGTCCGTCAAACGTGCCGGCAAAGCCGTTCACGCCGTCCCACACGGCGTCCTTCGGGGCGGTGATATCCGCCGTCAGGCGCACCGTTTTACCGGCGTAGCTGTTGCCGGCGTTGGCACTCTGGGCAAATGCCGTCAATTCCTGCCACGTGGCGATATCGGTGCTGTCCGCCACCGCGGCGTCAGCGCATATCGGCGCGAAGCAGGAAAGAAGCACAGCAAATGCCGCAAGCAACGATAAGCATCTGTGTTTCATTCGTGTGTCCTCCCTTTGGTCAGGTGCGTATGGAACCGCGGGAGGCAAGGCGCTTGCCTCGCCCCCCGCGGTATATTGGGTCAGTCCTCCAGCTCGAAATCAGGATCTACGTTGCCTACGCCGTCGGAAAGCGTGACAATGTCGTTGAGCACTTCCCATTCGATCTCGATCTCAGGTGTTTTATAAAGCAATTTCATTACGTTTCACCTCATTCCAAATAATCAGTTAAACTGAATGCCGCTGAAGGTTTTGCCCTCGACGATAACGCCATCCGCCGTTTTCCAGTAGGGCTGGACGGAGATACCGGCGCCGTTCTGCGCTACCACCGCGTCGCTGGCTACCAGACGGAAGGCGATGAAGCGGATGGACTCAGCGGAGAATTCGTCCGCGGGATGATAGTCCACGGAGGTAGACGGATCGGTATAACCTACCAAGATCGCATACGCAGTCGTAGCGCTGGCGGTGACGGTTTTCTCCTCGCCGGAGGCGTTGTTGTAGGTGATGTGGAAACCCACCTCTTGATAATCCATAGAGTCAACGGAGGTGACGATACGCAGACGCGTCTTGTCGTCGGAGGTCTTTTCAAGTCCCTTCTGGTGCTTGACGCTCAACACATTCTCGTCCACGAACTTGGCAAATGCCGAGCCGGTGTAGTCGGACGCCACGGGGGTGGTGAACTCAGCGTCGGCATACCAGCCGCCGAACACCTTGCCCGTGGGAATGTCGTCCTCGGGCGCGGTGGCGCCGGTACGTGTCAGCAGATTGCTGGTGTCGGCTTCCGTGCCGGTCTTAAAGCTCTTCAACTGCGGCGTGGCATCCTCCATAGCCGCCCAGTAGTTCTCATAGTCCAGCGCGGAGGCGTTCAGACGGGCGTTGGCGCCGGTCAACTGTGCCGCGGTCAGAGCCTCGACTTCGCCGTCGAACGTGATCTCATGGGGGTACTTACCCAGCAATCCGTTGGTGGTATCGCTCTTGGCGTCGTCGCAAACGGTATCCCGCGCGTAGCTGTCGGTGATGGAGCCGGTGAGATGGGCAGTAGCCTCGCTGTCCGTAAGACCCAGGAAAGCGCCCACCTGTCCGCCGGGCGCGGTCACCGTGCCGGTGATCAGCGTGTCGCTGATCGTCACGGTTCCCTGTCTGGCGCCCGCAATGCCGCCCGCATAGGCGTTCTTCGTTGCGATGACGCTGCCGTCCATCAGGAAGTGGGACACCACCAGTATGCCGGTGGCATTCACGATGCTTCCCACGACGCCGCCGATATACGGCGTTTCGCCTTCCTCAGAAATTCTGTTGACCGTGCCGCCGAAGCGGGAGTTGGTCACGGTGGCGGTATAGGCGAGGCGGATGGCGCCGATCATGCCGCCGAGGATATTTGAGTTGTCGTCAGTGTACACCTTCACCGTAGCGGTAACGTTGGCATCGGTAATGGTCAGTGCCTGGTTCTGGGTGCCAACCACGCCGCCTACGTCATAGCCGCCGTTGGGGGCGGTGACGGTAGCGGAATCCGTCAGACCGTTGATGGTGGCGGCTGCCGCCACAAAGCCGATGACGCCGCCCGTACGGGCCCACCCCGACGCCATGGTGCCGGTGACCGTACCGGTGGAAACGGCGTTCGTGATATTGACGGCTCTGGCGCAGTTGCCGATGATGCCGCCCACACGCTCGGCGCCTTCCACCGAACCGCCGAAGCTGCAATCCGTAATGGTCGTGGTGCCGGCGATGATGTTGCAGCCCAGAATACCGCCCACATAGCCGCTGGTGCTGGAAACCGCACCGTTGAAAGCGCAGTCCGTGATGGTAGCGGTGTCCTCCGCGCAGCCTACGATACCGCCGACCTGCGGATTGACGCCGCTGACGGTCACGTCGGAGCTGACGGTCACGCCGCTGACAGTGGCGCTCTCCTTGATATCACCCACCACCGCGCCGATGCGGGAAACGTTGCTCACGCTGTTGTCGGTGTGGAAATAGCTGTCAGCCAAGGTGAAGTTCCGGATGGTGCTGCCGCTGCCCACCAGTGCGAAGAGGCCCGCGCCCACTGCATCGTGGCTGGGTACGTACGCGCCGGAAACGGTGTAATTATTCCCCTCGAACGTGCCGAGGAAGTAAGGCGCCGCCTCGTTGGCGCCCAGGGCGGTGTCCTGTCCGATCATGGGCCAAACGGTCAGAGCGGAGGGGTTGCCGGAGGCCACCGCCGCGTTTACACCCGCCGCGTTGAGCGCGATATTGTTGTCCAGCTCAAAAGTATTGGACCGGAAGGTGGTCCACTTGGACATGCGGGCGATGGCGTACAGTTGCTGCGCCGTGGTAACGTGATACGTCTGGGCGCCGACGTTGTTGTCATTGGCGACAAGATTCACAGCCCAGATGCTGTTGGTCGCGCTCTGCGTGCCGTTTGCAGCAGCGGCAAAAAGGAGGTTCTGCGCCGTACCTGCCGTGGTATGGCAGCGCAGAGCAACGCAGTTCGTGGCAGTAGTGGTGAAGTTGTTTGCCGGACGACCCATGAGGGCGCCGAGCTGACCCAACGCCACCACGTCGGCGGAGCTGAAGCAATCCGTCATCGTCAGTACGTTGGGTGTGGCGACGGCGTCGGCATTATACGTAGCACCCACCAGACCGCCCGCCTGGTTGCCCGTGGTATGCACCGTGCCGAAGGTTTCGCACCGGGTGAGGGTGACGGTACCGCTGGACGCCTGGCCCACGATACCGCCGATGACGGCAGGGCCGCCGGCGCCGGTCAGGTCGCCGTTGAAGACGCAGTCGCTGATGTCGGCGGCGGAGGCAATGCCCAGAATGCCGCCGGCGTTGTTACGCGCGCCGGTCAGGTTGGCGTTGATTTTGCCGGTGAAGGAGCAGCCGCTGACGACCACCTGGGTGCCGTAGCCGCCGATGCCGCCCACCGCCTCATGGGCGCCGTTGATGGTGGCGTCCACGGTGCAGTTTGTCACCTGCATACGGTTGGCGGCGACGCCGCCGTTTTTACCGAAGATACCGCCCACGCAGCGCCCGGCGGAGATGGTGCCGGTAAAGCTGCAGCCGCTGATGGTGCGGGCAAAGTTGCCGTTCGTACGACCCACGATGCCACCCACGCCGATCGCCGCGCTGATTCCGGTGCTTATCGCGTTGGTGGCGGAGGGGTTCTGAATGGTGATATCCGCGTCCACCGAGCAATTCTCAATGGTCAACGCGTTAAGGCTGGCGCCCACGAGACCGCCGATGCTGCCGGCACCGTTGTCGGAGGTGTTGGTGAAAGAGCCGTTTACAATATGCACGTTGCTGACGGTGAGCAGACCGTTGCTGTAGTGGCTACCCACCAGCAGGCCCTGCCGCGCATCCACATTTGTATAACTGCTCGTCAGAGAGTAGTTCTCCAGCGTCAGGTTGCGGATCACCGTGCCATTGCCCACGATATTAAAGAATCCGAGGTTTCTGCTCGCCGCAGACCGCGACAGGTTGAGGATCTTGTGACCCTTCCCGTCGAAGGTGCCTCTGAAGTCGCAGTCGGTTGCGTTTTTGCCGATACCGACAAAGCCGGGAACGCCCGACATATCGATATCCGCCGTCAGGACGATCAGTTGTCCTGCATAGTTGGCGGTCTGGGAAGCCGTGGCAAATGCCACCAGCTCCTGCGCCGTGCCGATGGACACGTCCGGCGTTTCATCCGCCATGGCGGTCAGCGGTGTGACCAGCGTCAGCACCATTACCACCGCAAGAAAGACGGATAACAGTTTTTTCTTCATATGATCTCCTCCTCATATAAACTTCCTGTTTCATTGTGCTGTTTGCCGATGAAAAAAGTATTTGCCGTCAGGCGCCTCGCGCCGGAAAGTTACTGTTTGAATACGCTTTTATTCCATTTCGCACGGTGTGCGGAATGAAGGGTATCCTCGTTCTCTGTCTATTTTATCAAACAACATTCAACTTTTTCTATAATTATATTGCCTCGTTTTATAAATATATTGCTTTTTGTGCCAAATACAGCACTGTTACGGCGGATCCGACAGGCAAAGCAGAGCGGTAAGTTGCGGAATCGGCTGCATTTACCGCGCCATCCCCCTGCCTTTGACCTGCACCGGAGCCGCATCGTCACAGGAGGCGTTTTGGTTAAACGGGTACAGTGAATGGGGCAGTTTGGAAAACGGCAGCTCCTCCAGCTTGGAGGTAGCGGCGCCCTGCGTGTCCACCATGCAGATCTCGCTTACCAGCGGCGTATACGCCGCACGGAACGACGTGCAAGCCTTGACTACCACCAACTGGCAGAAATTGATCTCCACGCCGAAATGCCTGAATAACTGTGGGTCGCCGGTGTTGCCCATCGCCTGACAGACCACCACGTCGCAGTTCCCCACCTGCAAGTGCGCCGTTTTGCCCACGTGGACCATCACCTTGTGCATGGCAGGACCTTCCAGGCGGAAGTTCCCGTCGTGCAAGGAACAGACAAGCGCCTCCACCTCTACGCTCCGCGAACGGAGCTTATCCCGCGTGGCGCCCAGCGTCATGCGGATCCGCGCCCCTACGCCGGCGGCGAACGCCGCGTCTACCGCGGGGCGGTCGATCATCACAAAGGCGGTTTGCGGCTGGTGCTCACGGCGAAGCACCGCCTCCAGCACGGCGGCGTTGTCACCGGCGGCGCCGGCATTGGTAGAGTCGGAAAAATCCACCGCCAGCACCGGCTTGCCGTCCGTCACAGCCAGTGCTTTATCGATCACGTCCTCGATCGGACACAGGTCGGTACGCATCTCCCGGCGCAGATCGAACGTATCGCGTGCCAGACGGTCCGCCTCTTTGAGCGCCACGGCGCTGTCCTTTGCCACGGCGATCACCGTGCCGCCGCCCTCTTTCACATCCAGCCAGGGCTGCATCTGGAAAATGCTGTAATCCTCCAGCACTTTTTCTTTCACCAGCGCACGCGCCTTGCAGACCAGCTCGCCGAATTTGCCGGTCTCTGTGGTATAGCTGCTGGCGGGAATGATCATCGGCACACAGGCGCGCGCCATATAGAGGTCACGCTCGCCCTGCATGGCGCGAATCGCCAACCGGGCGGCGCGGTATCCGGTCTGGTACAGATCTACGTGGGGGTACGTCTGGTAGCCGCACAGGAAATCCGCGCTGCGGAACATCTTCTCCGTCACGTTGGCGTGCAGGTCCAGCGACGCGGCGATCACCGTGTCGGCGCCGGCTAACGAACGGACGGCGGCAAGTATGGTGCCGCAAACGTCGTCATCTTCGGTGGATTGGGTGGCTCCGTGCATAGATACCAGCACACCGTCCGCCGGCAGATACTGCTTCAAGTATCCGCGCAGCTTGTCCATAAAATGTTCCAGCACGCTCTGGCGGACAGGTCCGTTGGCGATGGCGCGCATCGCGTAACACGGTACTATTTCCGCGCCCGCCTCCTCCAGCGCCGTGAACATGCCGTTCAGCGCCAGAGCGCCGCCGCGAACCGCCTGGCGCATCTGCTGACCTTCCAGGACGCTACCGTGCAGGTAGTCCTCCATCTCGCTGACAACCGGACAAAAGGAATTTGTCTCCTGGTTGAATTCAAATACAAGTACTTTCATCGTTTCGCTCCTTACGCCGGGGGGCTTTACCGCCTTTACTGCAAAGGACCCCAAAGCTCTGTTTCTTCCTGCGGTTTGCCGGAAGCGGGGCTGGTGCGGATGACGCCTTGCTCCGACAGATGTTTCTCATGCCATACAGGGGCTTCATACGGTTTCTTTTCCATTTCCCTCTCTCCTCGTTCCTATATTTCGATCAGCCCTTCAGCGAGCCGATCATCACGCCTTTTTCAAAGAACTTCTGCACGAAGGGATATACGACCAGCATGGGCACCGTGGCCACCACCACCAGGGAATACTTCATGGCGTCTACCTGGTTGGCGATGCCTGCCAGCACCTCCGAGTCCGCGATCTGGGTGGCGTCGATGCGGGTAGCGGAGAGAATCTCCTGCAAAATGAGCTGCAAGGGGAACAGATTGCGATCGCGCAGATAGATAAGGGGCGTAAAGTAGGCGTTCCAGTGCGCCACCACACAGTAGAGTAGGATAACGGAGATCACCGGCTTGGACAGCGGAATGACCACCTTCAAGAGATAGCCGAAGTCGGAAATGCCGTCCAGCTTCGCCGCCTCCAACAGATCGTGGGGGATGCTGTTCTGGAAGAACGTCCGCATCACGATCATGTTGCCGGTGCTTAAAGCGCCGAGGATCAAAATCACCGCCCGGGTGTTGGTAAGGCCCAGACCCGATACCAGAATGTAGCTGGGGATCAAGCCGCCGCCGAAGAACATGGTGATGATCACCAGCGTCATGATGACCTTCCTGCCGCTGAAATCTCGACGGGACAAGGGATACGCCATCAGCATGGTGACGATCAGGGAGATGATGCTGCCGAACACCGTGTAGAAAAGGGTGTTGGCATAACCCGACCACACCGCCTTGTGGGAAAACACGATCTTGTAGCCGCCGATGCCCGGCTCCACCGGCCACAATAGCACCTTGCCGGTGGATACCGCCGTGCCGGAGGAGAAAGAACAGGACACGATGTAGATCAAAGGATACAGCACGATGACGAGCCAGAGGAGCACGATGGCGACCAATACGGCGTTGAACACGTCGTCGGAGCTCATCGGTTTCTTTCTTTTTACAGCCGTTGTCACGTTCCCACCCCCTTACACCAGCGACACTTCGTTGTCGGTCATCTTCTTGGTGGTGAAGTTCACCGTCAACAGCAAAATCATATTGATCACGGAGTTGAACAAACCCACAGCCGCGCCGTAGGAGAAGTTCTTGAAGCTGTTCATACCGTTTTTATAAACGAAAGTGGAGATCACTTCCGACGTACTCAAGTTCACAGAGGACTGCAGCAGATACGCCTTCTCAAAGCCTACGGAGATAATGTGTCCGCACCGCAGGATGAAGAGAATCGCGATCGTAGGCATAATAGAGGGCAGGTCCACGTGGAGAACGCGCTTGAAACGGGACGCGCCGTCGATCTTCGCCGCCTCGTGGAGATCCTGGGAAACGGACGAGAGCGCCGCCACGTAGATGATGGAATCCCAACCCATCTGCTTCCACACGCCCGACCAAACGTAGATGTGGCGGAAGGAGCTTGCCAGCGCCCGGAAGTCGGTGGGATAGCCGCTGCCGCCGAATAAGCGGTAGAAGTTGCCGTAGATACCGCTGATGGGACTTAAGACCATCAACGTAATATTCACCATGACGGTGATGGAGATGAAGTGCGGAATATAGGAGATGGTGCTGGCGGTATTCTTGAGCTTTTCACTGCGCAGCGCGTTCAAGATCAGCGCGAAGACGATGGGCAGCGGAAAGCCGACGATCAGCGAATAGAGGGACAGGATCAGCGTGTTGGAGAACACCTGCTTGAACTGGACGCTGGAGAGGAACTTATTGAACCACTTCCAGCCTACCCAATGGCTGCCGGTGATGCCCAGCTTGGGACTATAATCCCGAAAAGCGATCTGCACGCCGTACATGGGTCCGTAGTGGAACAGCAGCAGATACGCCAGAGGGATCAGTACGATCAGATAGAGCTGCCAGTCCCGGGCGATCCGATGCAGCAGACTCTTGCGCCGGGATAGTACAGGTTTTGCCTGTGCGCCTCGTTTTACCGTCATAGTAGTCCTTCTTTCTTTTCTTTTACTCTCGTTTTTTGTTGTCGCCGACAGACCCAACGGGTCGCGTTTCGTCCCGGTGATATTTCCAATCACGGGGCGGAATCCGCACCGATTCGCCTACCCGATAGGGAAACGTCAGCACCCTCGTCCCGTCGCCCCACGCAAACCACTCCGCCACCTTGCTCTTGAGGTAGTCGTTTTGTTCCTTCTTTCGGAGCTTCGACGTGTCGTAGCACGGATAGAGCGCGGTTTTTACAGAGCAGAAATCGGTGAATTCGTTCCGGACATTGCTGCCGTGGTGCAGTACGCTCATCACGTCTACGGCCATAAACGCGGAGGTGTAGTTCTCCATCAACAGTTTCATACCGCTCTTATCGCCGTCACCGGCAAGCAGTATTTTCTGCCCCTCCACGGTAAAGAGCAGCCATGCGGACGTATCGTTCAGATCTCCGGTACAGCTCTCAAAGGGGATCAGCTCCTGGGCAAGCAGTACGTCCACCGTTATATCCGCAAAGTAGTACCGTTCCCCGGTACGCAGGCGGTAAAACGGCGTGGGCACTCCGGCGGCGGTGCGTATCTTGTCGGGCATCCGGTGGATCAGACCCATACTGCCAAGACCCGCGTGATCCAGCGCCAGCATATCCACCGACGGCTGGCTGAAATACACGCCCTCCACGGTGATGCGCTCACCCCATTCGCCGTTGAGCGCCAGCTCCATCAGTACGCCGCAGTGGTCTCCGTGGCCGTGGGAGATGAACCAGCCCTCGATCACCGGCTTTTCCCCTGCCGGCGCCAGCTGTTCCAGATAATCCACCAGATACGGCACGTCCTGCCGCAATCCGCCGTCGCTTACAAGAAAATGTCCGTTTTTCAGCTGAATGACAAAGCTGTTGCCGAAATGCCACAGTTCCAACATGTGAAGCGAGGTACGCAATCCCGGCACGAAGCCGCCGCGCCGGGCGGGATCGTCCGTAAGATAAGGAGACGGAGGCGCCTGCTCCTCCCCCACCGTGACGTACAGTCTATGGCTGGGCGCGGTGTACAGTGCGCACAGGGTACGCGTATCTTTGGTAAAAAGCGCCGTGAACACGGCGTCCGCCAAGCCTGCGCCGTTATCATATTGCTTTCCCCATCCGTCCCGACACACCGCCGCCAACAGCGCGTCGTACTCCGACCGTGCCGCGTTCTCCGTCAGGGCGATGAAATTGCCTTCGCCGCAGTCCCTTGCGGGTTGTGCTTCCGGCAGCGCCACGTCCCGAAACAGGTCGCCCGGTTCGCGGATACGGTACGGCGGCACCAATGACACGGACACGTAGAGCTTGGGATTGAGGAACGCGTGGTTTTGGAAATCGTAGTAGATGACCTCCAGCAGCCGTCGATCCTTGCGGAAAAGTGTGATGTTGTCCGCAGGAATCGGTATGCCGTCATATCTGACGATCAACTGCCAGCCGGCGCTCTCCACCGTCTGCAAATAAGCGTGGTATTCTTCTATGTTGACGTAGTTGGTCAACTGGAAAAAGCAGTCGCCCCGCTCCTCCACCGGATGGGTCTCACCCTGCGCCGTCACCAGCGGCGGAACGTCCGCAAAGGCGTCCTTTTCAAATAGCAGCCGCTCCTCATCGGATAAGAGTTTCAGTTCCAAGTAGTTCTCTCCTCCTCTACGGTGCTCCGCCGTGCCGAAGGATACTCCTCCGGCACGGCGGAGCGGTTCACTTCGTCAGGCAGCGTAATGCCGGAGCCGCGCTGTCCACCGTGATCCATACCGTTTCGTAATCCAGCGCGGAGGCGCTGATCTTGGCGCTCTCACCTTGCAACTGCTCCGCTGTCAGCACGGTCAGCGTGCCGGTGGCGCTGCCGCGGCCCAGACCGTTGGTGCCCGGGTCGGACAGAGCGTACACATCGCTCATCGTCACCTTTATCAGCTCGCCGTCGCCTGCCACAGCGCCGGTATTACCGCCGCCGCTGACAACCGAGCCGGTGATCAGCGTACGGGTAAGCTCACATTTGGCGCCCGTTTGACCTGCCAGCGCCACGATTCCGGCAACGCTCATACCCGTCTTGTCGGTACTTACCGTGCCGCTCATCAGACAGTCGGTCACGTACAGTTTATTGCTGCTCAACACCACCGAGCCGACAAAGCCTGCGATCTGGCCCTTTTCATCCGTCTGGCTCTCGTGGGTGGTCACCGTGCCGTCAAACTGGGTTTGGGACACAGTCACCGTAACGTTCGCCTGCCGCACGGCGCCCAGAATACCGCCCACGTTGCGCGCCTTTTGCGCCATGACCACCGTCGCGGCACAATAGGTCTTCTCTACCGTGCCGTTGGCGGCAAAGGTACCTACAACGCCGCCCAGCTCATAGGCGCCGGCGGAATATACCGTGCCGGTGACCGTGCAGCCGGTGATGGTACAGCCGGTGCTTTTCACCTGACCTGCCACACCGCCGATCGAGCCGCTGGTGTTCCCGTCTGAGGCGGTACCCGTGACCGTGCCGGTCACCGTACAGCCGGAGATGGTGCAGTTGGCGGCGGTGATCGTACCTGCTATGCCGCCGGTGAGGGTCGTGCCGGTCACCTCTCCGCTAACCGTGTTGCCGGAGATCGTTACGCCGGATCTTGCGACCCAGCCGACCACGCCGCCCGCTTGAGAGGCCGCAGCGGTCACCGTGCCGGTCATCACGTTGTCAGAGATCACTGCCGTGCCGCTGTTTGCACACGCGCCCAGCAAACCGCCCACGCTCATCTTTTGTGCGATCACGGCGCCCGCCATGCGGCAGTCTGTCAGCGTCAACGCGCCCAGCGAACCGCCCACGATACCGCCGACCTGACCGCCGGTGGAACGCACCGTCACGTCGGACGATACGGTCACGCCCGAAATGGTGGCGCCGGTGGTATGGGTGTTGCCCGCGATAGCGCCCACACGGGAGATGCCGCTGCTATCGCTATAGGTAGAGGCGATATAGCTGTTTGAAAGCGTAAAGTCTTTCACCGTGCCGCCGCCGTTGACCCACGCGAACAGTCCGGTGCCCATGGTGCTGTGATTGCTCACGTATACGCCGCGCACCGCGTGACTCTGTCCGTCAAAGATACCCTGGAACGGAGTGTTCTTCCGCCCCACCATGGGCCAGACGATCTCCGGCTCGATCTCCCCTGCCGTCCAGTAGGGGTTCAAATCGATATCCGCGCCCAGCTTCACCGTTTTCCCTGCGAAGCTCACGCTCTGGGACAACTGGGCAAAGCCCAGGAACTGGGAGGCGGTGGTAAGTATGAACGTGTCCTCGCCGGCATCGTACCAATCGGTGACGGGTGAAACGGCTTCCGGCGCGGGAAGCGTTTCGCCGGTGTAGAACGCCAGCAGGACCGGCATGCCGTCCGCCACAGCGCCCCAATAAGAGGTCACGTTAAGTTTGGTGTTCTTGAAGCAGTTTGCGCCCTTCATATCCGCCGAGGCCAGCACGGTGCCGCTGTTGGTCATATTGGCGCCGGTCAGCCCGATACCGTCGGTATCCGCGGCACAGCTCTCCGCCGCGGCATAGCTGTTGACGATCTGGCCGGTCATATTCTTGGCGCTGCCGATAAACGCGCCGCTATATCCGCCGCCGGTCACCGTGCCGGTCACCAGTGTGTCGGAAACCGTGACCTTGGCGCCGCTCGAGGAGGCGGAGGCTACGACGCCGCCCGTCACCTTCGCCGCACCGACAGCGGTAACGCTGCCGCTCATCAGACAGTGTTCCACCTGCGCGACGGACGTGCCGTTGACTGCCGTGCCGATCAAGCCGCCGATCTGTCCGTTGGCGCCGGTCCCGTCGGTGCAGATCACCTGCCCGTCAAACTGGCAGTTACGCAGTACGGTAACAGCCTCATTCCGGACGGCGCCGATGAGTCCGCCCTGATTGATCCCGTTGGACGAGGAGATGATCGCGTCGGTGTACACCTTTTCTACCGTGCCGCCGAAGCTCACACCTGCCACGGCGCCCAGCTCATATCCGTTGCCGGCGATATAGGCGTTGGTGATCTTCAAATTGCACACGGTGCCGCCGCTGATCCCGGCAATAAGACCGGCCCGGGAATAGCCGCTTTGATCCTTCTCGCGCACGGCGTAAACGCCGGAGATGGCGTGTCCCTGCCCGTCCAGCGTACCTCTGAAGTTCACCCCGGTATTCATCACGTGCCACGGATCCTCCGGCGCGTCCGCACCTGCCGTCCAACCGGGGTTGAGATCAATATCCGCATCCAGTTGCAGCGTAATGCCGCCGAAGCCGCTCTTATCGGACAGCAGGGCGATCCGTTCCAGCTGTTCCTTGGTGGAGATCACGTAGGTCTGCTCTGTGGCATCGTTGCTGCCCAGCGGCAGAGATACCGCGTTATCCAGCGTAAGGCTCGCCGCGCTTCCCTTATCGCCGCACACCTTGGAGGCGGACGTTCCGTTCACGCCGATCGAGTCTATGATCGCGACCTCACCGGAGCCGACGTAGCCCAGAATGGTACCGGCTCTGGCGCCCGATGTGATAGCACCTGTGGATACGCACTCCTCAATGGACACGGTCGCGCCGGTCACCTGCGCCAGAATACCGCCCGCCATCTGACCGGCCTGGTCGATCGTACCATCAAAGGTACAGCCGGACACGGTCAATGTGCCCTTGGTGGCGTAGCCCATCACACCGCCGCAACGGCTGGGTGTGCCGCTTGCGCTGATAACGGCGGAGCTGGCGCAGTCCTTCACGGTCACCGCCACGTTGGCGGCGCCTGCCTGCTCGCCGATCGCGCCGCCCACGTTCTGCGTACCGGTAATAACGGTGGAAACGGTACAATCGGTCAATACCACTTCACCGGCGCGGCTGATGTAGCCCATCACGCCGCCCACACTCTGGGTGCCGGTAACCGTGCCGGTGACGGTACAGCCGGAGATCTGGATGGCGCCGCTGTTCGTCGCCGCGCCCAGCAGACCGCCTACGCTCTTGCTCTGGGCAAGTACGGTGCCTTCCATGGAGCAATCCGTCAGTGTCAGGTCGCCCAGGGCGCAGCCTACCATGCCGCCCGCCTGACTGCCGGCGACCTGTACCGTCACGTCGGACGATACGGTTACGCCGGAGATCACAGCGCCGGTGGTGTGGGTATCGCCTGCTACGGCGCCCACACGGGAGATACCGCTATCGTCGCTGAAGGAGGCGATCAGGTAGCTGTTCGCCAGAGCGAAGTCCTTCACCGTGCCGCCGCCGTTAACCCATGCAAAGAATCCTGTGCCCATCGTGCTGTCGTTATTGACGTACACGCCGCGCACGGTGTGCCCCTGTCCGTCGAAAGTGCCTTGGAAGGGGTATTTGCTGTTGCCTACCATCTGCCAGATCTGTGCGGGCGCCTCGGCGGACGCCGTCCAGTCGGGGTTGAGGTCGATATCGGCGCCCAGCTTCACCGTCTTACCGGCAAAGTTGTGATCAGCGGAGAGGGCGGCAACGCCCAGTAACTGCGCCGCGTTGGTAATGATAAAGGTGTCTTCGCTGTCGCTGTACCAGCTTACGTCGGGTCGCAACAGCTTGCTCACGTCTACGGCCGTGCCGTTGTAGAACGCCGCCAGCACGGGCGTGGCGCCGTCCACCGCCGCCCAGTAGGGTTTGGCGGTGAAGTCAAGCTGTGTATTCTGATACCCCTGTCCGCCCAGGAGCGCCGCGCGTTTGATCGCCTGTGCCGTGCCGCTGGCGGCGGTGCCGTAACCGATGACCTTGACGCCGCTGTCCGATGCGGCGTATACATTGGTGGTGTTCAGCTTCAGCCATTTGGCGTTGCCGACCACGGAGCCGGTCCGTCCGCCGCCGCCGGAGGTCACAGTACCGCTGACCAGCGTATCGCTCACATAGGCGGTGGCGCCGTCTTGTGACGCGCCGCAAGCCACGCCGCCCATGCTCAACGCGGCGCCGCTATATACTTTGCCGCTCATGAGGCAGTTCTCCACACGCAGTACGGTGGCGGTGTTGACTACCATGCAGGTGAGCCCTCCGACACTGCCGCCGCTGCCTTCCAGCATGCAAAGCACCTGTCCGTCAAACTGACAGTTGCGAACTGTGGTGGTCTTGTCACCTCTGGCGCTGCAAATAAGTCCCGCCATAGAGCCGCCCTTGGGTGAGGTGACGATGGCGTTACTGTATACGTTTTCCACCGTGCCGCCGTAGGACTGCCCCACAAGGGAGGCAAGGTCACTGGAGGTACTGGTGACGTAGCTGTTTACAAGGCGCAGATTCTTCACCGTGCCGCCCTGCAGTACGCTGATAAACGCCGTAGCCGAGCTGGCGCCGCCGTCCATATACACGCCGGACACGGTGTGACCCTGCCCATCCAGCGTACCGGCAAAAGAGGAGATCCCAGTCCAGCTATTCGCCGGCGCACTCTCGCCCCACGCAGAGGCGTCGCCGCTGTTGAGAACGATATTCGCGCCCAACTTCACCGTCTTACCGGCAAAATCGTCGGTATAGCACTTGATGGAAAGGCCGTAAAGATCTGCCACGGAGTCTACGATCAGTGTCTTGGCGGATGCTTTATACCAGCTCACGTCGATCATCTTCTGGGTCGACGCGGTGGAAAGCGGCTCCCTTACAAAGCTCTTCAGACCGGGGCAGGCGCCCTCGCGCGGCGCCCAATAGTTGGCAAAGTCCAGCGTCGTCCACCGATAGCCGTTCAAGCCTGTGAGATTCTCCGTGCTGATGGGGATGGCGCTGCCCTGCAGTTCCTCATCCAGCACCTGTGCCTGCTTGGCGGCGGAGACGAACTGGCCGTTCTTCCCCAGCGCCACTTTACTGTCGGCATAGCAGTTGGTGATGGTCACCTTGCACTTGGTGTACATGGTGCCCATGATGGCGCCCTTATAGTACGGGTTACCGCACTTGAGGGTACCGGCGCTCAGACAGTCGTTGATGGTCGCGGTGGTCTGGTTTTCCACGGAAGCGACGATGCCGCCCACCTTGGAGCCCCTGCCGGTGACGTCCGTTTCGATCACGCCGGTAAAGAGGCAGTGGGCAAACGTGTTGGTGCCTTTGAGCACACCGCCCGCGATACCGCCGGCGTAGTAGCCGTATTCCTCACCGATGCCGCGGATGGAGCCGTCAAACCACAGATTCTGGAAGCGGTTGGACGCGTCCACGTTGACCTGACCGATCATGCCGCCGTTCTCGATGCCGCGGGCGCGGATGATGGCGTTACTGTAAATGGTATCCAGTTTGCCGCCGCCGCGTCCGACAATGGAGCCGGACAGACCCAGTATATTTGATTTATCCCGATAACCCAGCACATCGAAGAAGCTGTTGACCAGCCGGAAATTCCGCACCGTCGCCGTCTTGGACGTTTTGGAAAAGAGTCCCAGCACCGCCTTTTCCCGCTGGAACACGCCGGAGATGGTGTGACCCTGCCCGTCGAAGGTGCCGCTGAAGGTGCTCATGGGGATCATCCGCCAATAGGGTTCGCTGCTGCCCCATGTAGAGGCGTCGCCGCTGTTGACGGTGATATCCGCCCCCAGGCGCACCGTTTTGCCTTTAAAATCCGTCGTCCAGGAGAGCATGGTAAAGCCGATGAAATCCCGGCGACTGTAAATAGTGCCGCCGCCGGCTTCGGCGTCATACCAGTCAAAGCTATATACTTTGCTCAAGCCGGACGTGCTCACCTTGTCGCCCGTGTAGAATGCGGTGAGAACAGGGGTGCCGTCCGGGCGAAGAGACCAGTACTCGTCAAAATCCAAACTCGTCCACGCATACGCCTCCGTGCCGTCGAGATGCCTTGCCAGCACAGGGATCGCGCCGCCGATGATTTCCCCGTTGGTGGTGGATTCATTCTGGGATACATATGAGCCGGTGGGATTCTCCATACTCTCACGCACGGCGTACGTATCATTGTAGGTGATACTGCTCGTCGCCTGCCGCACGCCGACGGCGCCGCCCACATAGTTGGGGTTGGCGGTATCCAGCATGCCGGTAAACAGGCTGTCGCCCACGTTCAGGATGACGGCATTCATGGTCGCGCCGACGAAGCCGCCCGCCTTGGAGCCTTTGTTGACTTCGGTGTGGATCGTGCCGGTGACAAGGCAGTGGGTGATATTCAGCGTGCCCAGCGCCTGGGCACCTGCAATACCGCCTGCCAGGAAGCCGAACTCCTCGCCCACGGTAATGACCTTGCCGTCAAACCAGCAGTTATTGACGGTGGTGATCATGCCGGACAGGTTGACCTGCCCGATCAGACCGCCCGCCTCCGCACCCTCGGAGTAGATGAGAGCGTCTGTATAAATATGATCGAACGTACCGCCCCCGCGCCCCACGATGGCGCCGGAGAAGGTATAACCCGTATTGGTCAGCCCGTCGCCCGTGGCGTGGATCAGACTGTTCTTCAGATAGAAGTTCTGTATCAGGGCTGTGCCCTTTGCGCGGCTGAAAAAGCCCAGCGTGTTCATGCCCTTGACGTATATGCCGGAGAGCGTATGTCCCTGCCCGTCAAAGGCGCCGCCGAAGGACTGCACGGGATACCAGCGGTTCTCCGGCGCGTTTTCGATCCAGTTCTCTGCCAAACCGTCGTTGAGCGTTAAGTCGGTGCCCAGCTTGACGGTCTTTCCGACGTAATCCGTGGAATAGGACAGCATGGTGAAGGCATAGAGCTGGGGCAGATTGGTGATGACCAGCTCCGTGGCGTCCTCACTGTACCAGTCGTAGTCCACTTCTTTGATAACGCCCGCCGTATCCAGAGGTTTTTCGGCAAAGCATTGCAGCGTGGGCAGTGCATCCTCCTGACACGCCCAGTAGTTCTCAAAATCCAGATTCGTCCACTGATACGCCTTGATGCCTTTCAAATCTTTCTCCGGCACCGGCGCGGCGCCGCCCACCTTATTGCTGATGGAATCGCTGATGGGCGTGAAAAACGTCTCCATCATGGAGAAGCAGTTGATGATCGTGGCGCTGCTGGTGCTGTCACCGCCGCCCAGCACACTGCCGCTGCGGTTCAGGTTTGCCAGCTCCAGCGTGCCGGCGGAGAAGGAGTCCTCGATCACGATACGGCCGCTGTTGACCGTCATACCTACCAGACCGCCCGCGTCGTCCGCGCCGAGACTCCGCGTGCAGATGAGCTTGCCGGTATTCAGGCAGTGGGCGATCACCATCTCGGCGTTATCCGCCTGATCGGCAATACCGCCGATTCTGCGGAAGCCCGATTGCACCTCGCCGTCAAACCAGCATTCCGTCACGGTGATCTTCCCCGCCTGTCTGCTGATTAAGCCGCCTGCGGTACCATAACTGTTATGAACAATGGCGTCGCTGTAAATGCGCTGGTAAGTACCGGCGCAGTTGGCGGCAATGGAGGCGGCGCCCAGTGATCCGGCGACAAAAAACGCCGAATTCTCCAGCCGGAAATCCCGGATCACGGCTTTGCTGTCCACATCGCGGAACAGAGCCGTGGGCTCGTTGGTCATTTTGGCGTACAGGCCTGAAATGGTGTGCCCCTGCCCGTCAAAGGTACCGGCGAAGTTTCGGATGGGGTTCCAGAACCATCTGGGGGCCTTGGTCTCCCATTCTGCCGCGTTGCCTTCATTGACAGTGATATCGGCACCCAGCTTCAGTATCTGCCCTTCAAACGTATAGTAGTATGACAACGTAGCCACATCGTAGAGCATATCTCTGTCTTCGATGATAAACTCCGTGCCCTTCTCATCGTACCACTCGATATCTGCCACATTGCGGTGACCCGGCATATCGTTGCGCAGCAGAAGTATCAGCGCCGTGCCGACGGCCACCACTGCGGCAACCACAGCAATGAGGATAATCCTGTTCTTTTTACTCATAGCATTGCCTCGCTTTCCCTGTGTTCCCGTCCGCGCTCATCCTTCGATATAGAGCCTGTGGATGCTCTTTGTGATCGTATCCTGCCACGATTTATAGGTGGGATACTGGTTGCCGAGGATCTCCATGTTCCCCACCTGATAGGGGAAAGTCATCCGAAGAGAACCCCGGTCCTGTCCCTGATAATAGTACTCGTCACAGTGAGCGATCAGATAAGGCGTGGCGCCGTCTTCACACACGGCGTCCACCAGGAAGCGGTTGGGGAAGATGGCTGTTCTGATCTTTGCCACATAGTCTACAAAGACCGTCAGCGTATTGTAGCCGTGGTGGCTGACCTGATAAATATCCAAGTCGAAATAGTCACTGCGGAAGCTTCTCATCATGTTGTACTGGCAGGCCGTCTCCGCGTCGCCCATCACCTGTATCTTCTGTCCGTCCACGTTGACGATGAAGGTAGTGGACGTTTCGTTGTAGTCGCTGGTGCAGTTGGGCCACGGCGCAAACTCTGTGGAGTTGGTGATCTCCACCGTCGCATCGCCAAAGTAATATCGCTGACCCATAACGGGGCGATAGAGCTTGGTACTCTGCCCGTTCTCATCCTTCATCATCACGCAGCACAGATCCACTATAATATGACCTGCTTTTTGCAAGGCATTGGATGTTTTAAGCACATGCTCCTCGCGCGGCTTATTGAAATAGATGCCGTTGACGGTGATCGCGTCGCACATCTCCTGGCTGTCCGTAAAATCCTGTAATCCGCCGAAGTGATCGCCGTGTCCATGGGTAAGGAACCACGCCTCCACCACCGGCTTCTCGCCCTCCGGCGCCATCTCCTGCAGCGTGCGCAAAATGAGCTTGCCCCCACCCCAATAGCCGCTGTCCATGCAGATAAAGTGTCCGTTACGCAGTTGAAGGATCAGGCACAGCGCCTGCCCGTTGATGGGATCGAGCAGCGTCAGGGAGTCCTTGATGTCGTCCCGCGCAGTATTAACGGACGGATTGTCCTGCGACAGATAGGGTGAAAGGGTCTCCTTCTCTCCGGCGATGACGTAGGTTTTGCTCTGCAGCGCCTGATGGACCAGATGGATCGTGGTCTCATCCTTTTGCAGTGCGGCGTAGTACACGTCCTGATGGATGCCGTCGGGACCGGTATCCGCCACGCGGGTATAGCCCTCCTTCTCTAAAAGCGCAATGTAATCGTCAAAGTCCGCTTTACCGGTGGCATTGTAGGTAGCCATGTGACAACTGTCGTTGCCCCAGCTTACCTCGCCGAAATAACCAGACGTCACCATATCGGGGATGTTCTGCATCGCCTCTCCGCCGATATAGGCGCCGATGGTCTTTGTGCCGTCCTCCAGCTTTGTGACGCAGGGCGCTTCCGTCTCCGCCGTTTTGCCGCAGCCGGACAGCATCGGCAGCAGCATCAGCACTGTCAGCAACCCTGCAAAAACTCTTTTTCTCCTCATACCCTATTCTCCCTTCCGCCTGTCGGTTACGCGCTGTCGCAGCGGGGCGAGCCGCCATGCAATAAAAACCAAGTCGGGGCTCGTCGCCGTTTATCTTGACAACGACGAGCCCCATCTTTATCTCTTGTTTACCGCTATATCAGTTCAGATTCAGATTATCCTCATACGCCTGCTGCATCAGATCGATGTACTCCTGCAGTCCCAGACGGTTCAGCTCGTTGAGATAGTTATTCCACTGGGCGTCGTTGCTGGGATCCAGTGTGCCCAGAATGAACAGGTTCCGCTGTTCCAGCCAGTAGTCGCGGATCGTGCCGCTGTACTGGGAGCGCTGTTCATACTGTTCCGGTGTATAGACCAGATCCTCGCACCGCTCCGTCGGCTGTACGATATCCTTGAGGATCGTCTCATAGCAGGTACGCTGCAGCTTATTGACTACCTGATCGCCCTGGGTGGTGGCGTTCTCGATCGCCAGATAGTTCCACGGATTCATGATGCCGCCGCCGTTGGAGCACCAGGTCTGGCTGCCCTTGAAGAAGGCGGCGCTGTTGACGACCTTGATGTGACCGTCGTCACCGTAACAGGTGGTGCCGTTCTCCTCGATCCAGTCCACACCCTTCTCGCCGTGGCGCTGACGGGTGACCGTCTCGTCCTGATAGAACACGTTGATCAGCCGCATGGCGGCTTCGGGATTCTGGCAATCCGTGGTGATCATCAACGGGAAAGACAGGTTCTTGGGGTTGAGCACGTAGTAGCCGCCCTTGCCCGTTTCATCCTGCAGGCCGGCATAGGGTTGATACTGCTCCAGAATGGGGCTGTTGCCGTCGGCATATACCTGGGGATGTCCCGCCCAGATACCTACCTGCGCCGTGCCGGTGGCAGGCGTGACCATCGCCTTCATCTCGGAGGCGCCGGCGGAGAAGCTCAGATCGCTCAAAAGGCCTTCCTTGCACAGCTTGTTCAGGAAGATCAGCGCCTGACGGTACTCGTCGGTGGTATAGGGCGCCCACAGTTTCCCGTTTGTCACGTTCAGATCGTATGTATCGTTGAAATACACGTAGGCGTTGATGATCCAGGTAGTAACGGTATAGTTTCCGCTGGTCTTACCGTACAGAGGGATCTCATCGGCGATCCGGTTGCCGTTGGGATCCTTCTCCTTGAACGCCTTGAGCACGGTGTACAGCTCGTCGATCGTTTCAGGCTGTTTCAGTCCCAGGGTGTCCAGCCAGTCCTGGTTGATAAACAGGAAACCCTGTAGATCGTCCCACACCACCTGGTCGAGGAACTGCGGCATACCGTAGATCGCGCCGTCGCCGTCCTTCATGCGGGTAAGGATACGATCCTGATCGTGCTGGCTCAACTTCGCCATAGCCGCCTTGTAGTCCGGAGCATACTTCTCGATCAGATCGGTCAGATCCATCAAATAGCCGCTCTGTCCGAACTCGTTACGGGCGTTCGTGCTCAAACCGCCGAACCCCCACAGTACGTCCGGCATGGTCTCGTTGGCCGCCGCCATCAGCGTCAACTGGCGCACGTAGTCGGTGCTCTTGCTGGGGAAGAAGACGAACTCCAGATCTACGTTGGCAACCTCCTCCAGATACCGGGTGAAGGCATTGTCGTCATAAGAAGTTACGTTGGCGTTCTGGGGTACGCCCACGGTAATCGTTACACGCTCACCGCTACTTGTGCCGCCGTTTCCTCCGCCGCCGCAGCCGGTCAGTACCATTGGCAGTACGCAACAAAGCGTCAGGAGTATTGCCAGAGCTTTTTTCTTCATGTTTGGTTCTTCCTTTCCTGTTTGTTTGCACGTGTTTCACACTCTGTTTTCCGCAGAGGCGTGATAGAAAGCCACTTTTACTCTACCGCTATTTTATCAAACAACTTTCGTCATTTTCTATAATTATATTGCCTTGTTTTATAAATATATTGCTTTTTTATACGAAGTCAGTGCCATTATAGCACATTTGACGCGCGACAACGCGTGGTAAGTTGTGGAATTGACCGCGGCAGAGGCGGTTAAACCACGCCTGCACGGCGTGTTACGGCGGCGCTCAGGATGTGCGCAGACGGCAACAAAAACCCCTCTGCGTTCAGTAAAACGCAGAGGGGATCATTTGGTTCGGCAAAGCCGCTCTACCCTCGTGCAGTCCGTCTGCAGGGACGGCACGCTTCGTCAATCTCCGGTTCAGATATGGGAACGGAGTACCTCCAGGAACTTCTTGCAATCATCGGGATAGATGGCACCCATGTTGGCTACCTGGAACATATTCATATCAAAATACTTGCCCTTGCCGGCATAGACCGTGTAGCCGCTGTTTGCCATATCCGCCACAAAAGCCGTCACATCGCGGCCCTCCGGCAAAAAGACCGAAGTCACGGTGTTGGACATCTGCTCTTCCGGCAACAGGAAACGCAGACCCATCTCCTTCATCCCGTCGCGCAAAATCTTGGCGCACGTCTGATAACGGGCGATGCGACCGTCCAGTCCTTCCCGATCCAGCGTCCAGTCCAGCGCCGCGTCCAGTGCCCAGAACAGCGTCACGTTGGGCGTGTTGGGCGTCTGGTGGCACTTTTTCGCCATCTGATAATGCTTGGCAAGATTCAAATAGACGTTCTTGCCCATCTCCGGGGACAGAGCCGCCATCAGATCCTCCTTGCCGCACACATAGGCGGAGCCGGGATAGGCGCCCAGGCATTTGCCGCCCACGCTGGTGCACAGGTCAATGTGGTTTTTCACAACATCGATATGCTCGCCGGCGGCGGCGCTGACACAGTCTACGAAAAAGCGCTTGCCGTACTTGGCGGCGAGTTCACCCACGGCGTGGGCGGGATTGATCATGCCTGTGCTGGTCTCATGGAACACCATGCAGATGTAGGTAATTTTCGGATGGGCTTTGAGCAGCGCTTCCACTTCATTGAGATCCACCGTATTTGCCCAGCCGGGCGCCACCACATGGGTGGGGACGTTGTACTTTTCCAGGATCTCCTGCAACCGGTTGCCAAACTCGCCGTTGTTGATGAGCAACGCCTCGTCACCGTCGCGAAATACAGTGCTCAAGCAGGTTTCGTTGGCGGAAGTGCCCGATCCGGACACCACCACGGCATAGTAGGAATCATCCGCCTCGAAAAGCCGCAGGATCTTTTCCTGCACGCCGGCAAACATCTCCTCAAATTCGGGACTGCGATGGCAAATGTCATAGTGCAGTAAAGACTGGCGAACCGGCTCCTCTACCATGACAGGTCCGGGACTGAACAAATATGTTTTCATAAATGGCTACCTTCTTCCCTTGTTTTTATCGTTCTCATCCGGCACGCTCTGTCTTCAAACTGTGCCGGACGGCGTCTTGTATGGTAACACTTTCATGTTGGCAAGTCAATATTTTTTGTTGCTTTTTTTGTGTTTATATTGCAAAACCCACATGATATTATGTCGGTAACCGCAAAATTTTGCAAAAATATATTGATACTTTTGGAAAAAACCGCTATAATACGTTGCAAAGGTATTATTATACAGGGAGAAAAAAGTTATGCAGGGAATACGTCGGGATCAGATCAAAGACCTTCTCAACAGCGCCGGTTTTGTCAACGTGCAGGAGCTGGTGACACGGTTCAACGTATCGTCGGAAACCATCCGGCGAGATCTGGAGTATCTGGAGCGGGACGGCGTCGTGCGGCGGATCCACGGCGGCGCTGTCAGCGTTTTGCCCCATGTAAACGAGTCCTCATATACTGCACGGCAGCAATATCATACAACGGAGAAATGCGCCATCGCCCGGGCGGCGGCTTCGCTGATTCAGGACGGCGACACCATTTTGATCGCGCCGGGGACCACCACGCGGCTGGTGTCCTCCTTTTTGCGGAAGCATACCGGGATCACAGCCGTGACCAATTCGTTGCCCGTTGCCATGGAGCTTTCCGGTTGTCCCGGCGTAGACGTCCATTGTCTGGGCGGTCATCTGCGGAGCGACGATTATTCCACTTCCGGCATCACGGCGCTGGAAAATCTGAACATCTTCAATATTTCCAAGCTCATCATGGGTGTCGGCGGAATCACGCCGGGCGGCATTACGGACTACCGTATGGACGAGTCGGCACTGCTGCGCACGTTTATCAACAAGGCGGATTGTGTGATCGGTCTGGCTGACCACGCCAAATTCGGGATCGTCTGCGTCTACAACATCTGCCCTGTCGACCATTTGGACTATCTGATCACCGACAGCGGCACTCCGGAGGAGTATCTGCAGCCCTATCGGGAAAAGGGCGTCACCGTGCGTATCGCGGACGCGGACGAGTAATGATTGTACGTCGGCAAAACCATCAACGACGGAGAATCGGTTTTGATTCTCCGCCGTTTTTTCGCGTACCGCATCTTCAAAATCAAAACCTCCGGCTAAGCCGGAGGTTTGACTAAGCCCTATAAGGGCTTTTTACGGACATTGCCCCTTAAGGGGCTCGAAAAGGTTTGCCAACCGCATTTCTTTCTCGGGCTACCCCTTAAGGGGTTTCCTTTTATG
>JAFSZX010000001.1 GCA_017458825.1 Oscillospiraceae bacterium
GGTAGCTGGCCACCATGCCCATGCCGTTGTTGGCGTCCATCACCACGGTGGTGGGGGTGTCCTTCACGATGTCCATCTTGGTCACGGGCAGCAGCGTGCCGTTCTCGATGCGGTCGAGGTAGATGGGCTTGAAGCGGTTGCAGCCGTGACTCTCGATGCCCCGGCGGTCAGACTCCAGCAGCACGTCGGCACAGATCCTGGCGTCCTCCTCCGGCACGCCGTAGGCCTTGAACACGTCGATCATAAACGCGTTCATCAGCTCCCAAGATACGTAGGGCCTTGTTTCCATGATGCGTTCCTCCTTTAAAATATATATCTCTCTTTTTCCTTTTGCCGTCCGCGGCAGCGGGCAGCAAAAAAAGAGCAGAACACGCCACGTTGTTCTACTCTCATTCTCACATTTATTATAGCAATCTCCGCCCCCCTTGTCAATCGGAAATCCGACCTGCCGCCGTTTTTTGGCGGAATAAACTTGTTTCCGCCCGCCCCTCGGTGTATAATGTAGCAAATTTCGGAAAAGAGGTGTTTGGGTGTGAAGGAGAGAGGGAGCTTCCGTTCCAACTTCGGCTTTCTGATGGCCGCCATCGGCTCGGCGGTAGGCCTGGGCAACATCTGGGGCTTCCCGTACAAAATGGGCAAGGGCGGCGGCTTCGCCTTTTTGCTGATCTATCTGCTGCTGGCCGCTCTGTGCGGCGCAGTGGTGCTGCTGGGTGAGCTGGCGCTGGGCCGCCGGACAGGCGGCAACGCCATCACCGCCTACCGCCAGCCATCCCGCACCTTCCGCTGGGTGGGGTATATGGCGCCTGTCACCTCGGTGCTGATCCTCGCCTTTTATTCGGCACTGGGCGGCTACTGCATCCGCTATCTATTACTGAACGTAGGCAGTCTTTTCGGCGCAGAGTGGGGCACCAACGGGCTGGACGGCGCCTCACTGTTCTCTGCCCTGCTGACGGACCAGCCCGTGTCCGTGATCTGCGGCATGGCTTTTTTGCTCATCACGGCGGTGATCGTGCTGTTGGGCGTGCGCGGCGGCATCGAGCGGTTCTGCTCGGTGGGCATGCCGCTGCTGCTGGCCATGCTGCTGGTCATCATTCTGCGCGCCTGTACACTGCCGGGTGCCGGGGCGGGTCTTGTCTTCATGTTCAAGCCGGATCTGACCCCTCTGCGGGAGGATTTTCTGGGCGTGCTGAAAACGGCGGGCGGGCAGATGTTCTTCTCGCTGTCCATCGCCTCCGGCGTGATGGTCACCTACGGCTCCTATCTGGGCAAAAGAGAGGATCTGGGTAAAAACACGGTCATCATCGTGCTCAGCGACACGCTGGTGGGCCTGCTGGCGGGCATGGCGGTGCTGCCGGCGGCGTTCGCGCTGGGCGCGCCGGAGGACGCCATGCAGGGCCCGGCGCTGCTGTTCGTCACACTGCAGGACGTGTTCGGCAGCATGGGCCGCGTGGGGTACTTCTTCGGCGTGATGTTCTATCTGCTGGTGGTGCTGGCGGCGCTGGCGTCCTCCGTGTCCATGCTGGAGGTGCCTGTGGCGTATTTCACCGACCGGGCGATGCACGGCGGCAAGCGGCAGACGGGGGCGGGCAAGCCCCGGCGCTGGCTCTACGTGCTGGCAGTCACCGTCGTTTCCGGCGTGCTGTGCGCTGTCACCTGCGCCGACGGGCTGGGCAGCAACGGGCTGTGGGTACCGCTGCAGGGTCTGTTCTCCGGCGGTGCCGTCCCCACCTTCTGCGACTGCTGGCTGGATCTGCTGGATTTCATTTCCGAGGGGTTGCTGATGCCCTTGGGCGCCCTGTTCACCTGCCTGATGATCGGCTGGGAGCTGAAGCCGGATTGGGTGCAGCAGGAGGTAATGCTGGAGGGCAGACGCTTCGGGCTCTACCGCGCCTATTATGTGTGCGTCCGCTATATCACGCCGCTGATCATGCTGTTCATCCTCTGGGGACAGCTGAAAACGTTCCTGAATTTCTGATCTTCCATTCCTTTTTGTGAAAATAGACGAAACGGCGGCCTTGTTATGGTGAAAAAAACGAAAAACTGCCCAATCGCTTGACAATAATGTGAACAAATTGTAAAATGGTAAAACCAAATATGTTGTGAGGAGGTAAATCACACATGGAAAAGAAGGGCACAAAGATCGCGTATGGTATTGCGCTGATCATCATCGTTGCTCTGCTGGTCATTCTGAAGCTGAAGTTCCCCGAGGGCGTTTACGGCACGGGCTGGTCCCTGCTGCCTCCGGCGGTCGCCATTGCTTTGGCTCTGATCAGTAAGGAAGTGTATTCGTCCCTGTTTCTGGGCGTTCTGACCGGCTCTTTGCTGGTGGCGAACTTCCGCCCGTGGGACACCGTCCGCGTTTTCATCGGCGGCGGCGAGGATGAGTACAGCAACGGCCTGATCAGCAACATCGGCGACGGTTGGAACGTCGGTATCCTGATCTTCCTGGTCATTCTGGGCATCATGGTGGACCTGATGAACAAGGGCGGCGGCTCCGCAGCCTTCGGCCGCTGGGCGAGGAAGACCGTGAAGTCCCGCGCCGGCGCGCAGCTGATGACCATGCTGCTGGGCGTGCTGATCTTCATCGACGACTATTTCAACTGCCTGACCGTGGGCTCCGTGATGCGCCCCGTGACTGAGAGCCACAAGATCTCCCGCGCCAAGCTGGCTTACGTCATCGACGCCACCGCCGCCCCCGTCTGCATGCTGGCTCCCGTGTCCTCCTGGGCCGCCGCTGTGGCCGGCTACGTGGATGACAGCTACATCTCCGGCATCCAGATGTTCATCAACCAGATCCCCTACAACTACTACTGCATCCTGACGCTGGTGATGATCATCACCATCTCTCTGCTGAACATCGATTACGGCCCCATGCTGACCCACGAGTACAACGCTCAGGTCAAGGACGATCTGTTCACCACGGATCACCGTCCCTTCGCCGGCGCTGACAACTATGAGGAAGGCAGCGGCAAGAGCTCCATTCTGGATCTGATCCTGCCCGTCATCGTGCTGATCGTCATGTGCATCATCGGCATGATCTACACCGGCGGTTTCTTCGACGGCGCCTCCTTCATGGACGCCTTCGCCGATGCCGACGCCGCCACTGGCTTGTGCCTCGGCTCCATCGTGGCGCTGGTGTTCACGTTCATCTACTTCTGGCTGCGCAAGGCCATCAGCTTTGAAAAGAGCTTTGAGTCCGTGCCCGCCGGCTATATCCAGATGGTCAGCCCCATCCTGATCCTGTGCTTCGCGTGGACGCTGGGCTCCCTGACCAAGAGCGGCCTGGGCTCCGGTGATTTCGTGAAGGCGCTGCTGGCGGATGCCGACCACCTGATGAACTTCCTGCCGGTGGTCATCTTCCTGCTGTCCTCCGTGATCGCCTTTGCCACCGGTACCTCCTGGGGCACCATCGGCATCATGGCTCCCATCGTCTGCCAGGTGTTTGACTATGGCACTTATCCCGAGCTGTGCGTGATCGGCCTGGCTGCCTGCTGCGCCGGCGGCGTGTGCGGCGACCACTGCTCCCCCATCTCCGATACTACCATCATGGCGTCTGCGGGCGCGCACTGCTACCACGTCAACCACGTGGCGACCCAGCTGCCCTATGCCATCACCGTGGTATGCGTGAGCGCGGTGGGCTTCCTGATCGCTCCGTTCATCAAGCTGTGGTATCTGTGCCTGGCCATCGAGATCGTGCTCATGATCGCGGTGCTGCTGGTCATCCGCGCCATTGTCTCCAAGAAGCACGCCGGTATCTTCGAGGAAATGAAGAAGGCCGACGAATCGCTGAAGGCGTAATTTCCCGCAATCTACACACCGGACCCGGGGCGATCTGCTCCGGGTCCTTTTTTGCGCGCCGCCGTATATATGTTGAGATAAGTTGTAGTTGTAGTTATAGTTACAGTTGCTGTTGTAGTTGGCACTTTCGCAAACGAAAGTGCCCCTTTGTCGTATTGCACAAATTGTTTGTTTAAATTTTGTCAACCTTTTCTTTTGGTAAATACTTGCAATCCGGCGGCGATTTTGTTATAAAATAAACATACTTTTCTTTTACTGGGTGTGGGGGCACTGCGCCTTTTCGGGGGAAAAGTGGGAGAAAAACAAGGAGAGTGAGAGATCAGATGTTCAAAAAATTCACCAACGGCTGCGTTCGCGTAGTCAACAGGTGGCTGCCGGACGCCTTCTTGTTCGCGGTCATCCTGTCCATCGTCGTGTTCATCGGCGCGCTGGCCGCCACGGGTCTGCCCGTGTTTACCACCGCCAAGGACGCGGACGGCAAACCCATGCTGGATCTCATCAGCGCGTGGGGCAACAGCAACGGCTTCTGGAGCCTGTTGAGCTTCTCTATGCAAATGGCGCTGGTTCTGGTGCTGGGCAGTGCCTGTGCTTCCGCAAAGCCCTTTAAGGCGCTGTTGCGCTACCTGGCGGGCCTGTGCAAAAACAACATGCACGCCATCGTCGTCACCACCTTCGTGTCCACCATCTGCTGCTGGCTCAACTGGGGCTTCGGTCTGGTCATCGGCGCTCTGCTGGCAAAGGAAGTGGTGCGCCGCGTTCCTACTGTGGACTATCCCCTGCTGATCGCCTCCGCCTACTCCGGTTTCGTGGTGTGGCACGCCGGTCTGTCCGGCTCCATCCCGCTGGATCTGGTGGCTGGAAAGACCTTCGGTGAGGTCACCTATCAGGCGGCTATCAGCGAAACGCTCCTGCATCCTGTGAACCTGATCATGTGCGCCGTCATTCTGGTGGCTATGCCGTTTATCAACTACGCCATGCATCCCAACGCCGAGCGCACCATCACGGTGGATCCCGCCCTGTTGGCGGACGAGGAAGAGAAGAAGTACGAGATCAAGACGCCTGCCGATAAGATCGAGCATTCCAAGATCCTGTGGGGGATCCTGGTGCTGATGGGTCTTGCCTATATCGTACACTATTTCTTCGTGGAAAAAGGCTCTCTGGGTCTGAATATCGTGAACTTCATCTTCCTGTTCCTGGGCATTCTGCTCCACGGCGACCTGCGCCGCTATGTGGACGCGATCGCGGAAGCCGCCGCCGGCGCCGCAGGCGTGCTGCTGCAGTTCCCCTTCTATGCCGGTATCATGGGCTTGATGATCGCCAAGAACGCCGAGGGCGTTTCTCTGGCAGGTGTGATCTCCCAGTTCTTCGTCAGCATTTCCAACACGGTCACCTTCCCGATGCTGTCCTTCCTGGCGGCAGGTATCGTGAACTTCTTCGTTCCCTCCGGCGGCGGTCAGTGGGCGGTACAAGGCCCCATCATGATGCCTGCCGGCGCCGCGCTGGGCATTCCCGCCGGCCGGACCGCTATGGCGGTGGCGTGGGGCGACCAGTGGACCAACATGATCCAGCCGTTCTGGGCTCTGCCTGCGCTGGGTATCGCCAAGCTGTCCGCACGGGACGTGATGGGCTATCTGGTGGTGGTCCTGCTGTTCACCGGCGTTGTGGCATGCCTGGGCTTCCTGGCATGGGGACTTCTGTTCTGATCCCACGATTGCATCTTTCCAACGGCGCGTTCCTTTGCGGAACGCGCCGTTTTTTTGCGCGAAAAAAAGCGCCGTACGGCGCATGCCGATATTGAAAAGCGGCGGTCGTTTGTGGTATGATAAAATGAAACATGATTCAGAAAGGCGGCGATACCGTGTCCCATCCTCTTCTGGCGCTGTTGGAGCGCGACGTTGTGATCCCCGCCCTGAAGGACGAGCGGCAGTTGTCCGCTCTGCCGGACGCGCAGATTGTGTTTTTGCTGTGCGGCGATATTTGTAACGTGGATCGGCTGATCGAACGGATCCACAGCGCCGGAAAACACGCGGTGGTACACGCCGATTTGATCGCAGGTCTTGCCCCCAAGGAGATCGCCGTGGATTTTCTGCTGCGCTGCGGCGCTGACGGCGTGATCTCCACCCGTCCGGCGCTGATCCGCCGCGGCAGGGAGCTGGGGATGTTAACGGTCCTGCGGGTATTTGCCATCGACTCAAAGGCCGTTCGCTCGCTGGCGCGGGAATCGTCCCTGGTGACGCCGGATGCGGTAGAGGTGCTTCCGGCGGTGATCCCCCGTGTGATCGAATCGCTGACGAAGGAGCTGGAAATGCCGCTGATCGCGGGCGGTCTGCTCTCGGACAAGGCGGACGTCACCGCCGCGCTGGGCGCAGGCGCTATCTGCGTATCCGCCAGTGACGAAAGACTCTGGGCGCTGTAACGCCCTAAAGTAAATAGTGAGGTTCTCTCATGCACGAATTTTCCGCCGGACAATTTGATATTGCGGTGATCGGCGCCGGTCACGCCGGTATTGAGGCGTCCCTGGCGGCGGCGCGGCTGGGGCTGGAAACGGTGTGTTTCACGCTCCATCTGGACGCGGTGGGCAATATGCCCTGCAACCCTGCCATCGGCGGCACCGGCAAGGGGCATCTGGTGCGGGAACTGGACGCGCTGGGCGGTGAGATGGCGCGTGCCGCCGACCGCGCCTGCATCCAGTACCGTATGCTCAACCGCGGCAAAGGTCCCGCGGTACACTCTCTGCGGGCCCAGGCGGACCGGCGGGAATACCAGAAGATCATGAAGCACACACTGGAACAGCAGCCGCACTTGACGCTCCGGCAGGGCGAGGTGGTGGATCTGCGCATATCGGACGGACGCGTCCGGCAGGTGGTGCTGTCCACCGGCGCCGTATTTGACGTGAAGGCGGCGGTGATCGCCACCGGCACGTATTTGAGCGGGCGCACCATCGTGGGCGAATGTGTCGAGCCATCGGGGCCGGACGGAATGCACGCCGCCAACGCGCTGACGGAGCGGCTTTTGTCACTGGGACTGCCCTTGCGCCGCTTTAAGACCGGCACGCCGCCGCGGGTCAGCGCCCGGACGGTGGATTTTGACAAAATGGAGCGGCAGGACGGCGACGAGACGCCCATTCCTTTCAGCTTTTCCACCCGTCACGTACCGGAAAACCGCGCCGTCTGTTACCTCACCTATACCAACGAGCAGACCCACCGTATCATTCGGGAGAACCTCTCCCGCAGTCCTATCTACTCCGGCGTCATCGAAGGCGTGGGGCCGCGCTACTGCCCCTCCATTGAAACGAAGGTGGTGCGTTTTGCGGACAAACCGCGCCATCAGCTCTTTATCGAACCCATGGGACTGGATACGGAGGAACTGTATGTGCAAGGTTTCTCCTCCTCCATGCCGGAGGACGTGCAGATCGAGATGCTCCACACCATCCCCGGTCTGGAACACGCGCAGATCATGCGTCCGGCATACGCGATTGAATACGACTGCATCGATCCGCTGGCGCTGTATCCCACGCTGGAAACCAAGACGATCCGCGGTCTCTACGGCGCGGGGCAGTTCAACGGCTCCTCCGGCTATGAGGAGGCGGCGGTGCAGGGATTTGTCGCCGGCGTCAACGCGGCGCTGTCCCTCAAGGGCGAGCCGCCTCTTGTTCTCAAACGGAGCGAGAGCTATATCGGCACGCTGATCGACGATCTGGTCACCAAGGGGACGGAGGAGCCGTACCGGATCATGACCAGCCGTTCGGAATACCGCCTGATACTGCGGCAGGACAATGCCGACGAGCGGCTTACCGCCGTGGGGCACCGTATCGGGCTTGTCAGCGCGGCGCGTGTGGCGGAGGTGGAGGAGAAATACCGCCGTGTAGCGCGGGAGATCGAGCGGCTCAACCGCGCCGGCGTTTCCGGCAGTGACGCGCTCAACGCTCTGCTCACCGCCCGCGGTACGGCGCCGGTGAACGACGGATGCCACCTGGCGGATCTTCTGCGCCGTCCTCAGATCAGTTACGAGGATCTCGCGCCGTTTGATCCGCACCGTCCGGCGCTGTGTCCGGCGGAGACGGAGCAGGTGGAGATCCGGGTAAAATACGACGGGTATATCCACCGCCAGAGCCGTCAGGTATTGGAGCTGGAGCGGCTGGCACACCACCGCTTGCCGCCGGATCTTGACTATCACGCCCTACAGGGTCTGCGCCTGGAGGCGCGGGAAAAGCTGTCGCTGGTGCGTCCGGCGGATCTGGGGCAGGCAAGCCGTATTTCCGGCGTATCGCCGGCGGATATTGCCGCGCTGATGATCCATTTAGAGAAGAAAGTGTGATGCGTATGGGTAAACTGCGATTCTTTCTGGCGCTGTGGGCGGCAAAGCTGTCCATCCCCGCGCTGAAGATCACCCGGCATAACGGGACGGATTTCCCCGGTTTTCTGGCGCTGAAACTGTGTCCTGATTTTCTGCACTATGTGGACAAGCCCGATACCGTGGTGGCGGTCACCGGCACCAACGGCAAAACCACCGTCAGCAATATGCTCTCCGACGCGCTGGAGGCGCTGGGACACCGTGTGCTGACCAACCGCGCCGGCAGCAACATCGTCTCCGGCATTTCCACCGCCTTTTTGCGAAACTGTGATCTGCTGGGGCGCGTCAGGCGGTGTGATATTGCCGTGCTGGAAGTGGACGAGCGTTCCTCGCCCCGGATCTATCCCCACGTAAAGCCGGATCTGGTGGTGCTGACCAACCTCTTTCGGGACTCTATCATGCGCAACGCCCATCCGTACTATATTGCCGACATCCTCACCCGCTATATTCCCGCTGAAACGAAGCTGATCCTCAACGCGGACGATCTGATCTCCTGCTCCGTCTGTCCGGATAACGCGCGCGCCTATTTCGGCGTGGACCGCATGGAAAGCGACGTGACCGAGTGCGTCAACCTGATCGACGACGTGCGGATCTGCCCCCGTTGCGGCGGCAAGCTGACCTACGCCTACCGCCGGTATCACCATATCGGAAAGGCACGGTGCGATGCCTGCGGCTTTGCCTCCCCGGAAAGCGACTATCTTGCCCGGCAGGTGGATCTGTCCGGCCGCACTATGACCGTTCGGGAGGGCGAGTCCTCCTTTACCTACCGCCTGTCCTCCGACAGCATCTTCAACGCGTACAACACCCTTTCGGTGGTCGCCGCGCTGCGCCAGTTGGGGTACGGACACGATAAGATCGTCCCCGTGCTGGAAAACATCACCGTATCCTCCTCGCGGCACAGCGAGGAAACGGTGGGGAAGGTGCGTCTGGTCCGCCAGATGTCCAAGGAGAAGAACGCACTGGCAGGCTCCCGCGCTTTTGACTATATTGCCGGGCGGGCAGGGCGCAAAGAGCTTCTTCTGATGATGAACTGTCTGGGCGACACGCGCCACTGGTCGGAGAACACCTGCTGGATCTTTGACGCAGACTTTGAGTTTTTGAACGACCCCTCCATCGTGCAGATCGTATGCGCCGGCGCCAGATGCCGGGACTATAAGCTGCGCCTTCTGATGGCAGGTGTGCCGGAAGATCGCATTTTATGTGAAGACGACGAGTTCCGCGCCGCCGAACGGCTTTTATACACACCGGGGGACGACGTGTATCTTCTCTACGGCACCGACTCGCTGGAGCGCGCGTATCGCGTATATGACCGCATGAAAGCCTACGCGCTGGAACGGGCGCAGACGGCGGAGGAGGCGAAAGCATGAGATGTGAAGTGTTGTTTCCGGAGGTATGCCACCTCTGCGGCGACGGTATGAATATCCGCTATCTGTGCCAAAGCTGTGAGGCGGCAGAGGTGATCGAGACACCGCTCAATGCGCGCCCCGCCTTTTTATCGGGCGGCGTGGATCTGGTGTATCTGGGCTCCGCCACGGAGGAGGGTCTGCGCCGGATCGCGGCGTCCCTCCTGCCCTACCGACAGGAGATCGAACAGCGGATCGACGAGGGGCAGTGGATGCTTCTCACCGGCAACGCGCTGGACGTGCTGGGCGAATACGTGGACTGTGACGACGGCTGGCGCCTGGACGGTCTGGGACTTCTGCCCACCCACGCGGAATACCACATGATGGATCGCCACAACAGCTTCTTCCTCGGCACTTTTGAAGACGGCGACTTCTCCACGGAGATCGTGGGCTTCAAGAGTCTGTTCGGTCACACCTACGGCGCAGGGCAGGAAGAGCCTCTGTTTACACTGACCCGCGGCGTGGGGCGCTATCCCGGTTGCGGCGTGGAGGGTTTTCGCCGGAACCATCTGATGGCGACGTATCTCACCGGTCCTCTGCTGATCCTGAATCCGCCGTTTACCGGCTGGCTTTTGCGTCAACTGGGCTGTGACGGCGCGCCGGCGTTCGAGGAAGCCGCTATGGAGAACTACCGCCGCCGGCTGGAGGAGTTTCACGATCTTCATCGGGATCCCCTCTATTGAGCCTTGTATTCCATTTCCCGAAAGGAGTTTCCTATATGCCCTCTATCAAATACGTTGCCCGTGTGCTCTCCGGCGTCCGCTGGGGGAAGATGTCGCAGATGCTGGAAACCGTCCGCCGGAAAAGCGGTCACGGCAAAGCGCGCACGTTTTTCGACATGGGTTGGTGCGCCCTGCGCTACGGCGCGGGATACTATGATTACGTGATGTTCGGATTCTATCAGATGAACGGCAAACAGCGGGACACGTATCTGACCCGTATGCGCAATAAAAAAGTGCAGGATCTGATGAATCCGCCCGACGCCACCGATGAGTTTGACGACAAGCTGGTGTTCAACCGCCTGTTTGCCTCCTACCTCCGCCGCCGGACGCTGGACGGCTCCACCGCCACCCGGGAGGAGTTTGCCGCCTTTATGGACGGGCAGGACGCTATTTTCGCCAAGATCAACCACGGCGATTGCGGACGCGGCGTGGAGAAGCTCTGCCGGAAGGATTTTGCCGGCGTGGACGCCATGTACGATTACATAAAGGCCCATGATCTGGTGGTGCTGGAGCACGTACTGCCCCAGCATGAGGAAATGGCGCGGCTCCACCCCCAGTCCGTCAACTGTATGCGTATCGTCACCGATCGGGTGGACGATCAGGTGCATATCGCCTACATCTCCGTCAAGATGGGGCGGGGCGAGGGCGTGTGCGACAACTCCGGACAGGGCGGTGTTTTGTGCCGCGTGGATCCCGACAGCGGCAGGATCGTCTCCGACGCCAGCGACGATTACTTCAACGTCTATGACCGCCATCCCGACACGGGCATCGTGTTCAAGGGTTATCAGCTCCCCATGGTGCCGGAAGCGATCGCCATGGTGAAAGAGGCGGCGCTGGTGGTTCCCTCCGTGCGCCACGTCGGCTGGGATGTTGCCATCACCCCGGAGGGTCCGGCTCTCATCGAGGGCAACGATTTCCCCGGCACCGATCTGTGCCAGCTCGTGCCTTTCTGCCCTGACAAGACGGGTCTTTGGCCGTACTATAAAAAGATTTTGGGGCTGAAGAAATGATCCCTTACGCAGAAAAAAGAAACGCTGTCCCGCGGGACAGCGTTTCTTTTTCGTTTTCTTGCCGCTTACTCGTTGTACATGCTGACCAGCTTCAGCAGGTGTTCGTACCGTGCCTTCGCCTCCGCCTCGTTGCGCTCGAACAGCTCGCCGGCGCGATCGGGGAACTCGCGGGTCAGGCGGGAGTAACGCGCCTCGTTCATCAGGAATTCCTGATAACCGCCGGCGGGCGCCTTGGAATCCAGCGTGAACTTCTTCTCTGCGGCGGGATTGTAGCGGAACAGATTCCAGTAACCGCAATCGACCGCTTTCTTCATTTCCTTCTGGCAGTTCACCATGCCGCCCTTGATGGAGTGCATCTCGCAGGGAGAATAGCCGATGATCAAAGACGGACCGGGATACGCCTCCGCCTCGGTGATCGCCTTGATGGTCTGGGCGGGATTGGCGCCCATCGCCACCTGCGCCACGTACACGTAGCCGTACTGCATGGCGATCTCCGCCAGGCTCTTCTTCTTGACCTCCTTACCGGCGGCGGCAAACTGCGCCACCTGACCGATATTGGAAGCCTTGGACGCCTGACCGCCGGTGTTGGAGTACACCTCGGTATCGAACACGAACACGTTCACGTCCTGCTTGGACGCCAGCACGTGATCCAGTCCGCCGTAACCGATGTCGTACGCCCAGCCGTCGCCGCCGAAGATCCATACGCTCTTCTTGTTCAGGTATTCCTTCTTGTCCAGGATCTCCAGCGCCAGCTTGCAGGCACTGCAGCCGCAGAACTTCTCGCCTGCCGCCTTCTTCGCCTTCTCGGCGGCCAGCAGCTCCGGCTGCTTGTCACCGAACATCTCCTTGGCATGGTCGCTGCCCATGAAGGCGATCGCCTCGTCGATGGTGGAAATATTCGCCATGAGCGCCTTGACGTACGCGTCGGTAGCTTCGCCGTTGGCGGTGCCGTCATACATGGTATCCAGCCACGCCTGAGCGGCTTCCTTCAGCTCGTCGCGGGTCTGGGGCTGGGCGATCAGCTCGCGGGTCTTATCCGCCAGATCCTCGCGGATCTTCGCCTGACCTACCTGCAAGCCGAGACCGTGCTCGGCGTTATCCTCAAAGAGGGAGTTGATCCACGCCGGACCCTTGCCCTCGGCGGTGGTGGTGTAGGGAGAGGTCGCCGCGGGACCGCCCCAGATGGAGGAACAGCCTGTGGCGTTGGAGATATACATCCGCTCGCCGAAGAGCTGGCTGACCAGGCGCGCGTAGCTGGTCTCGGCGCAGCCGGCGCAGGAGCCGGAGAACTCCAACAGGGGCTTTTTGAACTGACTGCCCTTGACGGTGTTGTCCTGCATATCCTTCTTCTCCGCCACCTTCGCCACGCAGTAGTTGAACACGTCCTGCTGGGGCAGCTCGCCCTCCTGGGCGACCATGGTCAGCGCGTTGGTGGGGCATACGCCTACGCACACGCCGCAACCCATGCAGTCCAGAGGACTGACCGCCATGGTGAACTTGTAAACGCCCTTGCCCTTGCCTGCCTTCACGTCCACGATCTTCGCCGCTTCCGGCGCGGCGGCGGCTTCCGCCTCCGTCAGCGCGTAGGGACGAATGGTGGCATGGGGGCAGACGTAGGCGCACTGGTTGCACTGGATGCACTTTTGCGCGTCCCACGTGGGAACGGACACGGCGACGCCGCGCTTTTCATACGCGGAAGCGCCCAGCTCGAACTGACCGTCCACGTGATCGGCAAAGGCGGAAACCGGCAGACTGTCGCCGTCCATCTTGCCCACGGGGGTCAGAATGTCCTTGACCATCTTCACCACTTCCGGCTTGCCTTCCGGCGCGGCGGGGGCGGCGCTGTCGGCGGCGGTCGCCCAGTCGGCGGGCACGTCGATCTTGCGGAACGCGGAAGCGCCCAGATCGATCGCCTTGTAGTTCATATCCACGATGTCCTGACCCTTCTTCAGGTAGGACTTCTTGGCGGCTTCCTTCATGTAGCCGATGGCCTCCTCCTGAGGCATTACCTTCGCCAGCGTGAAGAAGGCGCTCTGGAGGATGGTGTTGTTCCGCTTACCCATGCCGATCTCGATGGCAAGGTCAATGGCGTTGATGGTGTAGAGCTGAACGTTGTTCTTGGCGATATACCGCTTGGAAGCGGCGTCCATATGATGGTTCAGCTCGTCAAAATCCCACTGGCAGTTGATCATATACACGCCGCCGGGTTTCACGTCCTGCACCATCTTGAAGCCCTTGGTCACGTAGCTGGGGTTGTGGCACGCCACAAAGTCAGCCTTGTTGATGTAGTAGGGGCTGCGGATGGGCTTGTCGCCGAAGCGCAGGTGGCTGATGGTCACGCCGCCGGTCTTCTTGGAGTCGTACTGGAAGTACGCCTGCACGTATTTATCGGTATGGTCGCCGATGATCTTGATGGAGTTCTTGTTGGCGCCCACGGTACCGTCGCCGCCCAGACCCCAGAACTTGCACTCGATGGTGCCTTCCGCGGCGGTGTTGGGGCAGTTCTTGTCCTCCGGCAGGCTCAAGTTGGTCACGTCGTCCACGATGCCGATGGTGAACTGGCGCTTCTGATGGGTGCGCTTGAGCTCGTCGTATACGGCAAACACGGAGGACGGGGGCGTATCCTTACTGCCCAGACCGTAGCGGCCGCCGATCACGGTCACGTCGTTCATACCGGCGTTGGCAAGGGCGGTGACTACGTCCTGATACAGCGGCTCGCCCATGGCGCCGGGCTCCTTGGTGCGGTCCAGCACGGCGATGTGCTTCGCCGTGGCGGGGATCGCCGCGATCAACTTGTCCGGGCAGAAGGGGCGGTACAGACGCACCTTCACAAGACCCACCTTCTCGCCGTGGGCGTTGAGGTAGTCGATGACCTCTTCCGCCACGTCGCAGATGGAACCCATGGTGATGATGACGCGGTCGGCGTCCTTGGCGCCGTAGTAGTTAAAGAGCTGATAGTCGGTGCCCAGCTTGGCGTTGATCTTCGCCATGTACTGCTCCACCACGGCGGGCAGCGCGTCATAATACTTATTGCACGCCTCACGGTGCTGGAAGAAGATGTCGCCGTTTTCGTGACTGCCGCGCATGTGGGGATGCTCCGGATTCAGCGCGTGGGCGCGGAACGCCGCCACAGCGTCCATATCGCACATATCCTTGAGATCCTCATAATCCCATACGGCGATCTTCTGGATCTCGTGGCTGGTGCGGAACCCGTCAAAGAAGTTGATGAACGGCACCTTGCCGGTGAGCGCCGCCAGATGCGCCACGGGGCTCAAGTCCATGACCTCCTGCACGTTGCCCTCGCACAGCATGGCAAAGCCGGTCTGGCGGCACGCCATCACGTCGGAATGATCACCGAAAATATTCAGCGCGTGGGTGGATACCGTACGGGCGGACACGTGGAACACGCAGGGAAGCTGCTCCGCCGCGATCTTGTACATATTGGGGATCATCAGCAGAAGACCCTGAGACGCGGTGTAGGTCGTGGTCAGCGCGCCGGCGCCCAAAGAGCCGTGTACCGTACCGGCGGCGCCTGCCTCGGACTGCATCTCCACCACCTTGACACGGGTGCCGAAGATGTTCTTCTGGCCGTTGGCGCTCCACTGGTCCACAAAGTCTGCCATGGGGCTCGACGGCGTGATGGGGTAGATGGCGGCAACCTCCGAAAACGCATAGCTCACGTGCGCCGCGGCGTTGTTGCCGTCCATGGACTTCATTTTTCTCGCCATGAAACTGTCCTCCTTCTTTCTTTCCAAAAGCCCGCCTTCCGGCGGTAAACTCGCACCGATTATAGTAACACAAACCGCGCCGTCTGTAAACCTTCATTTGCGGATTTTCTCTCTTTTTTCCGGAATATTTTCCCTGCCGCGCCCGGCGCTTTTTTCGCAAAACCATTCCCAAACGGCGAAATGTGTGATATGATACAAAATACAGTTTTGCAAAAAGGAGGCGGCGGACGTTGGTGGTATCGGTGCGTTCTCTCGGCTTGAGCGGTATCAGCGGCTATGAGGTAAGCGTGGAGTGCAGTCTCTCCGGCGGTTTGCCCTCGTTTGAGGTGGTGGGTCTGCCGGACGCGGCGGTGCGCGAGTCCAGAGAGCGGGTGCGCTCGGCGGTAAAAAACTGCGGCGCCAAGTTCCCCGTCAGCCGTATCACGGTGAATCTGGCGCCGGCGCGGGTGCGGAAAGAGGGCACGCTGTACGATCTGCCCATCTTTCTGGGTCTTCTGTGCGCCGCGGATGAGCTGAAAGCACTGCCGCCGGACGCCGCCTTTGTGGGTGAATTGAGCTTAAGCGGCGCTGTGCGCGGCGTCACCGGCATCCTGCCCATGGCGCTCCACGCCGCCAGATGCGGCATCCGTTCGCTGTACGTTCCGGCGGAAAACGCCGCCGAAGCCACACTGGCGGACGGCATACAGGTCTATGGCGTTCGGGATGTGAACGAACTGGTGGCGCACCTTCGGGGCGAGGCGCCTATCGCTCCCGCGCCGGTATGGCACCCTGTCGCCGATCAGCGTCCTCTGCCGGATATGGCGGACGTGATGGGGCAGGAAAACGTCAAACGGGCGCTGGAGGTCGCCGCCGCAGGCGGGCACAACGTGCTGTTGATCGGCTCGCCCGGCTCCGGCAAATCCATGCTGGCGCGGCGTCTGCCCTCCATCCTGCCCCCGATGCGGTATGAAGAATCCATGCAGACCACCGAGATCTATTCCGTGGCGGGTCTGACCGACGCCGCCGCACCGCTGGTCACACACCGTCCGTTCCGCGCGCCTCACCATACCGCCTCGCCGGTATCTCTCTCCGGCGGCGGCACCATCCCGCGCCCCGGTGAGATCTCCCTCGCCCACAACGGCGTGCTGTTTTTAGACGAACTGCCGGAGTTTGACAAAGCGGCGCTGGAAACGCTCCGCGCGCCGCTGGAAGACGGCGTGGTGACCATTACCCGCGTTTCCGGCTCGCTGACACTGCCCAGCCGCTTTATGCTGGTATGCGCCATGAATCCCTGCCGTTGCGGCTGGTACGGACACCCCTCGGGTCGGTGTACCTGCTCCGCCCCGCAGGTAGAAAGCTATTTAAGAAGGATCTCCGGTCCCCTGCTGGACCGGATCGATATGCACATCGAAGTCCCCAGCGTGGAATACGACGCCATGCGCCGCCGCACGCCTCAAGAGGATTCCGCCGCGGTGCGCCGACGGGTAGACGCGGCGCGCTCAAGGCAGACGGAGCGGTTCGCCGGCACCGGCATCACCTGTAACGCCTATATGCCGCCGTCCATGATCGGGCAGTACTGCGCGCTGGACAGCGCCGGTGAAGCGCTGATGAAAAATGCCTTTGACCGCTTGGGTCTGACCGGCAGGAGCCATGACCGGATCCTCCGCATGGCGCGCACCATCGCGGATCTGGACGGCAGTGAGCAGATCGCTCCCTCCCATCTGGCGGAGGCGATCCAATACCGGAGCAACAACATTTTGAAGTAAGGAGCGTTCTCCCATGGGCGAGATCATTTTATGTAAACTCGGCGAGGTGGTCCTCAAGGGCTTGAACCGCCACAGCTTTGAGACGCGGCTGATGAGCAATATCCGCCGCCGCACGGCGCGGTTCGGGCGTTTTCGCATCTACTCCCGGCAAAGCACCATCTACGTGGAGCCCGCGGAGGACGGCTGTGACGTGTCCGGCGCGTACGGAGCGTGCCGTCAGGTGTTCGGCGTGATCGCCGTGGCGCGCGCCATGCCGTGCGAGAAAACGAAGGAGGCCATTTTGGAGACCGCCTGCGCGTATCTGGGCGAGGCGATGGCACAGGCGAAGTCCTTTAAGGTGGAAACCCGTCGGGCGGACAAGTCGTTCCCCATGAGTTCCATCCAGTTGAGCCAGTGGGTCGGCGGACATCTCCACGACGCCTTCCCTCACGTGGCGGTCGACGTACACCATCCGGAGCTGACGGTACATCTGGAGATACGGGAGGACGCGGCGTACGTCCACACCAGCGCCGAAAGCGCCGCCGGCGGATTGCCGGTGGGGATGGGCGGCGTGGCGGTGAGCCTCCTCTCCGGCGGCATCGATTCGCCGGTCTCCTCCTGGATGATGGCAAAACGGGGCGTGCAGCTGGAGATGATCCACTTCGCCTCGCCGCCGTACACCTCCCAGGCGGCAAAGGAGAAGGTCTTGCAGCTTGCCAGGGAATTGACGCCATGGACGGGGCGGCTGACCGTACACATCATCCCCTTTACCGAGATACAGGAGGAGATCCGCCGCCACTGTCCGGAGGACTGCTTCACGCTTATTATGCGCCGGTTCATGATGCGCCTTGCCGATCTGCTGGCGCGGGAAATGCACTGCCGCGCCCTCATCACCGGCGAGTGTCTGGGGCAGGTCGCCAGCCAGACGATGGACGCCCTGCATGTCAGCGAGGACGTGACGAGCCTGCCGGTTTTGCGTCCGCTGATCGGCATGGACAAGGAGGAGATCGTCCGCCTTGCCCGAAAGATCGGCACGTTTGACACCTCTATTCTGCCGTACGAGGACTGCTGTACCGTCTTTACGCCCCGGCATCCCAAGACCCATCCCCGGGTGGAGGAGATTCGGGAGCTGGAACAGGTGCTGGACGTTGACGGTCTGTGCGCCCGGGCGCTGGCGGGGCGTGAACTGGTCAAGGTGCGGCCTTGAGGAAAGGAGCGACGGAGCCGTGACGCTTTCCGGACAACAACAGACGCTTTCCCTGCTGAAAGCGCGCGGAATGACTTTTTCCGCCGCCGAGAGCTGTACCGGCGGACTGATCGCCAAGCGTATCACCGATCTGCCCGGTGCCTCCGCCGTGTTTCGCGGCGGCGTGGTGTCCTATACCGACGGGGTGAAAGCGGCGGTGCTGGGCGTTCCGCGGGAGCTGTTGGCATGCCATGGCGCGGTATCCGCGCCCGTAGCGGCGGCAATGGCGGACGGCGTGCGCCGTTTGACCGGCAGTGATCTGGCGGTGTCTGTCACCGGCGTGGCAGGACCGGACAGCGACGATCGGGGTAATCCGGTGGGGCTTGTGTATCTGGCGCTTTCCGCGCCCGACGGTACCCGAACCGTCCGGCATCTTTTTTCCGGCGACCGCACCGCCATACGCGAAAGCGCGGCACAGGCGGCGTTTTCCCTTCTCGCCGCCTATCTCAATGAGCAGGAGGATTGACATGGCAAAGAACAGTATCTACCGCCCCGGCGACCTGCAGGCACAGCAGGAGGCAAGGCGCAAGGCAAAGGGCAATCCCAACAAGAACATCCACCACAAAAAGAAGAATTCCAACTACGGCGGCTTCAACGCCCAGGCAAAAAAAGCGGCTGACCGCCAAAACGCGGACAGCCGCAGTAAGCAACTTCCCATCCCCCGAGGCGCCAAGATCGCGCTGCTTGTCCTCATGGGCGCGCTGGCGGTGCTGCTGGTCTTAAATTATACCGCTCTGAAGGGCAACGCCGTTTCCGCTAACGTCGCCTCTCTGCTCATCGGCGCGCTGTGCTGTTACATGGCGTACGTCAACTATTTTCTGCGGAAACTGCGCGGCGGTTTCCACGCCGTGCTGACGGTCATTCTGGTAATCCTGGGCGCCGTATACGTGCTGATGAGCCTGGCGGCACTGGGCACGCTGCCGGGATAGCGCGCTATTCGTAATCCACCTTCATCAGGCAAAGGCCCTCCGGCGGCGCGGTGGGTCCCGCCTGCCGCCGATCGCCGGAGGAAAGGATCTGCGCCACCTGCTCCGGCGCCCAGAAACCGCGCCCCACTTCATACAGCGTTCCCGCCATGATCCGCACCATGTTCTGCAAAAAGCCGTTGCCGTGGACGGTAAGGATCACCCAGTCGCGGCGGCGCTCCACTGTGAAACTGTCCACCGTGCGAACGGTGGATTTTTTCATGCGCGGATTGCCGCAGAAGGCGGCAAAATCGTGTTCTCCCACCAGATACGCGGCGGCGCGGCGCATCTGCTGTTCGTCAAGACGCACCGGCGAGAGCGTAACGTAGTGCCGCTCGAACACGGGGCGCACCGCGCCGTCAAAATACACGTAGCGATACGTTTTGCCCCGCGCCTTATATCGGGCGTGGAACTGGGGTGCGCAGAGCTTGACCTCACGCACGGCGATGGCGGGCGGCAGATAGCGGTTGAGATAGTCCCGGATCTCCTCCGGCGTCTTTCCCGTATCCAATACGCAGGAGGCGACCATGGCGCGGGCGTGAACGCCTGCGTCGGTGCGTCCGGCGCCGATCACCTCCACCGCCTTGCCGGTCAGCTCCGAGAGCACGCTCTCCAGCTTGCCCTGGATCGTATCGCGCCCCGGCTGACGCTCCCAGCCGAAAAACCGTGTGCCGTCATAGCACAGCGTGAGCTTGTAGTTCTGTTCCATGGTGATTCTCCCTTTACGAAGCGGCGTATCTTTGGTATCATCATAGCAGATTTATCGGTAAAAGCAACTTTTTTTGCCCCGCGGCGCAACCGCCGCTCCGTTTTGGGCAGATAGAGGGCAGAGAGCTCTTTTGAAAGCGGAGGTGCCTCCATGGAAGATCAGGACATCGTATCGCTGTATTGGGCGCGTGAAGAACGCGCCGTGGCGGAGACCGCCCGAAAATACGGCGGCTACTGCCTTGCCATCGCCCGCGCCGTTCTCCCCCTGCCGCAGGACGCGGAGGAGGCGGTGAACGACGCGTATCTGGCGGCGTGGAACGCCATACCGCCCCATCGGCCCGCGGTGTTTTCGGCGTTTTTGGGGAAACTGTGCCGCCGCGCGGCGCTGAAAAAGTGGCGCGCCGGCAGGGCGCAAAAACGCGGCGGCGGCGAAACGGCGCTGGTATACGAGGAGCTGGCGGACTGCGTGGGCGACGCCGGCACGGACCGTGCGCTGGAGGCGGCGGAGCTGGCGCGGTGTATTGACAGGTTCCTTGCCCGGCAGCCGGATCCCGTCCGGCGCGTATTCGTGTGCCGCTACTGGTACGTGGACAGCATACCGTCCATCGCCGTCCGTTTCGGATACAGTGAGAGCAAGGTAAAATCCATGCTTCTCCGCACCCGAAACAAACTGCGGGACTATTTGATCGAAGAAGGTGTATATGATGAATGAACAGGAACAGGATCGCCTGATGGACGCCATCGGTGAGATCGACGAGCAGACCGTTGCTCAGGCGCACGGCAGACAGCACGCCGCTCCCGTTTGGCGCTGGGCAGGCGCCGCGGCGGCGTGTGTGGCGCTGGCACTGCTGGCGGCGGTGCTGCTTCGCCCCGCCGGCACAAATGAGCCGGAGAAGCCCGCCCCCCACGGCGGCGGCACGACCGCCCTTGCCGCCTATGCCGCCGCCCGGGCCGTCTATCCCGACACACCCCAGCGCCCCTCGGAGGACGACTGGGAAAAGGGCGACGACTATGTGTCGGAGCTGACGGAACAGTGGATCGCGGCACAGCGGGCGCGGCAGACGCAAAGCGCCGCCTACGCCGGCACGCTGGAGGGCTTCCTGCGGCGCACCGCGCCGGTGTTCCTCTCCGGCGAGGCGTCGGAAAACCGGCTCTATTCCCCTGTGAACGTATATCTGGCCCTCGCCATGCTGTCCGAGCTGACCGACGGCAACAGCCGCGGGCAGATCCTTGCGCTGTTGGACGCGCCGGATATCGAAACGGTGCGTCAACGCGCCAAAGCCCTCTGGGCGGCGCAGTATCAAAACGACGGGCTCACCTCCTGCGTACTTGCCGCCTCCGTGTGGCTGGCGGATAAGCTGACCTTCGTGCCGGAGACGCTCCGCACACTGGCGCAGGACTACTACGCCTCCTCGTTCCGCGGTGAAATGGGGTCGCCGGAGCTGGACGCGGCGCTGCAGGCGTGGCTCAACGAGCAGACCGGCGGACTGCTGGAGGAGCAGGTCTCCGGCGTGACACTTTCGCCGGAGACGGTGCTGGCGCTTGCCACCACGGTTTATTTCCGCACCCAGTGGAGCCAGAAATTCTATGACGGCAATACCGCGCCGGATACGTTCCACGCCGCCGGAGGCGACGTGACGTGCGATTTCATGCACCAATACGATGCGCTCAACACCGTGTATGCCGGAGAGCGTTTCGCCGCGCTGGCGCTGGATCTGGAAAGCGGCGGCAAATTGTGGCTCCTGCTGCCGGATGAGGGCGTGTCGCCGGAGGAACTGGTACAAAACGGTGAGGCGACGGATTTCCTGCTGGCGGATAAGTCCGGATGGGCGGCGCAGAACACGTATCTGGTGGATCTGAGCCTGCCGAAATTCGACGTCAGCTCCGAAACCGATCTGGGCAAGGGCTTACGGTCGCTGGGCGTTACCGACGTGTTTGACGACGCGCTGTCCGATTTTACGCCTATGACCACGGATATGACCGGCATCTACGTCAGCCGGGCCAGCCACGCCGTTCGTGTCGCCGTTGACGAGGAGGGTGTGACCGCCGCCGCCTTTACGGTGATCCTGACCTGCGGTGCCGCGTTGCCCCAAGGGGAGAAGTACGCCTTTACGGTGGACCGCCCCTTCTTCTTCGCCATCACCGGCGAGGATGAAACGCCCCTCTTTACCGGCGTGGTGCATACACCCGCGGCGTAGGTCTTGCATTTTTCCTCCACAGGTATATAATAGCCATAACAAGGCAGAGTAGGGAGCCGCGTGTCCAAGTGCCGGCGGGACGGGGAGTTGTCCGCCGGACGAAAAAGGCGCGCCTTTGCAGTGCGGCTCCCGCATCCCGCTGCCGCATGGCGGAGTGATGTCCTCCTTTGTGCGGCGTTTCCGGAACCGGACTGCCGAATCACACAGAGGAGGTCTTTTTTATGCAGCAAAACGACCGGCTGTTTTCCCATCCCTTTTCCGCCGCCTATTGGCGCCTTGCCGCCGCAGAATATAAAAAGCCGAAGATGCTCGTGCTGGCGGCAATGCTTACCGCGATGCGGATCGCCGTCAAAAGCCTGTCCGTCCCGGTTGGTCCGTCTTTGAAAATCACCTTCGGGTTCCTGGTCAACGCGGTGGGCTCTATGATCTACGGACCGGCGGTGGCGGTTGCCGCCTCCGCCGTCAGCGACACGCTGGGCGCGATCCTCTTCCCCTCCGGCACCTATTTCTTCCCCTTTATATTTGAGGAGATCGCCGGCGGCGTACTGTTCGCGCTGTTCTACTACCGCGCCAGACTTTCCGCCACCCGTGTAATGCTGGGTCGGCTGGCGGTGACCGCCGTGTGCAACCTGATCCTCAACCCCCTCCTGCTGATGTGGTACTACGCGGTGATCGTGGGAAAGAGTTACGCCTTTATGACCTGGCCGCGCCTTGCCAAAAACATCGCGCTTTTCCCCTTGCAGACCGTGGCGCTGGTACTGCTTTTCAATCTCCTGCTCCCGGTGACGAACCGCATGGGTCTGACCTATACCGGCAACAGCAAGCTGGCGCTCACCAAAAAGAACGTCTTGGCGCTGATCGCCCTTACGTTACTTGCCGCGGCGGCGGTCGCCGCGTACTACCTTTGGGTATATCGGCCCAAAGCGTGACCGCCTCGCGCCCGTTCCTTTACACCTGCCGCGCCGCCCTGTGGGGCGGCGCGATTTTGTTTACAGTTTATTAAAACCCCTTCTATTGACTTTACAGAAAATGGGTGGTACACTGTTTTAGCACTCAAAAGAAAAGAGTGCTAAACGAGGTGCCTATGGAATGGACGGCGCGTAAAAAGGAAATATTAAAAATTGTCGTGGAGCGGTATATCGACACGGCGGAGCCGGTAGGCTCCAAGGCGGTGGTGGAGCGCATGAACGGCAAGATCAGCTCCGCCACTGTGCGAAATGAGCTGGCGGATCTGGTGGAGACGGGGTATCTGGAACAGCCTCACACCTCCGCCGGGCGCATTCCCTCCCCTCGCGGGTATCGGATGTACGTCAACGAGCTGATGGAACACCGCGCTCTGTCCAGCGCGGAGGCGGCGGAAATCCGCCGCACGCTGTCCGATTCCCTGTCCGGCACGGAGGAGATGCTGGCGCGGACCGGTCAGATGGTATCCAGCTTTGTGGGATACCCCGCCTATACCGCCGCCGATCCCACCCGCGGCGCCACGGTACGGCGCTTTGAACTGCTGGATGCGGGCGACGACGGTGTGATCGCCGTGGTCATGCTTTCGGACAGTCGGGTCAAAAGCCGATTGCTGCGTCCGGAGCTGGCGGTAGAGCGCGAGGCGCTGGCGGAATTGAGCCACCTGCTGAACACCCATTTCACCCTCTGCGGCGCCGGCGAGATGAACGACCGCCTCATGCACCTGAGCGATCAGGTGGCGCCTAACCGCTTTCTTGTTTTGAACCGCGTGGTGGAATACGCCGCCGCGCTGGTGGAGGAGGCGGCGCGGCAGGAGGTGTTCACCGAGGGCGCCAGCCGTCTTTTGAAATTTCCGGAATATCGGGACGCTGACAAAGCCCACGATCTCATGCGCTTTATGACCGAGAGCAAGACGGAACTGCCGGTACCTGCCGGCGGCGCGTCCATGCAGATCCTGATCGGGCCGGAAAACGTCAGCGACGCGCTCAAAGAGAGCAGCGTGATCGTTGCCAGCTATGACATCGGAGACAATATGCGCGGTCTTGTGGGCGTGGTAGGTCCCACCCGTATGGATTACGCCACCGTGGCGGCACGGTTGAGCTATTTTGCCGAGAGCTTAAGCGCCATGTTCGGCAAGAAAAACGAACTGCCCCCCAAGGAGGATCAGACATGAGCAAGAAGGAAAAAGAACCGCTGAACGCCGAAGAGCCGGTGATCGAGGCGGAAACCGCGGCGGAGGAAACGGCGGAGGAAACGGAGAGCGCCAAAGAGCCGGAAACGTACACCGTCACCGCCGAGCAGATGGCGCAGTTTGAGGGTCTTGCCAAGCTGGTGGCGGACGGGAACGACAAGTATCTGCGCCTTGCCGCCGAGTACGACAACTTCCGCAAGCGCACCGCCAAAGAGAAAGAGAACCTGTACGACACCGCCAAAGCCGACACCGTCAAGCCGTTTCTGGACGTGTATGACAATCTGGTGCGGGGCGTGGATCAGTTCGCTGAGGACGATCCCCACCGGCAGGGTCTGGAGATGATCGCCCGGCAGTTTATGGCGGTGCTGGAAAAGCTGGGCGTACAGCCCATCGAGGCGCTGGGTCAGCCCTTTGACCCGGAAAAGCACAACGCCGTGATGCACACGGAGGACGAAAGCGCCGGCGAAAACACCGTGGTAGAGGTGTTCCAGACCGGTTTCACGCTGGGTGAGAAAGTACTTCGTTTTGCCATGGTCAAAGTGGCAAATTGAAATAGAGGATAATAAAATTCAGATGATCATAGGAGGCAATCAGTATGTCAAAGGTAATCGGTATTGATTTAGGTACCACCAATTCCTGCGTCGCGGTGATGGAGGGCGGCGAAGCCGTCGTCATCGCCAACGCCGAGGGCAACCGCACCACCCCGTCTGTGGTGGCATTTTCCAAAACGGGCGAGCGTATGGTAGGCCAGGTGGCAAAGCGCCAGGCCATCACCAACCCCGATCGCACCATTTCCTCCATTAAGCGTGAAATGGGCAGCGATCATCGGGTCGGCATCGACGGCAAGAACTACACTCCCCAGGAGATCAGCGCCATGATCCTCCAGAAGCTGAAGGCGGATGCCGAGAGCTATCTGGGCTCCCCCGTCACCGAGGCGGTCATCACCGTGCCCGCCTACTTTACCGACTCACAGCGTCAGGCCACCAAGGACGCCGGCAAGATCGCGGGTCTGGACGTGAAGCGCATCATAAACGAGCCCACCGCCGCGGCGCTGGCATACGGCGTGGATAAAGAGCAGGCGCAGAAGATCATGGTCTACGATCTGGGCGGCGGCACGTTCGACGTGTCCATTCTGGAGATCGACGACGGCGTGATCGAGGTGCTTGCCACCGCGGGTAACAACCGTCTGGGCGGCGATGACTTCGACGAGTGCGTGATGAAATATCTGGTAAGCGAGTTCAAAAAGGCGGAGGGTATCGACCTGAGCGGCGACAAGGTCGCCATGCAGCGGCTGAAAGAGGCGGCGGAAAAGGCGAAGATCGAACTGTCCGGCGTGACGACTTCCAACATCAACCTGCCCTATATCACCGCCGACGCTACCGGTCCCAAGCATCTGGACGTGACGCTCACACGCGCCAAGTTCAACGAGCTGACCGGCTATCTGGTGGACGCCACCATGGGTCCCGTCCGTCAGGCGATGTCCGACGCGGGACTCAAGCCCAGCGATCTTTCCAAGGTGCTGATGGTGGGCGGCTCCAGCCGTATCCCCGCCGTGGTGGACGCGGTGAAGAACTTCACCGGCAGTGAGCCGTTCAAGGGCATCAACCCCGACGAGTGCGTCGCCATGGGCGCGGCGCTGCAGGCAGGCGTACTGACCGGCGATGTGAAGGGTCTGCTGCTGCTGGACGTGACGCCTCTTTCCCTGGGTATCGAGACCATGGGCGGCGTATGCACCCGGCTCATCGAGCGCAACACCACGATCCCCGTGAAGAAGAGCCAGATCTTCTCCACCGCCGCCGATAACCAGACCTCCGTGGAGGTCAACGTCCTGCAGGGTGAGCGCGAGATGGCGGCCGCCAACAAGAGTCTGGGCCGGTTCCATCTGGACGGCATCGCTCCGGCGCGCCGCGGTGTGCCCCAGATCGAGGTCACTTTCGACATCGACGCCAACGGCATTGTGAACGTCAGCGCCAAGGATCTGGGTACCGGCACGGAACAGCACATCACCATTACTTCCTCCTCCAACATGAGCAAGGAGGACATTGAAAAGGCGGTCAAGGAAGCCGAGCAGTATGCCGCCGAGGACGCCAAGCTCAAGGAAAAGGTAGAGGTTCGCAATCAGGCGGACCAGATGGTGTACCAGTCCGAAAAGACGCTCAGCGAAGTGGGCGACAAACTGCCCGAGAGCGAGAAAGCGCCGATCCAGGCGGGGATCGACAAGCTGAAAGAGACCCTCAAGGGCGAGGACACCGCCGCCATCAAGGCCGCCACCGAGGAGCTGACCCAGCTCTTCTATAAGATGAGCGAGAAGCTCTATCAGCAGCAGGCGCCGCAGGGCGACGCCGGCGCGGCACAGCAGGGCGGCGCTCAGGACGGTCAGTACTACGACGCGGATTACAAGGTCGTAGACGAGGACGATCAGAACAAGTAAGGCAGATCATTCACCACAGATAGGGGACAGGGAACGCCTGCCCCTATTTGCGGCGTTGGGAGAAGGATTTCATGGCACAGGAAAAACGGGACTATTACGAGGTGCTGGGTATCAGCAAGGGCGCCTCGGAGGACGAGATCAAAAAAGCGTATAAGAAGCTGGCGCGGCAGTATCATCCGGACATGAATCCCGGCGACAAGGAAGCCGAGGAGAAGTTCAAGGAGGTCAACGAAGCCAACGAGGTGCTGTCCGATCCGGAGAAAAAGGCGCGGTACGATCAGTTCGGCTTTGCCGGCGTGGATCCCAGCTACGGCGCGGGCTCCGGCGGCGCTTACGGCGGCGCGGGCGGTTTCGATTTCGATCTGGGCGACATTTTCGGCAGCTTTTTCGGCGGCGGATTTGGCGGCGGCACAGCGCGGCGCAACGGTCCCATGCGGGGCGAGAGTATCCGCGCCCGCGTCACCATCGACTTTATCGAGGCGGCGTTCGGCTGTGAAAAAGAGTTGACGCTGGAGCGGAGCGAGACCTGCGGCACCTGCGGCGGCAACGGCTGTGCCAGCGGTACTACGCCGGAGATCTGTCCGGACTGCCGGGGCACCGGCTCCGTGACGCGCGCCCAGCGCACGCCCTTTGGCGTAATGCAGTCCCAGACGGTGTGTACCAAGTGCAGCGGCACCGGCAAGATCATCCATCAGCCCTGCCCGGACTGTCACGGAAGCGGCGCGGTGCGCCATCGCCGCACCATCAAGGTCAACATTCCCGCCGGTATCGACGACGGGCAGACCATCTCCCTCCGTGGGCAGGGTCACGCCGGACGCAACGGCGGTCAAAGCGGCGACCTGCTGATCACCGTCATGGTGCGTCCCCACGAGCTGTTCCATCGGGAAGGCACCTCCGTGATCTGCGAGGCGCCCATCACCTTCGCGCAGGCGGCGCTGGGGGCGGAGCTGGAGATCCCCACTATTGACGGAAAGGTGAAATACACCATTCCCGAGGGGACCCAGACCGGCACCGTGTTCCGCCTCAAGGGCAAGGGGATCCCCTCTATCAACGGGCGCGGACGGGGCGATCAGTACGTCACTGTGACCATTGAAACGCCCAAGGGTCTTACAAAGGCGCAGAAGGAAGCCCTGCGGAAGTTCAGCGATATGCTGGGCGAGGGAAACTATGAAAAACAGCGGAATTTCTTTAAAAAACCGCGAAAATAAAGAGCCATACCGACCGAACATATAAAGGAGCGTGTTTCCATGAAAATTGCCATCGGCTGTGACCACGGCGGCTATCTTTTGAAGCAGGATCTTTTGATCTGGCTGGAGGAAAACGACATCGACTACGAGGACTTCGGCTGTTACTCCACCGAGAGCGTGGACTATCCCGCATACGGCGAGAAAGTGGCGCGTGCCGTGGCATCCGGCGCATGCGATAAGGGCATCGTGCTGTGTACCACCGGCATCGGTATCTCCATCGCCGCCAACAAGGTCAAGGGGATCCGTTGCGCCCACTGCGCCGATCCTCTGTCCGCGGAGATGACGCGCCGTCATAATGACGCCAACGTTCTGGCACTGGGCGCAGGGATGATCGGTCCCAACCTTGCCCGGTGCATGGTGGACGTGTTTTTGCACACCGAGTTTGAGGGCGGAAGACACGCCCGCCGCGTGGCGCAGTTGGACGCCATCGAGGGATAACCGCCATACCGACCGAAAGAGCCGCCGCACTGCGTGGCGGTTCTTTTTTTCTTTTCATCCGGCGGTAAATGTGGTAAAATGACGAAAAAGGAGGTGGCGGTGTGTTCAAGCGGGTCTACGTGGAGATCACCAACGTGTGCAATCTCTCCTGCGACTTCTGCCCCGGCACCCGCCGCGCCGCCGGATATATGACGCCGGAGCGGTTTCGCACCGCGGCGGAGCGTCTGCGCTCCTATACCGACTACCTCTATTTCCACGTGATGGGCGAGCCGTTGCTCCACCCCCAACTGGCGCAGTTGCTGGGCATAGCGGCGGAAACAGGCTTTCGCGTGTGCCTGACCACCAACGGCACGCTCCTGCCTGACAAGGCGGCGGTTCTGGCGTCCGCGTCCTCGCTCCATAAAGTCAGCGTGTCGCTCCACAGCTTTGAGGGGAACGGCGGCGGCGACCCTGCCGCTTATCTGGACGGCGTGTTGGGCGCAGCGGCGCAGCTTTGCGATCGCGGCGTGCTGTGTTCCCTGCGGCTTTGGAACGCAGGCGGCGGCGATCGGCGCAACGGAGAGATCCTCTCATATCTCTCCCGCGCTCTGGGGCTCGACGTCTCCTCCCTGCCCGCCGACCGGCTTGGCAACCGTAAGCTGGCGGATCATCTCTATCTGGAGCCCGGCGCGCGGTTCGACTGGCCCGACCCGGAGGCGCCGGAGCAAAACGTGCAGTTTTGCCACGCCCTCACCGACCAGATCGCCGTATTGTGGGACGGCACGGTGATCCCCTGCTGTTTGGACGCGGAGGGTCGCATGGCGCTGGGCAACCTTTTTTCCCACTGTTTGGACGATATTCTCGCCGCACCCCGGGCGCAGGCGATCCGCAGGGGGTTTGCCGCGCGGCGCCCTGCGGAGTCCCTTTGCCGCCGGTGCGGCTACGCCCGGCGATTCAACCGGTAAGGAGGCCGCATCATGGAACGGGAAGTAGATATCCTGCGCGAGTTGACGGCACCGCTCCTTGCCTGGTACGACGGGCACAGCCGCGATCTTCCGTGGCGGAGGGACGTTTCGCCCTACCGCACTTGGGTATCGGAGATCATGCTCCAGCAGACCCGGGTGGCGGCGGTTTTACCCTATTTTGAGCGGTTTATGGCGGCGTTCCCCACGGTGGAGGCGCTATCCGTTGCCGACACGGCGACGCTTTTGAAACTGTGGGAGGGGCTTGGCTATTATAGCCGCGCGCGCCATCTGAAAAAGGCGGCGCAGATCATCACGGAGGAATACGGCGGTCAGTTTCCTCACACGTATCGGGGGCTGACGAAGTTGCCGGGCATCGGAGATTATACCGCCGGCGCCATCCTGTCGATCGCGTTTGATCAGCCTGTTCCGGCGGTGGACGGCAACGTTTTGCGCATCGTGTCCCGGCTGACCGGCAGTTCTCTGGACGTGCTGGACGGGAAAAACCGCGCCCTGTTTCGCGACTGGATGGCGCAGGTGGTTCCCACGGAACGCCCCGGCGCGTATAACCAGGCGCTGATGGATCTGGGCGCCACGGTCTGCCTGCCCTCCGGTGCGCCGCTGTGTGAACAGTGTCCCGCCGCCGCCTTTTGCGCGGCACGGCGGCAGGGTCTGCAGGCAAGTCTGCCGGTACGGGCGAAAAAAGCGCCGCGGCGGACGGAGGCGCTCACCGTATTCGTGCTTTTGCGCGCCGACGGGGCGGTGGCACTGCGCCGCCGGGGAGATACGGGACTTCTGGCACAGCTCTGGGAATACCCCAACGTCTCCGGCACGCTGGACGAGGCGCAGGCGGCATCGCAACTTGCCGCGTGGGGTCTCACGCCACAACGCTGGCGCAAGCGGCTTTCCGCCCGACACGTCTTCACCCATATCCTTTGGGAAATGACCGGCTACGTGGTGGAAACGGACGGTGCGGGCGCGCCGGACTGGCTCTGGGCGGACGAGGCGGCGCGGCGGCGCTGTGCCGTTCCGTCGGCATTTGAAAAGTTTACAAAAGAACTGGAAGGAGAGGATCACGCACATGGCACAGCTCTATTTTAAATACGGCGCTATGGGTTCCAGCAAAAGCGCCAACGCCTTGATGGCGCGGTTTAACTACGAGGAACGAGGGCAGTCCACACTGTTGGTGAAGCCTCAACTGGACACGCGGGACGGCGATCACATGGTGCGATCCCGCATCGGGCTGTCCCATCCCTGCGTCTATTTCCACGAGATGCAATCCATGTCCGACGAGGCGCTCAAGCAGTATGCCTGTATCATTGTGGATGAGGCGCAGTTCCTCACCCGGGAAGATGTCTACTACTTGGTGCATCTGGTAGACGACTGTGACATTCCCGTCATCTGCTACGGTTTGCGGGCGGATTTTCGGGGCGAGCTGTTCCCCGGCAGTTACCATCTGCTGGTGCTGGCGGATAAGCTGGAAGAGGTCAAAACGATCTGCTGGTGCGGTAAAAAGGCGGCGTTCAACGCACGGTTCGACGCCTCCGGCAAGGTCGTCAAAGAAGGCGCGCAGGTGGTGCTGGGCGCCAACGATCAGTACATTGGCTTATGCCGCCGCCACTGGATGCAGGGCGATCTGGGTCCTGATTTCCGTATCGGCAAGCCATGAGGTGTGCGCTCTGTCCCCGACACTGCGGCGCTGAGCGCACCGAGACCGCCGGCGGCGGCTTTTGCGGCATGCCTGCCGCGCCGGTGGTGGCGCGGGCGGCTCTGCACCACTGGGAAGAGCCGGTACTCTCCGGCTCCCGCGGCAGCGGCGCGGTGTTTTTCTCCGGCTGTACGTTGCGGTGTGTCTACTGCCAAAACGGCATCATTTCCGCCGGAGGGTTCGGAAAACCCGTTTCCGTGCCCCGCCTGCGCCGGATCTTTGACAATTTGATCGAGCAGGGCGCCCACAATCTGGATCTGGTCACGCCGACCCATTTTACGCCTTGGATCTTGGAAGCGCTCCGCGGCGGCGTGCCGGTGCCGGTAGTGTGGAACTGCGGCGGCTATGAATCGGTAGATACGCTCCGCTCACTGCGCGGCAAGGTGGATATCTATCTGCCGGATCTGAAATACTGCGACAGTGACTTGAGCGCCCGACTCTCCGCCGCGCCGGATTATTTTGCCGTCGCCACCGCCGCCATTGAGGAGATGTTCGCCCAGACGGGACCCTGCGTGATAGAAAACGGTATCTTGCGCCGGGGCGTTCTGATCCGGCATCTGGCACTCCCCGGTCACGGGGACGACAGCCGCCGCGTATTGGACTGGGTCAGCCGCACGTTCCGACCCGGTCAGGTACTCTTCTCGCTGATGAGTCAATATACGCCGCCGGAGAGCGCCCGGGGCGAGCTGTCCCGCCGTCTGCGTCGGGCGGAATACCGCGCGCTGGCGCAGTATATGGAAAACTGCGGCATAGAGGACGGTTTTTTGCAGGAGCCCTCCTCCGCCGACGGATACTATACGCCGTCTTTTGATCTGACCGGCGTGTGACATATCAAAAAACCGCTTCGGGAATAGATATCCCGAAGCGGTTTACAGCTTGTCAAAAAAGCCTCGCAGAGTTCGCGCCGCGCACGGCGCGAAGATATTAAATTGTCATTTGCCGCGGCGTGTACGTGACAAATGACACCGCTCAGACTACGAAGTGTGCGAATGGTGCGCCACTGGCGCACAATGAGTGCGCGCAGTAGGCTGCAACCCTTTTGTCAAAAAACGGCTTTGCCGTTTTTTGACAGTCTCAAAACCGCTTCGGGAATAGATATCCCGAAGCGGTTTAAACTGCGGATATGCTGAACGGATCGGCTACCGTCTTTTATCCGGCGCGGCAAGATCGTCCGCCACGGCGGAAAAAAGGCGCGTCAGCAACTCCCGATCGTCCACGTCCGGCAGGAGCATGTTCTTTGCGCCCGGATACGGCGCCGCCTCCGGCGCGTCCGGCAGCAGCGCTTGCGCCGACGGCGTCTTTTTGACCATAAGCCGGTCGTCATAGATCCCGCCGATCACCTTGCCGCGGCAATAGAGGACGTACTCCCCCATCATGGCGCGATAGGAGACTTCGTCCAATGACGATACCTGATCGAGCACGTAGCACAGATACGCTTTTTCGGAGGCCATCCCCCCACCTGCCTTTCCGCTTTGCCGTTAAAAAAAGAGAGGGCAAAAACGCCCTCTCTTTTTTTGTTTTCAGGTGCGATCAGCCAACATACTCCACGGTGGTGTTGGACAGATTCTGATCGGCCACTTCGCCGTTCTTCAGCGCGGAATCGTCGATGGTCACGGTGCCGGCGATCACAGCGGCAAGCTGTGCCTCATACTCGGCAACAGTGTAGTTCTTCATGCTCCAAGTATCGGTGGGCAGACCGGTCGCGCCGTCCGCCGCGCCCAGAGAGATGCCGGTATTGGCGATCTCGCTCCAGGTTCCGTCATAGGACTTGGCGATCGCCCAAGAAGCCGCGGCGCCCACGCCCTTGAGAGCGGAGGTGATCACGATGCCGGGGGCGTCATAGGACTGGTCGGAGTCAACGCCGACCACCAGACCGTCGTTGGCGGAAGCCGCGGCGGTGATGGAGTCAAAGATGGATCCGCCGCAGGAGAAGATGACTTCCGTGCCGTTTTCATACCAGCCGGACGCCAGCGTCTGCAGCTCGGCAGAGGGCTGGAAGGATCCGCCATACTGCCAGGTGTACTTGACCTCTACGTTCTTGCCCATTTCGGCAGCCGCCGCATTGGCGCCCTGCACGAAGCCCCAGCCGTAACGGCAGCAGGCATCGTTGGTGCCGCCGCCACCGCCGCAGAAGCCCAGCTTGGTGTAGCCTTCCTTCACAACAGCATAGCCGGCAAAGAAGCCGCACTCCTGCTCTTTGAAGGCAATGGCTGCCACGTTGTCAAGCCCCAGAGGCCAACCGTCGATGAACACGAAGTTAACGTCGGTGAACTCCTTGGCGGCCTTCTCCAGCGCACCAGCCTGCATGAAGCCGGCGCACACGACCACCTTGGCGCCGCCTTCCACGGCGGCCTTCATGGCGTCATAGCGGTCGTCATCGGTCGCCTGATCGCCGTTGGCGGGCTGATAGTACTTGTAGGACAGGTTGTTCTTGGAGGCATACTCCTTCACGCCGTCATAGGTGCCCTGGTTGAAGGACTTATCCTTCAGCGCGCCCACGTCGGTCACGAAAGCAACCTCATACTTGCCGTCCTCGGAGGTCATCTCATCGGGGATCTCCGTGGTCACGGTCTGCTCGGGGGCCTTATCATCGCCTTTATCACCGGCGTCGGGAGTGGCTTTTTCGCCGCAAGCGACCAGTGCAAACACCATGACAAGAGCCAGAATCAGTGCAAGAAACTTTTTCATGTCGATCTTACCTTCCTGTTTTTTATTATTTTCACGCCTGACAGAGGCGGGAAAACCGCTGTGAAAATCTAAAAGTGATTATAGCATCCTGCGCGCAAAAAAGCAAGGAATTTTCACTCTTTCCGCGGAAAAACCGCAAAACAAATTTCCTTGTCTGCCCACAGCGCACAAACGCTCTCCGCCGGCTTATTCGCGCGACGCCATCTTGACGGCGGTCTCCAGCGCGATCTTCATCATATTGGTAAACGTGTTCTGCCGATCCTCCGGCGACAGCTCCGTGCCGTTGACCAGATTATCGGAGATGGAGCAGATCGCCAGCGCCCGTTTGCCGGTGTACGCCGCGGTGCAGTAAAGCGCCGCCGCTTCCATTTCCACCGCCATCACGCCCATCTTCTGCATCCGCATATTCCTGCCGGCGGCGTCATAGAACGTATCGCTGGAATAGAGGTTGCCTACCGGCATCTTCACGCCCAGCTCTCTGGCGGATTCCACCGCCGCCATCAGCAGATCGAAGTCGCAGATCGGCGCGTAATGGGCGCCCAGCTCGTACTGGTCGGCAAAGTTGGAGTTGGTACACGCGCCCATGCCTGCCATCACGCTGCCCAGCTCCATATCCGCCCGCATGGCGCCGGCGGAGCCCACGCGGATGATGTTCTCCACGTCGTACCGGGTGTAGAGCTCGTAGGAGTAGATGCCGATGGACGGCATGCCCATGCCGCTGGCCATGACGGAGACCGGTACGCCCTTGTAGGTGCCGGTATAGCCCTGGACGCCCCGGACGTCGTTCACCAGGACGGGATCATCCAGGAAATTCTCGGCGATGAACCGGGCCCTCTTGGGGTCGCCGGGCATCAGAACGGTTTTGGCAAAGGCACCCTTGGGTGCGTTGTTGTGGGGAGTCATGTGCGTTCCTCCTTTATTCGTTCATGGCCTTGACCGCCTTGACGATCCGGCTAGTGCCCAGGCGCGAGGCACCCAGGGCGATGAAGTCCTCGGCGTCCTGCAGGTTGGCGATGCCGCCGGAGGCCTTGATCTTCAGATGGGGCGCCACGTGATCCCGCATCAGGGCCACGTCCTCCCGGGTGGCGCCGCCTCCGCCGAAGCCGGTGGAGGTCTTGATATACTCGGCGCCGGACTCGCTGACCACCCGGCACATCCGGATCTTCTCCTCGTCGGTGAGCAGGCAGGTCTCGATGATGACCTTCAGCAGACGGCCCTGGCAGTGGGCTTTCACCGCCTTGATCTCCTCCAGCACGTCGTCGTAGCGGCCGTCCTTGACCCAGCCGATATTGATGACCATATCCACCTCCGAGGCGCCGTTCTTCACGGCGTCAAAGGCCGCCAGGCACTTGACGGCGGTGGTGTCGTAACCGTTGGGGAAGCCGATGACGGTGCAGACGGGGATCTTTCCCGCCACGTATTCCGACGCCTGCTTTACGTAGGACGCGGGAATGCAGACGCTGGCGCAGCCGTAGCGGATACCGTCGTCGCAGATGGCACGGATCTCCTCCCAGGTAGCGCCCTGGGCCAGCAGGGTGTGGTCCACTTTTGACAGGATGTTCTGCAGCTCGGGATTCATGGGACATCTCTCCTTTCGCGGGAGGCCCGCGTGTAATTTTGTCGGTTTATTATACCATATCCCGGACCCGTTGTCCACTTGCAAACAGTGAAAAACAGGGGCCCCTTGCCGCGGACAAAAAACAGAGGGGCGCGGCCGCGCCCCTCTGTCCGATGGATGGGAATCAGTCCTCCAGCTTGACGACTTCGGCGTCCGGCGCGTTGCGGCGGATGCTGTCGATGCCGTTGAGGCAGGAGGCCTTGGCCTTGTAGCCCTCGCCCACGGCGATGATCTCGCCGTTGCGGGCCTTCAGGCGGAAACGGAACTCCCCGCGCTTGTCCACATAGACCTCGAACTTGGGGTTGGTCACCTTCTCGAAGCCCTCGACGGTCTGGTCCTCCAGCTTGGCCTCAACAGCGTTCTTGCGGACGCTCTCGATGCCCCTCAGGCAGGCAACCTCGGTGGTGTACACTTCGCTGATGGCGATGATCTCGCCGTTGCCGGCCTTCAGATTGAACACAAAGCCGGTCTTGGCGGGTTTCATAACGAATTTGCCCATTTGAAGCACATCTCTTCACAATTTTCCGCCCGAAGCGGGTGGTTTTCTGTTTCTATTTTACACGCATCGTCCCTGATCTGTAAAGGGTTTTTTTTACTTTTTGCCGAACAGGCCTCCCAGCTTGTCGCCCACCTTATCGGCCAGGTCGTCCAGACCCACCTTGTCGGCCAGATCGCCCAGCTTGTCGCCTACCTTGTCGGCCAGGTCGCCCAGCTTGGTGCCGGCGTCCTCCACGTTCAGCTTCTTCTTGATGCCCTCCAGCAGCTCCTTGAACTGCTCGTCCGGCAGATCCACGCCCAGCAGATCCTCCAGGGTCTTGATGGGCTCCTTGGCGAACCGCTTGGCAAGGCCGTCGTCGGCCTTGATCTTCTTGACCAGCTCGTCGATCTTATTCATGATTTCCATTGGCCATCCTCCTTTTTACGGCATTGATTGCGGTTTTCCCGCATTTTCTGCATTATAGCACACTACTGTGTCAGAGCGCAA
>JAFSZX010000007.1 GCA_017458825.1 Oscillospiraceae bacterium
CATAAAAGGAAACCCCTTAAGGGGTAGCCCGAGAAAGAAATGCGGTTGGCAAACCTTTTCGAGCCCCTTAAGGGGCAATGTCCGTAAAAAGCCCTTATAGGGCTTAGTCAAACCTCCGGCTTAGCCGGAGGTTTTGATTTTCTATTTTTTTCCCTTTTCCTCCGCTGCCGGCGCAGGAAGCCGACCGATCAGCTGACCTGCCAGCATATCGGCAAAGGAGGATACCAGCACACAGCCCCACGCCAAACGGCGGACGGCCTCTTCGCCATCACCGCCTTGCTTTTGCGCCAGCGCGTGGACCTGTTCCGTGAAAAACTGCGCCGATTTGGAAAACTGCGCCGAGAAATCCTCATAGGCGCTCCGCGTCGCCGCCTCGTCAGCGTCGCCCGGCAGGATGCGGGGCATATCGGCAATGCCCACCGTCTGCTTCATAGGCAGGATCATCAGAAGATGCGCCAGATGCGTTCTGTGATATTTCCGCTTTACCGGCGCCGGCATGATCTTCAAGCGCACATAATTGTTGATCGCCGAGGCGGACACGATGTGCCCGTCCTTATCCGCAGGGAGGAACCGCAAGTATTGATCCAGCAACGTTATCACCTGATCCATATACAGCCCGAAATCCGGCAAAGCCTCCCACGACGGCAGTACGGCGGCGTCCGTCAACCCCTCCGGCAGTGTGAATACGTCCTGTTCCATGCCGTATCCGCTCCTTTCCGCGCCACTGCGGCGCAACCTCATGGGAGTATTATACCAGAGAAGTGTCATTCCTGCAATAGAATATTATCACAAAATATGTTGACACGTCATTACTAATATGCTATATTAGATATAGCGAGGTGATGTATCATGTCAATCGGCGTTTATATCTACGGTGACTCGTTGATGAAGGCCACCATGCCGGATCAGTCGTTCCGCTATCATTTTCATTTGGCGGAGCTGTTGCCGCGCTACGTGAAAGAGGGGATCGAGCTGGTGAACCGCGCCAAAATGGGCGCCACGGTCAGCAAGGGCAGGGCGCTGGTGGCGCACGACGTGGAACGGGGCATGGCGGCGCGCTACGCACTGGTGGCGTACGGCGGCAACGACAGCGACTTTGACTGGGCGGCGATCGCGGCGGAGCCGGAGAAGGAGCACCATCCCCGCACGGAGCTGGCGGAGTTTCGGCGGGTGCTGGGCGAAACGGTGGACGAACTGCGCGGCGCGGCGGTACAGCCGGTGCTGATGACCCTGCCGCCGGTGGATGCCAAGCGATATTTGAATTTTATCTGCCGGAGCGGTTTGGATCGGGAGAACATTCTCCGCTGGCTGGGGGATGAACAGCGGATCTATCGCTATCAGGAGGCGTATTCGGACACAGTGGCGGATTTTGCCGCCGAGCGCCGCTTGCCGCTGGTTGACGTGCGCCGCCCGTTCCTGCTGGATCGGCAGTTGCCGCATTTGATTGCGGAGGATGGGATCCACCTGACCTTGCCGGGGTATACGAAGCTGTACGACATCCTCACCGGCTGGTTCCGCCGGGAGCTGCAAGCTGCCGCGGTGTAAGGGGACGGGGGGAGAACATATCGTAATAAGGAAGTAATCATATTGTAAAACCGGACGCAGATTTCCATGTCTGCGTCCGGTTTTTATGTAGGCAATCAGTTATTCGCTTTCGGATGACGAATCATTATTGGATTCCTCTGTATATGACGCATCAATAATAATGTTTTCACTTTCATCGCTTGTGTGATTCGGATTACTCAACATGGTGTCTTGCAACGACGCTTTTAGCTTATCACAGCAAGGTTTAAACGAAATGAAAGTAATTCCACCACCTAATACGCCGCCTACAACAGGGATAGCCTTCTTAAAAAAACCGGCGAAGACCTCCTTTGTCATATGTATGGTAAACCAATTAGCAACTTTTTTTACAATTGGGTAGATAGTGCCCTTTGTCAGCGCCGCGCGTAAGAGCTTTTTCTCGACTCCGGATGCCAGTGCCTTTGCCATTGCCTTTATGGCATTATTTGCACCCGCAACACCATACATGACACCCAGACAGATCGTCAAAACATTGATGGTTTCTGTATCAAATACGGAACTGTTTTCCTGCAGCTCAATCTGCGGGAAGCCGTACAGATACATGAGCTTTTGCGCGGCGCGGAGCATATAACCATAGTATTGCGCAATATCCGCCGGAATAGTAGCAACCATAGCCCAACCGCCCGGCATGCCAAGTGCGGTCGAAATACCGGAAACGCAATTCCGCTCGAACTTAATGATCTCATTGGAAATATGGTCTATTGATTCTTTTGTGATACCCGCTTGAGCTGGTGTGGTCGCAACAGCCCTGTCCACGATATCTTCCGGATATAGCTTAAAGAGTTCCTTACGCAAAAACTTTTCACGGTCAATACAGACGCCGGGCACTCGTAAGCCGAGGATGATGACGTCTTCAACGTCAATCTGTCCGTCTCCGTTTTGATCAATTGCATTTAAGACGGCTTCCTTTGAAACCGTTGTGGCGCTTTTCACCATTGAAGCAGCAGCGCTTGCAAGTTTTCCTGCTTCTTCGGCAAATTGGCTTGCATCTTTTTTGAGTTGTTCGGAATCAATTTTTTTGTTTTCCATATGGTTGCCTCCTGAATATATGTGGGGTTCTACTATATAAAGACGTGAAAAAAATGCGAATCATAAGATGTATTCTAATGGGTATACTACCATGAGCGTCTTGCAAATGCAAGATAAATATACGCAAGTGCGTATACGCGCGTGCGGAAGAATTTCTACAATATCCTTGAGGTGAAGGATGTGAGTGTGAAAGAGGCTGTGGTAGAGCGGTTCCAAGAGCTGTGCGATGAGCGGGGAATCAAGATTAACGAGCTGGCGACACTGTCCGGGGTGACACCATCCACGGCGTACAGCATGATGGACAGCAGAAGACACGATATTTCGATTGTAACGATCAAAAAATTTTGCGACGGATTGAGTATTACGCTGGGCAAGTTTTTCTCCGGGACGGTTTTTGAAGCGTTGGAGCAGGAAATATACTGACAGGGCGAGGGAAGATAAAACGGCGGAAGGGGTCGCATGACCCGTTCCGCCGCTTATCATATCGCTATGTCGTTTTACTCTGTCAGCCCGGCGACCCATTTGCCGTACTTGTCCAAATTGGCGTCCCGCGCGGCGGCGTCGGCGCCGATGGTGAGGATGTAGACCTTGATCTTCGGCTCCGTGCCGCTGGGACGTACCAGAATGGTGGTGCCGTCGCACAGCTCATAGCGAAGCACGTTGGAGCCGCGCAGTTCCATCTCGCTGACCGCGCCGCTTTGACAGTCCACGACCGAGCCGTCGGTATAGTCCTTGCGCACGCGAACCGACACGCCGGCGATCTCCGCAGGCGGCGTCTGGCGCAAGGACGCCATGAGCGCCTTCATTTTCGCTACGCCATCCAGACCCGGCATGACCAGATTGTGGGTCTTCTCGCCGTACCAGCCGTATTTTTCATAGAGGGCGTTGATGGCGTCATAGAGCGTCATACCACGGGTGGCGTACCACGCAGCCATCTCGGTAAGCAGCATGGAAGCGGTCACCGCGTCCTTATCCCGAACGTAGTCGCCCAGCATGTAGCCGTAGCTCTCCTCATAGGAGAAGATCACCTTGCCCTCACCACGGCTCTCCAGCGCGTTCTTCTTCTCCGCCATGAACTTGAAGCCGGTGAAGGTGTCGTAACAGGTGACGCCGTTTTCCTCCGCCACTTTCCGCGCCATCTCTGTGGTGACGATGGTCTTGAGAAGTACGGGGCGCTCCGGCAGCGTTCCGGCGCGGCGCAGTGCGCCGATCAGATAGTCCGCCAGCAGTACGCCGGTCTGGTTGCCGGTGACGGGGATGAACTTGCCGTCCCGGGCGCGGACCATGATGCCCACCCGATCGCTGTCAGGGTCGGTGCCGAGGATGAAATCCGCGCCCACCTTGTCCGCCAGCGCGATGGCAAGATAGAAGCCCTCCGGATTCTCCGGATTGGGAGATACCACGGTGGGGAAGTCGCCGTCCAGGATCATCTGCTCTTCCACGCAGTACAGATGCTTCACGCCCAGCGCGCGCAACGCCTGGGGCACCAGCTTATGTCCGCAACCGTGGAACGGCGTATAGACCATCTTGAAGCTGTCCGCCACCGCCGCCATGGAGGCTCGGTCGTTGATCATGGCGGTAACCTCGGACATAAACGCCGCGTCCGTCTCCTCGCCCATCCATTCGATCAGACCCTGCGCCATTGCCTCGTCAAAGGGGAGGCGCTTCACGCCGTCAAAAATATCGATCTTCTCCAGCGCCTTGGCGATCGCGTCGGCATGGGCAGGGGGGAGCTGTGCCCCGTCCGACCAGTAGACTTTATAGCCGTTATACTCCTTGGGGTTGTGGCTGGCGGTGACGTTGATACCCGCCTGACAGCCATAGTGCCGCACGGCGTAGCTCAATTCCGGCGTGGGGCGCAGGCTCTCGAAAATGCGTACGTGGATCCTGTTGGCGGCGCAGACTTCAGCGGCGGCGCGGGCAAACTCCATGGAGTGATTGCGGCAGTCCATGCAGATCGCCACGCCGCGGCGTCTGGCGTCCTCGCCCTCGGCGGCAATGACCTGGGCAAAGCCCTGGGTCGCCCAGCGGATCACGTATACGTTCATCTGGTGCAGACCCATTTTCATAGTGCCCCGCAGTCCGGCGGTGCCGAACTCCAGCGGCGCGTAAAACCGGCTCTCGATCTCCTTTTCATCACCTGCGATGGCACGAAGCTCGTCACGCTCCGCTTCGGTGATGGCAGGGCTCTCCAGCCATTTCTGATACTCCTTGCGATAGTCCATATCCTTATCCTCCTCATCGTCTATGATCTTCGCGCTCAAAAGAGCGATGGCCTCCTCGTGCATGCTCTCCGGCACGTACAGCGAGGTGCCGAAGCCGGAAAAACCGTTGATGACCTTGCCGGCGGCGCCTTCACCGGGATAGAACGGAAAGCTGGGGATCCCGTAAGCGGCAAGAAGCGACACCGTCATATCCACGCTGACAGGATCGTCAAAGGTGTGGCGCAGGATCACCGCACGGTCTTTTTCGCCGTGACTGTCTACGGGCCAGGCGGGGAGATCGGGGGAAAACGCCCACGTATCCTTGCTCATGGTAAATCCTCCTTATTGCAAACTACTTGTGGTATTTACTGCCGCGCTGGATCTGATAGGCGCGATAGAGCTGTTCTAACAGCATGATCCGCGCCAGATGATGGGGAAACGTCATAGGCGACATGCTGATCCGGCGATCCGCCTGACGCTTGAGGGATTCATCCAGCCCGAAACTGCCGCCGATGAGAAACGTCACGGCGCTTTGCCCCGTGAGCGCCAGAGCGGACAGGTCAAGCGCAAGCCCTTCACTGGAACAGGACTGCCCCTCGATACACAGGGCGATCACAGCGGAGCCTTTGGGAATTTTGGCGCGGATCGCGTCTGCCTCCAGCGAAAGCGCCCGACGGATCTCGGCAGGGGAGGGGTCGTCCGGCAGACGCTCCTCCGGCAGTTCGATCACAGCGAAGTCACACAGTGGACGCAGGCGTTTTTCATATTCCGCCGCCGCGGCCAGATAAAACTTCTCTTTCAGTTTTCCCACACAGATCAAACGGATCTTCTGCATACAGCGCCTCCCGCGGTGTAAGGATGGCTGATCTCAAATCGGGGCGCTACCGATACGGTGGCGTTCGCGCCGCGAAGCGCCGCTTCCATTGCCGCCAGCGCCAGCTCCGGCGTGTTATTCTCACGACTTAAATGCGCCAGAACGAACTGCCGCGTGCCGGTGGACGCCAGATACGCGGCAAATGCCGCCGCGTCCTCATTGCACAGATGACCGCGCCGACCGGCGATCCGCTCCTTGAGGGGATAGGGATAGGGGCCGTTTTCCAGCAGCGTCAGATCATGGTTGCTCTCCAGCAGCAGCAGCTCTACGCCGCAAAGCGCCTGCCGCGCCTCCTCGGTCACATAGCCGGTATCCGTCAGCGCGCCGAAAGAGGCGCCGCCGCAGTCCACCCGATAATCCACAGCGCCGGCGGCGTCATGGGACAGGGGGAAAACGGTGATCTCCGCATCGCCCAGCAGGAAGCGATCCCCGGGCGCGACCGCTGTGATGCGATCATAGAGAGCACCGTTTTTCATGCCGATCTGCGCGGCGGTCATGGCACTGGCGTATACAGGGACGGCGCACCGGCGGCACAAAGAGGCGAGACCGGCGGTGTGATCGGTATGGGCGTGGGTCAGCAAAACGCCGTCAAGTGTGTCCACAGGACAGCGCAGGGACTCCAATGCCTGCAGGATACGGCGGCAGGAGATGCCCACATCCAGCAAGATCCGTGTATCGTTGGCGCACAGCAGCAGGCAGTTGCCCTCCGAGCCGCTGGCAATGGTGGTTAGCGTGATCAAAAGATGTACCTCGCCTATCATAATGCAGCGTCCGTTCGGAAAGAATCGAACGAACGCTGTCATACGTTTTTGCCTTAACTGATATGTGACTCCGACACGGGGGGCTCTTCCAGCTCGACGATCTCGATATCGGCGCCGACGGCACGCAGTTTCCCCACGATGTTTTCATAGCCGCGCTCGATATACTGCACGTTGCCCAGACGCGTGGTGCCGGAGGCCGCCAGACCCGCGATCACCAGCGCGGCGCCGGCGCGCAGGTCACACGCCTGGATCGGCGCGCCCACAAGAGAGTCCACACCCTCGATGACAGCCACCTTGCCGTCCACCGTGATCTGGGCGCCTAAACGCTTCAGCTCGCCCACATACTTGAAACGGTTGTCCCACACGCCCTCGGTAACCATGCTGGTACCCTGTGCCAGAGACAGTACCACTGTGATCTGGGGCTGCATATCGGTAGGGAAGCCGGGGTAGGGCAACGTCTTGACGTTGGCGCGCTGGAGAGGCGCGGCACGCCGCACCAGCAACGTATCGTCCTCCTCCATCACTTCTACGCCCATCTCCAGCAGTTTGCAGGAGATGCACTCCATGTGTTTGGGGATCACATTGCGGATCAGCAGTTGACCGCCGGTTGCCGCCACAGCCGCCATATAGGTTCCGGCTTCGATCTGGTCGGGAATGATGCTGTAACTGCCGCCTGTCAAACGGCTCACGCCGCGGATCTTGATGGTATCCGTACCGGCGCCCTTTACGTCAGCGCCCATGGCGTTGAGGAAGTTCGCAAGATCCACGATGTGGGGTTCCTTGGCGGCATTGTCGATAATGGTCATCCCGTCCGCCAGGACCGCCGCCATCATCACGTTCATAGTGGCGCCTACGCTGACCTGATCCATATAGATATTGGCGCCGTGCAGACGCCCGTTCTTCGCCACGGCGTGGATATCGCCGCCTTCGATGACCTCAGCGCCCATGGCGGTGAAGCCTTTGACGTGCAGATCAATGGGGCGCACGCCGAAATCACAGCCGCCGGGCATGGCGACGGTCGCCTCACCGAAACGGCCCAACAGAGCGCCCAGCAGGTAATAACTGGCACGGATCCGCCGCGCCAGCTCATAGGACGGGCGGGTGGAACGGATGGAACGGCAGTCGATCTCCACCGCGTGGCGGTTCAAAAGCCGCACCTTGGCACCCAAATCGTCCAAAATCGAGAAAAACAGCGTCACGTCGCTGATTTCCGGTACGTTTTCAATGCGGCAAACACCGTCCACCAGCAGTGCCGCAGGGATAATGGCAACGGCGGCATTTTTCGCGCCGCTGACAACGACCTCGCCGGACAGCGGATGCCCGCCGCGAATTACGTATTCTGTCAAAACATGACACCTCACTTGTAAATGATCCAACGGGCGTATCATGCCCAAGAAGAAAACGCTTCATGCACCCATGAAACGATACGGTCAAATTTGGCACGGCGACAAATACACCGATACAGATTCAGTATACCATAATTTTTTCCAAAATCAATATCAATCCGCCATTGTTGCCAAATATTTTCCGCGCAAAAAACGCGGGAGGACGGATACGTCCGTCCTCCCGTGAGGTGCGGGATCGGTAAGCTTACGCGCCGCCGTTCCAGCGGTAGTGACCCGTCAACTCGTGGCGGTAGATGTGGTTTGCCTCGATGGGTCCGTCCTCCAGCGAGCCGTGGTGAATGATGTAAGGCATTCCCGCCAGATTGCGTTTATCGGAGCAGATGGCGATATGATCCCGATCGCCGAAAATGAGGATATCGCCGGGCTGGAACTGGGAGGGATCGTCAAACTCGCAGGTAAGCGTCTGGGCATAGGCGGAGAAGAAGCAGTCCAGCGTGTTGACACGGCGGAAGTCGATGTTGGGATCCGCCTCCTCCATGTGGGGATAACGCGCCGGATGGGCGGCAACGTCCGCGTCCACCAGATCTTTCAGCTCGTAACCGGCGGCGCGGAACGCCGCCCAGATCACGTCGGTACACACACCGTACCCGTCGTCGGGATAGCCGCCGGCATAGTACCTGCTTTCATACACGGGACCGGTGGCGATATAGGCGCGGGCGCCCTGCATAATGTCGTGATAATCGTCAATACCGTCACCGTCGGCGTCAAGTGGGCTGTAGAGCTCCGGATAGCGGGGCGAGGCGTCGCCCTGATCGCCGCTGTCATCTTGGGGAAGGGTTTGCGCCGGATCCTCCGGCTGTGACGGCGGCGACTGCTTTTGCCGACCGATCACCAGAAACATGGCGCCGATCAGCAGAACGCTGATGAAAAATCCGGCGGCGCGAAGCCTTGCCTTACGGCGGCGCTGTCTGGCGCGTTTGCGGCGTATGGCGCGGCGACGCTCATATTCTCTTTGATAAGACGCATCGTCGTACATAGTCAGATCGCTCCTTTCACCGCCTGAAACAGCGGTCGGATAGACGGCATATCAGGCGTAAAGCGCCTCAATGACGCCGCCACGTGCCGGGTGCCAGCAGGACCAGCAGAGGCATCAGTTCCAGACGGCCCATCAGCATTTCCAGTGATAAAACCGCCTTGCTCAAGCCGGACAGATAGCTGAAGTTGCCGGACGGACCGACGGCGCCCAGACCCGGGCCTACGTTGCCGATGCAGGTGATGGAGGCGGTGAGCGATTCCACCAGACTGGGTCCGTCCCAACTGACCACCAGCGCGCCGGCGATCAGGATCAGCAGATACGCCACCAGAAAACCGTGGCAGGTCGCCACAACGCTCTCGCCCACGTCCTGCCCGTCGATCCGGATCACGGACACGTGTTTGGGGTGCACGATGCGCCGCAGATCGCGACGCAGGCTCTTGCACCAGATCAGAACGCGGGAGAGCTTCATGCCGCCGGCGGTGGAGCCGGCGCAGGCACCCGGCAACATCAAGATCACCAGAATCGCCTGGCAGAATACGCTCCATTGACCGAAATCCCGGGTGGTATAGCCGGTGGTGGTGACAATGGTGATGACCTGAAACGCCGCGTCTCCTGCGGCACCGGACAGCGGCGCGCCGCCTTGCAGCCAAAGATTCAGCGTAATGGCGACGGTGCATAGCACGATCAGGGAAACGTAGAGTCGCAGTTCGGCACTGCGAAAGACCTGACGGATACCGCCGCGCAACGCCGCAAACATCAGCGCGAAGTTGACGCCTGCCAGGAACGTGAATACCGAGATGACCCACGCCACGCCGGGGAGGTAGTCGTAGGCGGCGATACTGGCGTTTTTCACGGAGAAACCGCCGGTCGCCATGGTGGTAAAGCCGTGGTTTACCGCATCAAACCAAGTCATACCGGCGATACGAAGCGACACGATCTCCAGCACCGTGAGGCTGATATAGATGCAGTAGAGGATCTTGGCGGTATCGCTGACCTTGGGCATGATCTTGGACTTGATAGGACCGGGGCTTTCCGCACGCATCAGATGCACCGCGCCGGCGCCTGCTTTGGGCATCAGCGCCAGGAACATCACCAGCACGCCCATGCCGCCGATCCACTGGGTCTCCGAGCGCCAGAACAAAATGCCCTTGGGCAGGCTCTCGATCTCCTGCAAAATGGTGGCGCCGGTGGTGGTAAGACCCGACACGGTTTCAAACACGGCGTCGATATACCGGGGGATCGCGCCGCTGATCACATACGGCACCGCACCGAACAGCGTCAGGCTGACCCACGCGGCGGCTACCGCCACGTAACCGTCACGCCCCTGCATGAGCACGTTGTCGCCATGCCGCGGACGCGCCATGACGGCGCCCAGCAGTGCGCAGACAGCCGCCACCAGAACAAACACGCGCCATGTGGGCTCGCCGTAATACAGCGATACCACCAGCGGCAGGATCATGCACCCCGCCTCTACCAGCAGCATATAGCCCACGGTTTTTACGATCAAACGAATATTCATAGGTGACCCTCCGCCGAAAATGCCTCATAGCGTTCCTGCAACCACTGCCGCAGGGAAGCCACGCCCTCCTCCGTCCACGGAAAGTCCCGTACTATCACGTCCTGCGCCTTTTCAAAGCAGAGCTTCGTGTATACGGCGGCGTGGATGGTGGCGGTATCTTCATGGGCAAACCGGTAGCGAAACGCGCCGATACTGCCCGTATAAACGTATGCCCGCAGGAAAAAGCGGACGTTGAGCATTTGGAATTGCGGATGCATACCATCCCTCCTCTATTCTGTCGATTATAACACTGAACGACCGATTTGTCACGCATATTTCCACAAAAGAAAAGTGCTTGCCTGCGGCGGAAAAATGTGCTATGGTGTAAGCGGAAATCATCGGCGCTTTCAGGCGCGTAAGAGAGGGATATGCAATGGAGAAGAAAAGTTCTGTTTCACGGATCGGCGTATTGACCAGCGGCGGCGACGCGCCCGGTATGAACGCCGCGATCCGCTCGGTGGTCCGCTCGGCGCTGGCACGGGGGATCGAGGTGGTGGGCATCCGCCGCGGCTATGCCGGTTTGATCAGCGGCGATATTTTCCCCATGGACGGCAACTCTGTCAGCCGGATCATCAATCGGGGCGGCACCATCCTCTACACCGCGCGGAGCGATCAGTTCCGCACCGAAGAGGGTATGCAAAAAGCGGTGGCCACCTGCAAACTCCTGGGGCTGGAGGGCATCGTTGCCATCGGAGGCGACGGCACGTTCCGCGGCGCCAGCGCGCTGGCGAGCTACGGCGTCAGCGTGGTGGGGATCCCCGGCACCATTGATAACGATATTGTTTGCACCGATTATACCATCGGGTTTGATACCGCCGCCAACACGGCGGTGGAGTGTATCGACCGCCTGCGCGACACCATGCAGTCCCACGAGCGGTGCGCCGTGGTGGAGGTGATGGGGCGTCACGCCGGATACCTGGCGCTGCAGGTCGGTGTAGCGGTGGGCGCCACCGCCGTACTGGTGCCGGAGCGTCCGTACAGTTTTGAAAGCCACGTGGCGGATAAGATCCGCCGTGCCCGGCTGTCCGGCAAGACCAACTTTATTATTGTGGTGGCGGAAGGCGCCGCCAGCGCTGTGGACGTAGGCGAGCAGATCCGCCAGGAGATGGGGCTCGATCCCAGAGTTACCATCCTGGGACATATCCAGCGGGGCGGCGCGCCTACGGTGAAGGACCGCGTGATGGCGACCCGTATGGGCTACGAGGCGGTGCGCCTGCTGGCGGAGGGTAAGACCAACCGGGTGGTATGCGCCAAGGGCGAGCAGATCATCAACCGCGACATTATGGAAGGGTTGGCGATGGAAAAGACGCTCAATCCGGAGGAATTTGAAGTGATGACGGTGATGACCGGTAAGTAACGCGACAAAAGGAACGGCCGGATAAAAAATGACTGCCGCAGAGGGAACACTTCTGCGGCAGCCTTTTTTTAATACACGGAAACAAGTTACGCCGGATCCGCGTCCTCCGGCTTGACCGGCTCCTCCGGCGGCTCCGGCACGTCGGAGCCGGTTGCCATGGCGTCCGCCATGCCGGAGGCGTAGGCGTCTTTCCACACGTCCTCTAACTGGCGTTGATGCTCACGCTGTGTTCGGTCGGCACTGCGCGCTTCGGCGCGGCGGCGGAAAAACCGCTGGACCGTGCGAAACAGCGTCACGGCGGCAAGGAGCAATACCAACGCCATACCCACCCAGCCGGGGGTGCGGATCTGCCAGAAATCCTTTATGGTGAACACCTCCGCGCCGATGCCGATGAAATAGAGCGCCACACCCAGCACGATACAGCCGATGCCGCCGATCAGATCCAGCACGGAACGGATGGCATGCTCTTTGCGGCGGATGAAGTACAGCGCCAGCAGGATCACCGCCGAGAGAAAGAGGGTGGGCGACTGGGTATAGAGGATAGCCTCCAACGTAATTTTCATCTGTGATTCCTCGTTTCTTTACAGCGTATTTTTGCCCCGCGGGATAAAGACGCCCTGCGCCGCGCCGGTCAGCACACCGCCGTCCACGGCTTTTACGCCGCGGAGCCACACCTGCCGGATGCCGCCGCGCACGGCAAGACCCTCATAAGGGGTGTACTGTGCCCGACTGACAAGATCGCAGGCACGGACGGTGTGATCCGCCGCGGGATCATAGAGCACCAGATCCGCGTCGGCGCCCGCCGCGATGACACCCTTGCGGGGATACATCCCATAGAGCTTGGCGGGATTTTCCGCCAGCACGCGGCACATGGCGGCAAGGCTGATCTTTCGGGTAGTCACGCCATAGGTATACAGCAGTTCGCCACGGGTCTCCACACCGGGCAAGCCGCCGGGTATTTTCGTAAAATCGCCGCGCCCCAGATCCTTTTGCGCCGGAGTAAAGGCACAGTGATCGGTGGAAACCGTCTGGATCTCGCCCCGGCGCAGTGCCGCCCACAGGGCGTTGCGATCCGCCTCGGCGCGGATCGGCGGCGCGCAGACGTATCCGGCGGCTTGAGAATAGTCCGGCAGATCGTATACACTCTCGTCCAACAGCAGGTATTGGGGGCAGGTCTCCACATAGACGCGCTGACCGCGTTTGCGGGCGTTTTCCACTTCCAAAAGCGCCTCGCGGTTGGTCAGATGCACGATGACCACCGGTGTATCCGCCGCCTGGGCGATCCGCAGAAGCCGCGAAACCGCCTCCGCCTCCAGATACGCCGGACGCGTTCTGGGATGACAGCCTACGCTGTTTTCACCCCGCGCCTTACAATCGGCAACCAGCGCGTCGATCACGCCGCTGTTTTCGCAGTGAACGCCGCAGATCCCACCCTTTTGACGAAGTTTACATAAAGCCTCATAGATCTCGCCGTCCGACAGCATCATGGCGGGGTAGGTCATATACATTTTGAACGAGGAGATGCCGGCGGCATACATATCGTCGATCTCCCGCGCGATGCCGGAATTCCACGTGTCGATGGTCATGTGGAAGCTGTAATCGCACTGACAGCGCCCGTCTGCCTTTTCATGCCATTTGCGCAGTCCGGAGGCAAGGGTCTCCCCCTTGTCCGGAGCGGCAAAGTCGATCACGGTGGTGGTGCCGCCGCGCAGCGCTGCCCGGGAGCCGCTTTCAAAATCATCACAGGTGGTGGTGCCCGCCACGTCCAGATCGAAATGGGTATGGGCGTCGATGAAGCCGGGCAGGAGGAGGAGACCGGAGGCGTCGATCACTTCCGCGCCGTCGGGCAGGGGAAGGGAGCGCCCTACCCGAAGGATCTTCTCGCCCTCCACCAGAACGTCCGCTTTTTTCGTGCCCTTGCCGGATACCACCGTACCGCCGCGAAACAGGATCTTCATAGCCGTTGCCTCCCCCGTATGGGTTTTATACCACTATGATAGCATATTTTTCCGAAAAATCCAGCGCCTCGGCGCATTTTTTTCGCTTGCTTTTACGGCGCGGCGGAGATACAATGCAGACAGATCGGAAAAGGAGCCCTGGGTATGGATAAAGAAGAACAAAACGCCATCGGCGGGGATTGTGAGAAACCGGCGGTCCACGCGCGCAAGAACCGACCGGCGAGGTGGTGGCTGATCCTGATCGGCGCGGCGGTATGCGCGCTTTTGTTACTGGACGGCTTTTTCCTGCGGCGCGGCACATCCGGCACGCCGGAGGGCGGACAGACGGGAAGCGACCGCCCGGTGGTGTATAACGAGACGTCCCGCATGCCGGAAACGGAAGTGGCATATCGCTCCGACGTTTCCGCCACGCTCATTACCTCCGACGAGCTGACGCAGATCCTGCCGGAGGTGTGGCCGGAGGAGGCGCCGCCGTATCTCTGGGGCAGTGTGAAGCGATACAGCTGGGGCGACGTGGCGGAAGTGTATCTGGGGTTTCTCTGTAACGATTGGTCTTCCGGCTTGATCACGGTGACGCTTCACCCGGAGGAGAGCCGCGAGAGCTTTCCTTTGCCGGAGGTTTCCGACGCCGTTGCTGCCGTGGTGGAGGGGCAGGAGGTCACGTTTTATCGTTTCCGACCGGAAAGCGGCGGCGAATACCTGTACGCGTTCTTTAACTGCCACGGTACGAATTATCGGATAGATACCAACGTATTGTCCGAGCAGAACGAAGAGGCGGCGGAGCGGGACTTTTTCCAAACGGCGGTCTGTTTGCTCCGCAGTGCCCGTGACGTGGATTTCACCTCCTGGTCACGGATCGTGACCAGCGCTACACGGTGAGGAAAAGAAGAATATAAAACGCTCCGGCGGGATTCCGCCGGAGCGTTTTTGAGACTGTCAAAAAAACGGCTTTGCCGTTTTTTGACAAAAGGGTTGCAGCCTACTGCGCGCACTCATTGTGCGCCAGTGGCGCACAATTCGCACACTTCGTAGTCTGAGCGGTGTCATTTGCCACGTACACGCCGCGGCAAATGACGATTTCATATCTTCGCGCCGTGCGCGACGCGAACTCTGCGAGGCTTTTTTGACACGCTGTAAAACGCTCCGGCGGGATTCCGCCGGAGCGTTTTTACAAAGTGCTGTAAAGTTACAATGCTTTACACAAGGAGATACGCATAGCGTTTCTTTACGGTCAGCAACAGCGTTTCCAGTTCTGACGGAAGATCGTTCACGCCCAGCAGATCGTATTCCTTCGGCTCACCGAAGGTGCGCACCAGCACGCGCCGCTCGTCCAGGAAGACGGCGCCCGCGTTCTTGGAATCCGCCAGATCTTCGACACAGGCGAAGAGCGTGAATTTATCACGACTGGGCGCGGAGTCATAGGGGCAGAAAGCGGTGCAGTTGCCGCACTCGTTGCAAAGACGATCGATATGGAGGATCTGACGCCGCCCGTCGGACAGGGTAACGGATACGTTGGCGCGGTTGGGACAGGAGTCCACGCAGTTTTCGCACACCGTACTGCACTGGAGACACCGCTCGCCCTCGCAGGGGGCTTTGGCGCAGAGGAACCCCTTGCGCGCCGACGCCTCGGCGGCGGTGACGCGCGCCGCGGAGGGGATCTCATAGGTGTAATCCCGGCCGATGACCTCACGGGCAAAGGCGGCGGCATCGGCAATACCTTCTACCACGGTGGCAGGACCGCGTCGGGCGTCGCCCGCGGCGTATACGCCGGAGAGGTTGGTTTGGAACGCCGGTCTGCCCCGACGGTCGGTCTCGACGCCGTTTGCCCGGAGCAGGGCGCTGTCCACCTGCTCGCCTACGGCGGAGATCACCAGATCGCAGGGAATGTCAAAGAGCTCGCCGGTACCCACAGGGGAGCGGCGACCGGTTTCATCCGGCTCGCCCAGCACCATCTTTTCACAGCTCAGCACGCCGTCATGCTGGCGCACCGGCGCGGCAAGCTCGGCAAATTCCACGCCGTCCGCCATTGCCAGCGCAAGCTCATGCTCCTCGGCGGGCATGTACTTTTTCGTGCGGCGATAGACAATGGTCACACGCTGTGCGCCGCTGCGTTTTGCCAGCCGCGCCGCGTCCATGGCGGTATTGCCGCCGCCGACCACCGCCACGTTACCGCCAACGCCGATGGCGCCGGACTTCACGCCCTGCATCCAGCCGATCACACCGGCCACGTCGCCGGGGATCTCCAGACGACCGGCCTGCCACGCGCCGGTGGCAAAGAGGATATGGGTATAGCCAGCGTCCTTCAGCTCGTTCACAGAGGGCGCCGGTGCGCCGCAACGGATGGTAACGCCCAGTTTTTTAAGGAACGACACGTCCTTTTCAATAGCCTCGTCGCTGATGCGGAAGGCGGGGATCACGTGGCGCACCACGCCGCCCAGAGAGGCTTGCCGCTCAAAGATCGTCACCGCCACGCCGGCGCGGGCGAGGAAATACGCCGCCGCCATGCCGGTAGGACCGCCGCCGATCACAGCGGCTTTTTTGCCCGCCACAGGCGCGCCGGGCTGTAAGGCCGCCAGCACCGCCTCGTAGCCGCGCTCCGCCGCCAACAGCTTCGTATCACGGATCCGTACCGACTCCTCATAGAAGTTACGGGTACACTTGTTCTGACAGCGATGGGCGCAGATGGTGCCGGTGATGAAGGGCAGGGGATTGCGCTCCATAATGAGCTTGAGCGCCGGCGCGTACAGACCCTTGCGGCACAGCTCCACGTATTCGGGGATGTCCTGCTCGATGGGACAGCCGCCCTTGCACGGCGCGCTGAAGCAGTCGGTCCAAGGCACGCCCAGCGTGCTCTTGCGCCGGGGCAGAGGTTTGACGCTCTTACGGTAGTGGGGCTCCTCACGGCAGGAAAGTGCCAGCGATTCCACCGCTTCCACGTCAACGCCCGCAAATTCTGTAAAGGGAATATCCTTTACGGAGTCCGCCATCTGGCGCAGGCGGTTATAGCCGCCGGGTTTCAAGATGGTGGTGGCAACGGTGATGGGCCAGATACCGGCGGCGAAGAGCTTCGAGGCGCTGAACGCGTCGGCGCCGCCGGCGTAGGAAAGGCGCAGCCTGCCGTCGAACTGACGGCTGATCCGGCGGCACATCTCCATTGTCAGAGGAAAGAGGGATCTGCCGGACATATACATTTCGCTTCCCGGCAACTCGCCGCGTGTGGTGTCCACCGGAAAGGTGTTGGACAGCTTCAACCCGAAGCTCAAACCCTCCGACGACGCCAGCGATTCCAAACGCTCAAACATGGGCACCGCGTCGCTCCACTGAAGGTCTTCCCGGAAATGATGATCGTCAAACACCACGTAATCGTAGCCCATGGAATCGAGAATGGAACGCGCCGTTTCGTAGCCTAAAATGGTGGGGTTGCACTTGACAAAGGTGTGCAGGTGCTTTTCCCGAATGAGGTAGGAGGCAATACGCTCGATCTCCTGGGGCGGACAGCCGTGGAGCGTGGAGAGTGTCACCGAACGGCTGACGCAGGGGGAAATGGCGTTGATGTAGTCGGTATGGGCAGGGAAGAGGCGGCGCAGTACGGCGAGGCACTCACAGAAGATCGCCGTGGAGGAGGCGTCCTTCATGCCTTCGATATACGCGTCGATCTTCGCGCCGCGGATGCCGTCCAGATCGTAGCCCACGGACATATTGAACACGAAACCGTCCGGCGAGCCAAGGCCGTACACATGGCTGAAGATCTTCAAGGCGCACCACGCCTTGATATATTCCTCCATCGCCTGGGGTACGGTCAGCTCGGTGGACCATTCCTGGTTATAGCCCTCGTCGTCCGCCAGAATGCAGGGGCGCGGCACACACGCCGCCAGCTCCGCACCGTCCATCTTCTGCACCGTTTTCAGCTCGAAGAACCGGGCGCCGGCAAAGTAGGCGGCGATGATGTTCTGCGCCATCTGGCTGTTGGGACCGGCGGCGGGACCGAACGGCGTTTCAATCGTTTCACCGAACAGGGGAAGCGTTCTCCCGTCGCCGCGGAAGGGTTTGCGCACGCCGAAAAGCGTACCGTCGGCGGCGTATTCCGCCAGCGCCCAGTTCATCAGCGAGGCAAAGGACAGAGGCGTCATTTTCTCGGACATAATAACAGCTCCTTTCTATCAATAGACCCGATGGTTCAGCTCGCCCCAGAGCTTTTTGGCGGTCTCCAGAATGTGGGCGTTTTCCGCCTCCTCGTCAATGCCGATCAGTTCCCGATCGCGCATGAGCAGGCGGCCGCCGGCGATGGTGGTGCGGCAGAGCTTGCCGGTCATGCCAAAGAGGATATGCCCGTCGATATTCTCATCGGAGAACGGCGTGTAGGGCTGATAGTCCATCACGATGATGTCCGCCGCCGCGCCGGGACGCAGAACGCCCAGCGGCTGGGGGAAGTATTTGGCGGCGATCTTGGCGTTGTTGGCAAAGAGCATTTCCGTCACCTCGCACCACGCCACGTTTGGCAAACAGGCGTTCAGACGCTGGACGCACAGCGCCGCCTTGAGAGACTCGATCATATCGTTCGTCCACGCGTCGGTGCCCAGACCCAGAAGGATACCGGCACGGTGCAGAGGCAGGACGGGGCACACGCCCACCGCGTTGGACATATTGGATTCCGGATTGTTCACCACCATGGTTCCGGTTTGCGCGATCAGGTCGATCTCGGCAGGATTGACATGGATACAGTGACCCAGCAACGTTTTGGCGCCTAAAATGCCGTGGTCGTGGAGCCGCTGTACCGGACGGCGGCCGTAGTTGCGAAGACTGTCATACACGTCGTCCATGCCCTCGGAAACGTGGATGTGGAAGCCGGTGCGTCCGTTGTTCGCCGCCACCATCTTTTCAAAGGTGCGGTCGGACAGGGTGAAGAGGGCATGTCCGCCGAACATGGCCGCCAGCATGGGATCCTTGTTCTTCTCGCAGTAGCTGATCCACTCGGCATTCTCGGCGATCGCCTGATCGCATTTTTCCTGCCCGTCCCGGTCGCTGACCTCGTAGCACAAACAGGCGCGGATCCCGAACCGTTTGGCGCTCTCGCCGATCTGGAACAGGGAACCGGGGATCTGAGCGTAGGCGGCGTGGTGATCGAAGATGGTGGTCACACCCTGCTTGATGCAGTCGATCAACAGCGCGTCGGCACTGGCGCGGCTCCCCTCCAGCGTCAGCTTCCGATCCATCGCCCACCACGTGCCGTCCAGCACTTCGTAGAAATTGGTCGGATTGTTGCCCTCGATGGCAAGTCCGCGCGCCAGCGCGGAGTAGATGTGGGTATGGGCATTGATCAGCGCGGGCATAATGACGCCGCCCCTGGCGTCGATGATCTCCGCGTCGGGATACCGGGCGCGAAGCTCACGCTCTTCGCCTACGGCGGTGATGGCGCTTCCCTCATAGGCGACGGCGCCGCGGGCGTAATAGCCTTTCGCCCCACTGTCTCTGGTGATGAGTCGTCCGTTGGTGACAAGAACCATAGCGATACCCTCCTTGTAATAAAAAATGTTTCAAATCCTGGCGGATCTGAAACACTGGGGCTTGCGCCCAGTGATAGTTGCAGCCCGTGCGCGAAGCACTTCGTTACAGCTACCGGTATTCGGTTGTATCTCCATTATACCCCTGCCGCCGCCGGATTGCAACAAAAAAGATGGCACGGCGCGGTAAAAAAACAGGCGGCGCCGGAGCGCCGCCTTGCGGTATATTTATTTCGTTCCGAAGATACGGTCGCCCGCGTCGCCCAGACCCGGCACGATGTAGCCGTTTTCGTTCAGGTGATCGTCCAGCGCGCCGGCGTAGATATCCACGTCGGGATGGCGGGAGATGATGTACTCCACGCCCTCCGGCGCCGCCACCAGCACCATGAGCTTGATATTCTTGCAGCCGCGCTTCTTCATCTCGGCAATCGCCATATCCGCACTGCCGCCGGTCGCCAGCATGGGATCGACGATGATGATGTCACGATCCGCCACGTCCTTGGGCATTTTGCAGAAGTAGAGATGGGGTTCCAGCGTCTCCTCGTCGCGGAACATACCGATATGCCCCACGCGGGCGGAGGGTACCATGCGCAGCACGCCGTCCACCAGCCCCAGACCGGCACGCAGGATCGGCACCACGGCGAATTTCTTACCTGCCAAAGTGGGCATATCCGCTTTGCAAAGAGGCGTTTCAATGGTCTTGGTGGTCAGCGGCAGGTCACGGGTCGCCTCATAGGTGATGAGCATACCAATCTCCGAAACGATCTCACGGAAATCCTTTACGCTGGTGTGCTTATCCCGCATGATGGTCAGCTTGTGCGCCACCAGCGGATGATCCATGATATGCACCTTCGGGCCGTACTTTGTTTGCTTGCACATAGTGTCGTTCCTCCGTTATGTTAATTTTTTTGGTTTTACTGATTCAAAGGCAGTCCCCGCGCCAGACGCTCCCGTTCCGCCTGGGAAAGGCGCAGATACCGGGGGACAAGCGCTTGGGGCGAAACGGTTTCACCGCGACGCGCCATCTCCTGCGCCGCCAGCGCCACGCCTACGGCGTTTTGCATCACCAGTTCCGGCGGCGCGATCCGGCACGAAACGCCCGCGTCTTTAAGATACGCAAAGCACAGCGCGGCGCCGTCGCCCACGATCACGGGAACAAGACGGGATTCTTTCAGCTCATCGCAAAGGGAGGCAAGGTCAATGGCGCGGTCGTCACACAGCCGGCGCAGCGAGCCGCCGGCGGCGGAAAACAGCGCGTTGTAGATCTGGTCACGCCGGGCGTCCATGGCGCAGAGCACCGTGCCGTCCGTATGCCGGAGATTCATCGCCATCGCCTCCAGCGTAGATACGGCGCAACAAGGCTTATCCAGCGCCCACGCCAGACCTTTGGCGGCGGCAACGCCGATCCGCAGTCCGGTAAAGGAGCCGGGACCTGCCGCCACGGCGACAAGATCGGCGTCCGCGGCGGTGAGACCCGCGTTTTTGAGCATATCGTCCAAAAGCGGCATCAGCGTCCGGCTGTGGGTGAGACCCACGTTGAGGTAACTGCGGCACAGCACCGCGCCGTCTTTCGTGACGGCGACAGATACGCTTTTGGCAGAGGTTTCCAGTGCAAGGATCTTCAAAACGCCGTCCCTCCCGTTACGGTGATGATGCGCTCACATTCGCCTTCGCCCCGCCGGATGGAGACAAACACCGTATCCGGCGGCAAAGCTTCCGCGGCGTTTTCACTCCACTCCACAGCGCAAACACCGCCACCGCGCAGATAATCGTCCCATCCGATGTCGTAGAGAGAATCGCTGTCCGGCAAACGGTAGAGATCAAAATGAAAAAGAGGAAGCGAGCCACGGTATTCGTTGACAATGGTAAAGGTGGGGCTGGTGACGCGGCCGGTATAGCCCAGCCCTCTGGCAAGACCGCGGGTGAAGGCGGTTTTGCCTGCGCCCAGATCGCCGGTAAAGGCCACCACGCTGCCGCTGTGGAGCTGTGCCGCCAGCGATTGACCCAGCTGTTCCGTTTCCGATTCGCTGTGGGTGAGATACCGCACCGCCGCTCCTCCTCTTTTCGCTATTTTGACACAGTATAACACAAAAAAACAAAAAAGAAAAGAGCATTGCAGAGGTTTCCGGGGAAAACTTCATATAGTACGCATGAGTCTGTCAGACGGCGGAAAAGACATCTGTGGAGGAGGGAAGGACAGTGCGGCGTTTTTTGGGCAGTCTACGGCGGCAGTCCGATCCGATCCTGTTGGCGCTCTGCTCCGCCGCCACGGCGTTCGGACTTGTGATGATCGCAAGCGCCACGCGGTATCTGGAAACCCGGAGCTACGTGCTGATCCAGCTTGTGGCGGCGGCGATCGGCGTGGGGGCGTATATGCTCTTTTCCGCGCTGGACGTCAGGGAGCTTTCCGGAGGCTGGAAATGGCTGACGCTTGCCGGCACGGTGCTGATCGCGCTCCTTTTTACGCCGCTGGGAGTCGGCGCGGGCGGCAATCGGGCCTGGATCAGCATACCGGGCGTTCCGGTAAATCTCCAGCCGGCGGAGCCGATAAAACTGCTGTTTATTCTGGTGCTGGCACGCCAGCTTACGTGGATGCGGCAGGAAAAAACGATCCCGCGGTTTCGCAGGGTGCTGTTGCCGGTCGGACATCTGCTGGGTTTGACGGGGCTGTATTACGCCGCCTCCGGCGATATGGGCAGTACGCTGGTGTATGTGGTGATCTTTCTCTGTATGGCGTACGCCGCCGGCGTGAAAGGCCGCTGGTTTGCACTCGCCGGCGCGCTGGCGGGCGCAGGGTGTTATGCGCTGTGGAAAGCGGACGTGATCCGCCCCTATATGAAAGAGCGTTTTTTGATTCTGCTGGATCGCGAGATGGATCCTCTGGGCGTGGGATGGCACCAAAATCGCAGTCTTCTGGCGCTGGGCAGTGGAGGGCTGACCGGACAGGGACTGTTCCGCGGCACCCAGACCCAAAGTGAATACAGCAACAGCTTGCCGGCGCGGCATACGGATTTTATCTTCTCCGCCATCGGCGAGGAGCTGGGCATGATCGGGTGTGTGGCGGTGCTGCTTTTGTTGAGCGCTATCGTGATACGGTGCTTCGTGGCGGCGTATCGCGCCAAGACGCCGCTGGAGACTTACGTATGCGTAGGAGTGGCGGCGACGCTGATGTTCCAGACGGCGGTAAACGTGGGGATGTGTCTGTTTTTGATGCCGGTCATCGGTTTGACACTGCCGTTTGTCAGCTACGGCGGCTCGTCGCTGGTGGCGCTGTTCGCGGCGGCGGGCATGGTGTCGGGGATCCATAAACGCTCCTTGCAGGAACGGCTGCGGTGAATGAAAAAAGACCTGCCCGGGGCAGGTCTTTTTTGGTTGTCAAAAAAGCCTCGCTTACTTTCGCGCCGCACACGGCGCGAAGATATTAAATTGTCATTTGCCGCGGCGTGTACGTGGCAAATGACACCGCTCAGACTACGAAGTGTGCGAATGGTGCGCCGCTGGCGCACAATGAGTGCGCGCAGTAGGCTGCAACCCTTTTGTCAAAAAACGGCTTTGCCGTTTTTTGACAGTCTCAAAAGACCTGCCCGGGGCAGGTCTTTTCTGGTTGTATTCACGGCGCAATCATGCTATACTATACTGGAATGATCAGGCAAAGCAGGCAGTTTTTGCCGCGCCGTCTTGAAAAAGGGGTCTTGCAGAATGAAAATCGTAGTTTTAGCCGGCGGCTTGAGTACCGAACGGAACGTATCGCTGGTGAGCGGAACGGGTGTGTGCCGCGCACTGCGCCAGCGCGGACATCAGGCGGTTCTGGTGGATCTTTTTATGGGACTGGAAGCCTACGACGGCGCGCCGGAGGATATTTTCGACGCGCCGGACGGTCTGTGCCGTGACGTGGCGGTGTCCTCCGCCGCACCGGATCTGGCGGCTGTGCGGGCGCTTCGGAAAGAGCAGGGGCCCTCGGTGCTGGGAAAAGGCGTATTGGCGGTATGCGCCATGGCGGACGTGGTGTTCCTGGCGCTCCACGGCGAGAGCGGCGAGGACGGACGGATTCAGGCGGCGCTGGATCTGCTGGGCATCCCCTATACCGGCTCCGGCTACGTCTCCAGCGCCATGGCGATGGATAAATCCATTGCCAAGCGGTTTATGGACAGCGTGGGGATCCGCACGGCGCCGTGGCGCGATCTATACTATACCGAGGCGGATATTCCGCGCCTTGCATCGGAACTGCCGGTGCCCTGCGCGGTGAAGATCGTCAACGGCGGCAGCTCCGTGGGCATAGAATTGCCGGATACAAGACAGGAGCTGGAGGCGGCGCTTCACAGCGTACTGCGTTACGGCAATCACGTAGTAGTGGAGCAGAAGATCCGCGGCAGGGAAATGACGGTGGCGGTGCTGGGCGAGCGGTATCTGCCGGCGGTGGAGATCCGTCCCAACGGCGAGTATTTCAACTATGAGACCAAGTACCAGTCCGGCGGCGCCACGGAGCTGTGTCCCGCGCCGATTTCGGAGGATATCTGGCGCCAGATGGGCGAGGCGGCGCTGAAACTGCATAAGGCACTGGGATTGAGCGTCTATTCCCGCAGTGATTTTATTCTGGACGATCAGGGGCGGGCGTGGTGCCTTGAGGTGAACACGTTACCGGGTATGACGCCCACGAGTCTTGTGCCGAAAGAGGCGGCGGCGGTGGGAATGGATTACGGCACGCTGTGCGAAGAGATCGTGCGATTGTCGCTGGCGCAGAGAAAGGCGGAGCGGAGATGATCGCGTATTCAGCAAAAACCATCTGCGCCGCTGTGGGCGGCGTGCTGCTGCAAGACGGCGGCGAGCCGGTTACCGGTGTGATACAGGACAGCCGCGCCGTGCGTTCCGGCGATCTTTACGTGGCATTGCCCGGTGAGCGGGTGGATGGGCACGACTATGTGGATGCGGCACTGCAACGCGGCGCCGCCGCGGTGCTGATCGCCCGAAAGCCGGAAACGCTGTGCGGCGGTAAGAGCTATATTCTGGTGCCGGATACGCAGGAGGCGCTCAAGGCGCTGGCATGCTGGTATCGGGAGAAATTTTCCATCCCCTTTGTGCAGATCACCGGCTCCGCCGGTAAAACCACCACCAAGGAGATGATCGCCGCGGTACTGAACCGGCGGTTTTGCACCCATAAGACCGCGGGCAATCTCAACAGCACCATCGGTACACCGCTGACGCTTTTGTCCCTATCGCCGGAGCATCAGGCGGCGGTGATCGAAACCGGCATGAACCACTTCGGGGAGATCGCCTATATGGGTGAGATGGTGCGCCCTTACGCGGCGGTGATCACCAATATCGGGCAGGCGCACATGGGGAATTTAGGCGGCACGCGGCAGGGCGTTTTGCAGGCAAAATGCGAGATCTTCGCGCATCTTGCGCCGGACGGTATCGCCGTGCTCAATGGCGACGACGATCTGTTAAGGAGTATCACTTTACAGCAAACCGTTCTCTACTGCGGCACGTCCGATGGCTGTCAGGTGCGTGTGACGGAGATTGCGGAACACGGCATTGAGGGGACGGACTGCACCGTTACCACGCCGCGACACGTCTACCGCGTCCATATCGCCGCGCCCGGCGGGTTTATGATCTATCCCGTGTCCATGGCGATCGCCGTGGGCGAACACTTCGGTTTGACGGAACAGGAGATTCTTGCCGGTATCGGAGAGTATCGCAGTGTGGGGAGCCGGATGCGCCTTGTCAAGCTGGCGCGGGACCGCGTGATCATCGACGATTGCTATAATGCCAATCCCCAAGCGATGGCGCAGGCGCTCAATCTGCTGGTTAAGACGGACCGTCCGCGCCGGACGGCGGTGCTGGGCGACATGGGCGAATTGGGCGAGGGAAGCGAGCAGGCACATCGCGATTTAGGTAAGCTCACAGCACAGTTGCCGCTGGACGCAGTGATTGCAATTGGTGACAAGGCAAAATACTTGACAGAAGAAAACGGCGCCGTGCAATGGTTCCCCACAGTGGCGGCGGCGGAGGACGCGTTGCGCGGTTTGCTCACGCCCGGTACGGCGGTGTTGGTGAAAGCATCCCGCTCCATGGCGTTCGAGCAGGTGGTAGAGATTCTGGAACAGAGCGTATGATCGACATAAGCGTACAGGGGCTTGTCAAGTCCTTCGATCTGGAAAAGCGGATATTGGACGGGCTCACCTTTCAGGTGGACAGCGGTGAGCGGGTGGGACTGCTGGGCAGGAACGGCGCCGGAAAGACCACCTTGTTCCGCATTCTCACCGGTGAGCTGACACCGGACGAGGGAGAGGTATCTTTGCCCCGTGATCGCCGGATCGGTCTTATTTCACAAATCCCGGTATTTCCGGCGGGATATACGGTGGAGGACGTACTGCGTTCGGCGTTTGCCCGTATGGAGGCGCTGAAAGCGGAAACGGATGATCTGGCGCATCGCATGGCGCAGGGTGAGAGCGATCCGGCGGTATTGAAGCGGTACGGTGAGCTGACGGCGCGGTTTGAGGCGCTGGGCGGCTACGATACCGACACAGCGGTCAATAAGGTGGCGGCGGGATTGCGTATTGACGGTGCCATGCGCCGGCGGCCGTTTTCCCAACTTTCCGGCGGTGAAAAGACGCGGGTGAATCTGGGGCGGCTCTTGCTGGAGGACACCGATATTCTTCTGCTGGACGAGCCCACCAATCATCTGGATCTGCACGCGGTGGAGTGGCTGGAAACGTATTTGCGCACGTTTCACGGCACGGTGCTGGTGATCTCCCATGACCGGTATTTTCTCGACCGAACCGTTACACGGATCGTGGAGATCGAAAACGGCAAAGCCATTTTTTATAGCGGTAATTACAGCTTCTACGCGGTGGAAAAGGAACGCCGTTATGAGGAGAAGTTGAAGCAGTACGAAAAGGAACAGGCGAAGATCCGACAGTTGGAAAAGGCGGCGGCACAGCTTCGCGTCTGGGCGTATCAGGGCGCGGACAAGACGTATCGCCGCGCGATATCCATGGAAAGGCGGATCGAACGCCTGCGCACTACCGACCGCCCTACGCGCCAAAAGGGCATGACGGCGCAGTTCCGCGAGTCGGAATTTCACGGCGACGAGGTGCTGTCACTGCACGAGGTGGGGAAAGCCTTCGATACCCGGACGCTGTTTTCCGGCGTTACGCTCCGGATATGCGGCGGTGAGCGGATCGCGCTTCTGGGCGATAACGGCACGGGAAAGACCACCTTTTTGAATCTGATCGCCGGATGCGATACAGCCTATGACGGTTTGATCCGGCAGGGTCCGGCGGTGCGTATGGCGTATCTGGAGCAGACGATCCGCTTTGACCATCCGGACCGTTCGGTGCTGGATACCCTGCTCTACGCAAAGCGGGGCGAGACCGCCCAGAGCGCAAGGGACCGTCTGGCGCGGTATCAGTTTCGGGGAGAGGACGTATATAAGCCGGTGTCGGCGCTCTCTGGCGGCGAGTTGAGCCGCCTGCGGCTTTGTATGCTGATGGACGATGAGATTAATTTCCTGCTGCTGGACGAGCCCACCAACCATCTGGACATCGACAGTCGGGAGTGGATCGAATCGGCACTGGCGGCGTATGAGGGCGCGCTGCTCTTTGTCAGTCACGATCGCTACTTTATCCGGCGGTTTGCCGACAGAGTCTGGGAACTCTCCGACGGGACGGTGACCGATTATCCCATGGATTTTGACCGCTACCGGACGCTTTCGGAGGAACGATCGAAAAAGGAGATGCCCCGTCCGGCGCATCATAAAGAGGACAGCCGCCCTGTGCGGGGCAGTCGTGTCCATCAGGCACTGCGGCGGCAGTTGACCATCTGCGAAACGGCGGTGGGGAAGCTGGAGGCGGCGTGCCGGCAGTTGGATGAGGAGCTCGCCCAATGCGGCGCCGACGCGCAAAAGGCGGCGGAACTGTACGAACGCCGTGTGGAGACGCAGGGCCGTTTGGAAGAAGAGATGACACGCTGGGAGGAGCTTTCCTTGCAGTTGGAGGAACAGGAGTGAACGTATGAGCGACGTTTTATGCCTATACTATTCCCGTAGCGGCAACACGCAAAACGCCATGGAGGAGATCGCCTCGGCGCTGGGCGCGGAGCTGGTGCGTCTGGACGACGGGCGTGACCGTTCCGGCTGGCGCGGTTGGCTTCGGGCGGGGATGGACGCCATGCGCCGCCAGACGCCGGCGTTGCAGCCCTATGAAACAGAACGCCCGCTGGAGGAATACAGCCTCGTACTGCTGGGGACGCCGGTGTGGGCAGGGCGCTGTGCCGCCCCGATCCGCGGTTTTCTAAAGGAACAGGGGCGGCGTTTGAAGCGCGTGGGCTACGTGCTGACACGTGCCGGCGAGGGAAAATGCGAGGAGGTCTACGCCCAGATGGATCGCTACACCGCCGAAAAACACGATTTGTGCGTATCATTGCGCCCCGATTCGGTGGGGTACGTGTTCTGGCGGGATCAGTTTGTGCAGGAAACCTTGCGGTATTTGGAGCGTGGATGATGGAACAGAAACTGGAAGGGATCGTTCTGAGATTGCAGGAGATCGAGCGCCAGCTCTCCGATCCGGCGGTATACGGTGATCGGGAGCGCTTGACAAAACTGCACCGTGAGCAGAAGGAATTGACACCGCTGGCGGAGGCGTTCGCCCTGTGGCGCCGCGCGAAAGAGGACGAGGCGGCGGCGCGTGAGATGCTCTCCGATCCGGAACTGCGCGAGCTGGGGCAAGAGGAGCTGGAACGCGCCGGAGAAGAGGCGCAGGCACAGGAGGAGACCTTGCGCCGTCTGCTCCTGCCACGTGATCCCAACGATGATAAAAACGTGATTTTGGAGCTTCGTTCCGGTACCGGCGGAGAGGAAGCGGCGCTTTTTGCCGCGGATCTTTTGCGGATGTATACCATGTATGCCGAGCGAAAAGGCTTTTCGCTGACGATCGTCAGCCAGAACGTGACGGAGCTGGGCGGTATCAAAGAAGCGGTGGCGACCGTGGAGGGCGAGGGCGCCTGGTCACGGTTGAAATTCGAGGCGGGTACCCACCGCGTCCAACGCGTTCCGGAAACGGAGTCTTCCGGCAGGATCCAGACCTCCGCCGCCACCGTGGCGGTCATGCCGGAGGCGGAGGAGGTGGAGTTCACCATCGACCCCCGCGATCTGCAGATCGACACATACCGCTCCTCCGGCGCCGGCGGTCAGCACGTGAACAAGACGGAATCCGCCATCCGCATCACCCATCTGCCCACCGGTACGGTGGTGGAGTGCCAGGATGAGCGCAGTCAGTATAAAAACAAGGATCGCGCCATGAAGATCCTGCGCTCGCGCCTTTATGAGGCGGAGCGGGAAAAACAGACGGCGGAACGCTCGGCGGTGCGGAAAAGTCAGGTGGGCACCGGTGATCGCAGTGGCAAGATCCGCACCTATAACTTTCCCCAAAACCGGCTCACCGACCACCGCTTGAGCGGCGAGGAGAAAAACTTCAACCTCTCCGCGGCGCTGGGCGGCGATCTGGACGCGCTGGTGGACGCACTGCACATGGCACAACAATCCGCCCTGCTTCGCGGCGAGAGCGGCGAGCTGTAAACGAGGCGGACAGAAGGAGGATGATCCGTATGCTGGAGGCGAAAAAAACGCAGTATGATAAGTCCGGTCCCAGAGTGGCGCAGGCACTGGAGCGGCGGCATTTCGCGGCATATTACTGCTCTACCGTGTCCCGGGCGGCGCAAAAAATACTGGAGCTGATCGACCCCGCCGCCTCGGTGGGATTCGGCGGCAGTGTGACGCTGGACGAGCTGAATATCCGCAACGCGCTGCAAGAGCGCGGACAGAAACTGATCGACCGACGGGATGCGCCCCGCGAGGCGTGGGGCGACGTGATGCGCCGGGCACTGACGGCGGACGTGTTTTTGATGGGCAGTAACGCCGTTACGGAGGACGGTCAGCTTTTCAACATCGACGGTAACGGCAACCGCGTTGCGGCACTGTGCTACGGACCGAAGGAGGTTATTGTAGCGGTAGGTATGAATAAGGTGGTGCCGGACGCGGCGGCGGCATACGCCCGTGTGCGGCATATTGCCGCGCCGATGAACGCCCAGCGCTTCGGCGGCAGAACGCCCTGTACCGCCACCGGACAGTGCGGCGACTGTGTAAGCGACGACTGTATCTGCGCCTCGATGGTCCTGACCCGATTTTGTAAGCCTGCCGGAAAGATCAAGGTGGTGCTCATCGGTGAGGATCTGGGCTTTTAAAAGCGGAGGAGAGGGAGCGTTTTCTTGAAAACCATTGTACTTCGTCCCTGTCGGGATGAAAACCTGATCACCGCCGCGGCGGCAATCTTGCGCCGCGGCGGTTTGGTGGGGATCCCTACCGAAACGGTGTACGGGCTGGGAGCGGACGGATTGAATGAAACGGCGGTGGCGGCGATCTTTACCGCCAAAGGCCGCCCGCAGGATAATCCGCTGATCCTCCATGTGCCGGACGTATCGTGGCTTCCGCGCTGTGCCCGGGAGATTCCGGCGGCGGCGTATACGCTGGCGGCGCGGTTCTGGCCGGGCCCTTTGACCATGATCCTGCCGCGCCACGGCAGTGTGCCGCTTTCCACCACCGGCGGCTTGGACACGGTGGGTGTTCGCTGTCCCGACCACGCGCTGACCCGCGCCATCATCGCCGCGGCGGATACGCCGGTGGCGGCGCCCAGCGGGAACCTGTCCGGCAGACCCAGCCCCACCACCGCCGCCCACATGCTGGCGGATATGGACGGCAGGATCGACGCCATTGTAGACGGCGGCGACTGCCGTGTGGGGGTGGAGAGCACCATCGTCGATCTGACGGTCACGCCGCCGCGCCTTCTGCGTCCCGGCGGCATACCGCTGGAGGATCTGGAGGCGGTGCTGGGCGAGGTGGCGGTAGATCGCGCCGTCGTCGCGCCGCCGGAGGAGGGGGTCCGTCCCCGTGCGCCGGGGATGAAATACCGCCACTATGCGCCACACGCGCCTGTTACCGTGTTTACCGGCGCGCCGGCTCGCACCGCCGGCGCCATTCGCGCCCGTGCCACAACAGGGGACGGCGTGTTGCTCTTTGAAGAATTCACAGGCGCCTTCGGGGACTGTACGGCGCGATCCCTCGGCTCTATGTCCGACGGGGAGAGTAACGCCCATCGGGTATTTGACGCGTTGCGCGGCTTTGACGATACGCCGGTGAAGGAGATCTTTGCCCAGTGCCCCGATGACAGGGGGCTGGGTCTGGCGGTGAGCAACCGGCTGAAAAAGGCGGCGGGATTCCACGTGATCGCCTGCGGTGATACGCCCCGCCTCATCGGACTGACGGGCCCTACCGGCGCCGGAAAGACCACAGCGCTGGCGGCACTGCGGCGTCTGGGCGCCGCCATTGTGGATTGCGACGCGCTGTATCATGAGATGCTTGCCACGGACGCATCACTGCGGAGCGACGTGGAGAACGCGTTCGGCGCGGTATTTGACGGTACGGTGCTGGATCGAAAGAAGCTGGGCGAGGCGGTGTTTGCCGACCCTGAGGCGCTGGCACGGCTCAATGCCATCGTCTATGCCCGTCTGCCCCGAGAGGCGATGCGGCGGGCGGAAGCTTCCGGCGCAACGGTGGTGGGGATCGACGCCATCAACCTCATAGAAAGCGGCATGGGCGCGCTGTGCGATCATACGGTGGCGGTGCTGTCTCCGGCGGAGGAACGGATCCGCCGCATTATGGCGCGGGACGGCGTGGACGAAGCGTATGCCCGACTGCGGGTAAGCGCCCAGAAGGACGATGCGTTTTACCGGGAAAACTGCGCCTTTGTGCTGTGGAACGGCGAGAAAACGGAGAGGGAATTTTCTGCGGAGGCGGAGACACTGTTTCGCTCCGTACTGCAAGGAGATAAAGGAGGAAATGAGACATGAGTGAGGAAATGAAACTGCGTAAGGAACAGGTGCTTGCCACCGCCCGCAACGGCTATGATCGGGTGGAGGAGGCGGAGCTGTCCGCCGTGGAGGCGTACTGCGCCGGCTATAAGAAGTATCTGGACGGCGGAAAGACAGAGCGCTTGTGCCTGAAGGAATCGGTGGCGCTGGCGGAGGCGGCGGGATTCCGCCCGCTGGATCGCACCAAGCCGGTCCACCGCGGCGATCGGGTCTATTTTGCCAACCGCGGCAAGGAACTGCTGCTGGCGGTGATCGGGGAAAAGCCTCTTGATCAGGGCTGCCATATCGCCGCCGCCCATATCGACTCGCCCCGACTGGATCTCAAGCCGGTGCCGCTGTATGAGGACAGTGAGCTGGCGTACTGTAAGACCCATTATTACGGCGGTATCCGCAAGTATCAGTGGGTCACCGTGCCGCTGGAGCTTCGCGGCGTCGTGATGCGGCGGGACGGTACGGCGGTGGAGGTGACACTGGGCGAGGGAGACGAGCCCAAGTTGGTCATCACCGATCTTTTGCCCCATTTGGGGGCGGAGCAGGGGAAGAAGCCCCTCAACGAGGCCGTCCCCGGCGAAAACCTCAATATCCTCATCGGCAGCCGTCCGGTAGGCGAAGAGGGAGAGAGCGATCGGGTAAAGCTCCACGTGATGGAACTGCTCCACAAGAAATACGGCATCACCGAGTGGGACTTCGCCTCGGCGGAGCTGGAGGCGGTGCCGGCATACCGCGCCACCGACATCGGCATTGACGCCAGCCTGATCGGCGCCTACGGGCAGGACGATCGGGTCTGCGCCTACGCAGCGCTCCGCGCTCTGTTGGATCTGGGTACGCCGGAGGTGACGGCGGTATGTGTGCTGGCGGATAAAGAGGAGATCGGCTCCATGGGCGTTACAGGCATGCAGAGCGCCGCCTTTGATACCTTTATGGAGGAGCTGTGTCAGGCGCAGGGCGTGTCGCTTCGGGCGTGCTATGAAAACGCGTTTTGCCTCAGCGCCGACGTGACCGCCGCTTACGATCCCCTGTATTCCGAGGCGTACGATAAGCGGAACGTTGCCCGCGTCAACTACGGTGTGGGTCTTTGCAAGTATACCGGCGCCCGGGGCAAATCCGGCGCCAGCGACGCTTCGGCGGAAACGGTGTCCTTTGTACGCCGCACGCTGGACGAGCATAACATCCTCTGGCAGATCGGAGAGATGGGCAAGGTGGATCTGGGCGGCGGCGGCACCGTGGCGCAGTACATGGCAAACCGCAACATCACCACGCTGGACGCCGGCGTGCCGGTCTTGAGCATGCACGCACCCTTTGAGGTGGTGGGCAAGCTGGACTGCTATATGACCTACCGCGCCTGCCGCGCCATCTACGAGGCAAAATAATCGAAACGGCACTCTGATCAGCATAATTCGCCGCACATTGCGCACCCTAACGGAAAAAGGAGGGTGCGCAATGAGCGAAACGACCAAGACCAACGAAACCGGTGAGACCGAGGTAAACGAGGGGCAGGATTCGCCCCATCAACAGATCGTGGATATGGGCTCGTCGGTGGTGACCAATGGACACGGCACGGTACACTGCCTGACCATCGTAGGGCAGGTGGAAGGTCACATGCTGCTGCCCGGCAACAGCAAATCCACCAAGTATGAACACGTACTGCCCCTGCTGGCGGCGATCGAGGAATCCGACGAGGTGGACGGACTGCTGATCCTTTTGAACACCGTGGGCGGCGATATCGAGGCGGGACTTGCCATCGCGGAGCTGATCGCCGGCATGGAAAAACCGGTGGTGACACTGGTGCTGGGCGGCGGACATTCCATCGGGATCCCGCTGGCAGTATCCGGCAAGGTGACGATGATCGCGCCGTCGGCATCTATGACGATCCATCCGGTGCGCATGTCCGGCACGGTGATCGCCGTGCCTGCCACCTACCAGTATTTTGACAGGATCCAGGAGCGGATCATCGCCTTTGTGGAGCGCAATTCCCACATCAGCGCCGACCGGTTTCGCGCCTTGATGCTGGCGACCGGCGATATGGCCAACGACGTGGGCAGTGTGGTCTACGGGGAGCAGGCGGTGGAGCTGGGGCTCATTGACCGGATCGGCACGCTGTCCCAGGCGCTTTCCTGCCTGTACGAGATGATCGATCAGCGGAAAAAGGGTGAGTCCTCCGGCGCATAGGAAACGGGATTTCCTCTTGCGTCGGCGCCGGAGGCGTGGTACAATTTATCAAGAAGCGGAAAAAGTTGACAATTCGTTCATGTTTTCTACCGCGCGGTGTGGTATCATACCATCAGAAGCTGTCGGCACGATGAGGATGAAGCAAGGGAGGACGAACCATGGATCAATTATTGGACAAGCTGATCACAAGCGGAAGAACGGCACTGCTTACCGGGTTTGAACTGTTGCGCACGCTGGGCGAGGCGACCATTGAATTAGGCGCGCAAGGCTTTACTCTGCTTCGGGACAAGACAACGGCGGTGATCCGCTGCGGCGGCGAAAAGCTGGACGAGCTTTCCTGCGACAGTAAGCGCGCGGTGATGCTGGCGGTATCGGTCGGCACGGCGGTACTGGCGATAACGGCAAGCCTTTTGTTGCTGTTGCGGCGCAAAAAATAAGTAACACGGCATAAGCGGTGAGGGGCGCGAGGGCGCCCCTCGCTTGTGCGCTGTGGAATGATAAGAGGGGAACGTTTTATGAAAAAGAGAAAGTTCAAAGCAGAGTCCCAGCGTTTACTGGATCTGATGATCCACTCCATCTACACCCATAAGGAGATCTTCCTGCGTGAGATCCTCTCCAACGCTTCCGACGCGATCGACAAGCTGAAGTACGTCAGCCTGACCGATCAGGGCGTGGGGCTGAACGCGGGGGATTTTTACATCCGCATCACAGCGGACGAGCCCGGCCGGACGCTGACCGTCAGCGACAACGGTATCGGCATGAGCGAGGAGGAGCTGGAAAACCATCTGGGTGTGATCGCCAACAGCGGATCGCTGCAGTTCCGCAAGGAGCTGGGGGAGGACGAGGACTCCGGCGTGATCGGACAGTTCGGCGTGGGCTTCTATTCGGCGTTCATGGTGTCCGACCATATCACCGTTATCACCAAAAAATACGGCGAGGCGCAGGCATACCGCTGGGAGTCCGACGGCGTGGACGGTTACACGGTGGAGCCGTGTGAAAAGGAGCAGGTGGGCACCGACGTCATCATGCACCTGAAGGCGGACGGCGAGGACGAGCCGGAGGAGTACAGCCAATACCTCAAGCCCTACGAGATCCGCGCGCTGGTGAAAAAATACAGCGATTACATCCGTTTTCCCATTCGGATGGAGATGCCCCATTCCCGCCGAAAAGAGGGAAGCAGTGACGATAAGCCGGAATATGAGGAGGTCATGGAGGAGGAGACCCTCAACTCCATGGTACCCCTGTGGCAGAGGAAGAAGAGCGACGTTAGCAAGGAGGAGTACGACGAATTCTACCGCCAGCGGTTCGGTGACTTTGCCGCGCCCCAATCGGTGATCGCCGTGTCGGCGGAAGGCGCGGTGACGTATAAGGCACTGCTGTTTATTCCCTCACGCCGCCCGGGACTGTACGGCACGGAGGAGTTCCAGCCGGGTCTGCAACTGTACAGCGCCGGCGTGATGATCATGGATAAGTGCGCCGAGCTGTTGCCGGAGTGCTTCAACTTCGTCCGCGGTGTGGTGGAGTCGCCGGATCTGAGCCTGAACATCAGCCGCGAGCTGTTGCAGCACGACCGCCAGCTCAAGATCATCTCTGCGAATCTGGAAAAGAAGATCCGTGCGGAGCTTGCCCGTATGCTTCGGGACGAGAGGGAGGAATATGAGAAACTGTGGCAGAACTTCGGCTTGCAGTTGAAGGTCTCCGCCTTCAATCACTACGGCGAGAAAAAAGAGCAGCTGCAGGACCTGCTGTTGTTCTACTCCTCACGGGAAAAGAAGCTGGTAACACTGGAGGAGTACGTTTCCCGTATGCCGGAGAGCCAGAAGTATATCTACTACGCCTCCGGCGACACGGTGGAGGCGGTGGACCACATGCCTCAGACGGAGCTTTTGAAGGATCGGGAGATGGAGATCCTCTACTTCACCGAACGGGCCGACGAGTTTTTGGCGGATATTCTGCATGAGTATCACGATAAGCCGTTCCGCTCCGTTGCCAACGGCGATCTGGAGCTGGAGGGCGATAAGCGGCCGGAGGAAACGGCGTCCGAGCAGGAGACCATCGCCTTCATCAAGGAGACGCTGGGCGATGCGGTGGACGAGGTGAAAGCGTCAGCGCGACTGAAGACCCATCCGGTGTGCCTCAGCAGCGGCGAGGGTATGACCTTTGAGATGGAGAAGTATTTCTCCGTCGTCCAGCCGGAAATGGGTATGAAAGCCAAGCGGATCCTGGAAGTGAACGTGGATCACCCTGCCTTTGCGGCGCTGGAAACGGCGCGGATCACCGATCCGGAACGGGCGAAGAAATACGCACAGGTGCTCTATCAGCAGGCGCTTCTGATCGCCGGACTGCCGTTGGCTGATCCCAGCGGCTATACCGATCTTCTCTGCTCGCTGTGGAGCTGAAAAGCGCAATAAAACGCGCCGCGCCGTGGATTCTTACGGCGCGGCGCGTTTTTCGGCCGCCTGCGGTTGCGCCGTGATCGCCGGTATGCTATAATGGCGATAACGGTTTGAAAGGAGTGTATCTTCGGTGCGAGTGATCGATACGGAAAATATCAAGCTCTCCATGCGCAACGAAACGCTGTTCGTCCTGCGCTGTGAAGAGGTGTTTCACGACAAGATCAGCGCGGCGGTGGGGACGATTCTCGCCTCGCGCAGTGATAAGCCTTTTGTGGCGCTGACGGGACCGTCCGGCTCCGGCAAGACCACCACCGCCATGCGTCTTCGGGATTATCTGGAGAATCTGGGCGTCAAGGTCTGCCTTTTGAGCATGGATAATTTCTTTCTGCCTGCGGCGGAACGCCCGCCGGAGGCGACCGACTGGGAATCGCCCTACTGCGTGAATGTGGATCTGTTGGTGAACACCTTGAGCCGTCTGGCGGACGGGCAGGAGGTGCAGGTGCCGTGGTACGATTTCAAGACCGGTACCACCGGCGGCTGGCGCACCATGCAGGGCGACCGCCACGCCATTATTATCGCCGAGGGGATCCACATGCTCAATCCCCTGATCTTCGATAAGATCCGCGGCGCCGCCAACGGCGTATACGTGGCGCCCCGCACGCGGATCATCACCGACGATGATAAGATCGTCCGACCCGAACAGCTTCGGGTAGCGCGGCGGCTGATCCGCGATTATAATACGCGGGGTCACTCCCTGCGCCAGACGGTGGAACGGGCGCGCAGTGTGGATCGGGGCGAGGTGAATTATATCCGGCCCTTTAAGGATAACGCCGATATCCACATTGACTCATTCCACGATTACGAGCCCTGTATCCTCGCCAAATATTTAGGCGAGATCCCCCAATTCCGGCAGGAGCTGACAGCGGAATTTCTGGAGGAGAACGGCTTGACCGATCTGATGAAGGTGGTCAACAGCGTGCCGCCGCTCCACACGCCGTACGTTCCCGCCAATTCCGTGGTGCGGGAGTTTGTGGGCGGAAGCTGTTACGAATACTGATAAGAAAGGCTTCGCAGAACAGATGGTTCTGTGAAGCCTTTTCTTTGTGAAACCGTTATGACCGTTTTTTGCCCCGGGCGGCGAAACCGAATACCAGTCCGCACACGCCGCCGATGATATGGGTGAGCTGGGAGATGTTGTCGGCGGTGAATAGCCCATCCACCACCTCGCCGCCCAGATACAGCGCCACCACCAGTATAAGCGTCAGCGGTATATCGCCCCGTTTGGACGAGGTAAAAGAGGACAGAACGATCATCATAAACACGATGCCGGAAGCGCCCAACAGCGCGGTGTGGGGGAACAGGATAAACTGCACCAAGCCGGTGATCAGGGCGGTGATGAGGATGAAACGAAGCGTTAAGCGGCTTCCGTACCGGTCCTCTACCGCAGGACCTACCAGCAATAATAGGAGCATATTGCCGATATAGTGGCTGTAATTACTGTGCCCCAGCACGTGGGTAAAAAAGCGCAGATACGTTAAAGGATCGCCTAACGGCGCGCGGTATACACAGAAGTAGCGGTAGGCAAAGCCCTGCCCCAGAACGCCATCCAGCAGCAGGACTGCCAGCGATATGCCGGCGAAGGCGAGGATCACCGGCGCGTTGAAACGGATCGTGATCTTTTTCAATGAAAAAATCCTCTTTCTATTTTGATGATGTTCTATTATAATAGATTTATTCCGAAAAGTAAATGGAGTGAGAATATGAAAAAAGCAATCAAAATCGTTTTGTGCGTTCTTTTGGCACTGGTGCTCGCGGTGGGCGGATACTTCGCCTACGTGTTCCTTGCCTATCACCGGATCGGGGACAACGTGCCGCTGGAGGTGACGGAGGAGGGGACGCGTACCGCGGCGGAATCGGGGCAAACGTACAAGATCGTTTCATGGAACATCGGCTTCGGCGCCTACGAAAGCGACTACGGCTTTTTCATGGACGGCGGCACCCAGAGCTGGGCGTGGAGTCCGGAACGGCTGGACGCGAACTTGAAGACCATCGGCGATACGCTTGCGGCGCAAGAGGCGGATTTCTGCATCATTCAGGAGGTGGATACCGATTCCACCCGCTCCTATCATCGGGACGAGGCGACTCTTTTGCGCGGGGCGCTTGGAGGGTATGACAGCCTCTGGGCGCAGAACTATGATTCACCGGTCCTCTTTTATCCGCTGACACAGCCCCACGGACGCTCTGTTTCCGGCATCATGACGTTCTCCCGCTTTGACGTGACCTCCGCCGTCCGGCGGGAACTGCCCATTGAGGACAGCCTCATGAAGCTGCTGGATCTGGATCGCTGTTACAGCGTCAGCCGTGTGGCGGTGGCGGACGGGAAGGAACTGGTGCTTTACAATATGCACCTGTCCGCCTATACCTCCGACGGGACCATCGCCACCGAACAGCTCCGGCTTTTGATCGAAGATATGCAGAGCGAGTATGAAAAAGGGAACTACGTGGTCTGCGGCGGCGATTTCAACAAGGACATTCTGGGAGATTCCAGCGTCTATTTCGGCAAGTCCGACATCGAGTACACATGGGCGCAACCGCTGGATATGACGCTCTTTGAGGGAACGGGCCTGCGTCTGGCGGCGCCGCTGAATGAGGCGGATCCCGTTCCGTCCTGCCGCAACGCCGACGGAGCGTACCACGCTGGGCAGTACGTGCTGACGGTGGACGGCTTCATCGTGTCGGAGAACGTTCGGGTGGACAGTGCCGACGTGCTGGATCTGCAATTCGCCTATTCCGACCACAATCCGGTGGCGATGACCTTCACACTGGAACCGTAACAAGAAAAAAGGACTGCGGCGAAAAACGCCGCAGCCCTTTTTTATGCTTGTGTTTGGGAATTTTCCGTTTGCTTTCTCGCCGCCTCGTTGGTGTCGATACTGTCGCGGAACACGTAAAAACGCTGATAGAGATATTCGGTAACGAAATTCAGCACCATGTTCAGCAACGTGACCAGATATTCGTTCCACAGCGCCGTTTCCGCCAGATAGTTGCCCAGGATCGTGGACAGCGGCGTGAACACGCAGTAGTAGGCAAAGACCTTTGCCATCGCCACCGGCACGTTGTTGGCGGATTGGAAAGTAAATTTGCGGTTGAGCGTGAAATTCCACAGCACCGACAGCACCAGCGCGATCAGATAACACGGCCAGTAGGGGAGCTTCAAAAGCTCGTTGAGAAGCGTGAACGATACGATCTCAATGGCGCCGGCGGAGAGGGAAAATCCCACAAATTTCAGCGTGCGGATCAGTTCTTTTTTCTTTACCACGAAGCGTTACCTCTTTTTCTCGCGGCGCTCTCGCCGCGGATTACGTCGATTGTACTACGGCTTTTTCCAAATTGCAACCGGCGGCGGCATGTTCGGCGCAAAAAAACGGGAAGGCGGTGAAACCGCCTTCCCGTGGCACTGCATCAATACCGGATGTTACAGCAGGGGACCCCACTGCTCACCGGAGCTGTCACCGCTGCCGGAGCCGCTGGAACTGCCGGAACTGCCGGAGCTGCCGGAACTGCCGGAGCTGCCGGAACTGCCGGAGCCGCTGGAACTGCCGGAGCTGCCGGAACCGCCGGAACTGCCGGAGCCGCTGGAACTGCCGGAGTTGCCGGAGCTGCCGGAGCCACTGGAACCGCTGGAACCGCCGGAGCCGCTGGAGCCGCTGGAGCCACTGGAGCCGCCGGAGCCACTGGAAGGCGTGTTACTGTCAAGATCTTCCAGGTCAATGGTCGGCTCATCATTAGGATCCCCCACCGTCAGGCCGCCTTCGTTGGAGGAATCGGTTCCGCTCTGCTTTCCGTCGTCCTGCTTCTGACCGTCCTCGGTCTGGACCTGCTCGGCCTGTTGGGGATCGTCAGTGATATCGGACGAACCGCCCTTATCCTTATTCTTATTAGCCGTTACAATCACAGCGGCCAAAATTGCCGCCGCTACCAGGCAAGCCACGATAATGGCAACAATCCAAACAGCTTTCTTTTTCATAGGTGGTCCTCCTTGTAAAAAATCCCTGATCTCTATACCCATTATACTGTGAAATCCGCCTTTGTCAACTGCAAAAGAGGTGGCAGTATTTGCCGCGCCGTGATTTGACACGTTGCATTTTTCATAGACAAAACGGAAAAGCTGTGGTAGAATGTGGCATATACAAGGACACAAGAGGGGGAGAGAGGCTTGAACGGCAGGCTGATCGTATTTGAAGGGACGGACGGGTCCGGCAAGGCGACCCAGACGGAATTGCTGTGCCGCTATCTGCAACAGCGGCAGATCCCGTTCAGGAAGCTGACCTTTCCGCGGTATGACCAGCTCTCCTCGGCGCTGATCCGGCTATATCTGGACGGGGCGTTCGGCGATAAGCCGGACGCAGTGAACGCCTACGCCGCCGCCTCCTTTTTCGCCATGGACCGGTACGCCTCGTTCCAGCAGGACTGGGGTGATTTTTACCGCGCCGGCGGCTTGCTGGTGGCGGATCGCTATACCACCTCCAACGCCGTGCATCAAACGGTGAAACTGCCGCCGGCGGAGCGGGACGCGTTTTTGGACTGGCTGTTTGATTACGAATACCGCCTGCTGGGTCTGCCGTCGCCGGATCGCGTGCTGTATCTGGACATGCCTACGGAGCTGACGGAGCAGATGATGCGCCGGAGGGAAAAAGATACCCATACCCACGCCGATATCCACGAGCAGGACACGGCATATTTGCGGCAGTGCCGGGATAACGCCGCCTATGTGACGCGCCGGTGCGGCTGGACGCGGATCGAATGCGCCGAGGGCGGCGCGATCCGCACGGTGGAGGAGATCCATCGGGAGGTCCTGCGGCATCTTTCCGATCTGCTGCCGCAATAAAAAAGGAGGGGCGCTTTCGCGCCCCGTGCGTAGGTACGTTACCGGCTGAACGCGCCGCTCTCGTCGCCGTTACAGCCGCAGTTGTTGCAGCCACAGCCGCAACCGTTGCCTGCCAGCAGAAGTATCAGAACGATGATGATAATGAGCCAGATGTAGTTGCTGTTGCAGTTGTTAAAACACATACCTTCCACCTCGTTTCATGTTTGACTGTGCCATTCTATGCGGGCACAAAGCCGGATGTATCTTGTCCGGTAAAAAAAGAGATCGTCCGACGGAAAGGAAAGAGGATTATGGCCAATCGATCCGCTCACAATTCGGAGAATACCGCCAGATGGGACGCCAAGGACGTGCGCCGCGCCCAGGAGCGCACCGGCGGCACAACGGCGCCCCGCCGGCGCAAGAAAAAGTTTCCGCTGGGGCTGTACCTTGCCTGTGTGGGGCTGGTGTCCGTCCTGCTGGCGGGAACGGGTTGGCTCCTTATCAACGACCTGTGTTCACTGAATAAAGCACCGGTGGAAACCGTGGTGGAGATCGAGGAGAACGAGAGTATCTCCTCCATTGCCTCAAAGCTGAAAGACGCGGGACTGATCAACTACAAAGGCTTTTTCTGCTTTGTCAGCGGTTTTCTGCACGCCGACGAGTTGATCGATCCCGGTACGCACCGGCTCAATTCCGACATGGATTATCGGGCGCTGATCCGCGGGATGCACAGTTATCAGTCCACCGAAACGGTCACCGTCACCATTCAGGAGGGACTGACGGTGGAGGAGGTCTTTGATATTCTGGTGGAAAACGGCGTGTCGCTCCGTTCCCGCCTGGAAAACGCCGCCGCCAATGCCGATTATCCGGAGTATCCCTTCCTGCAGGATTCCCTCAAGGGCAGTGTAAACCGTGTGGAGGGGTATCTCTTCCCGGACACGTATGAGTTCTATCAGAATGAAGACCCTGCCGCCGCCATCGGGCGGATGCTCGCCAACTTCAAAACGCGGATCGAGGAGCTGGCGGAGGATATTGAAGCGGCGCCCTACTCGCTGGAGGAGCTGGTGATCATCGCGTCGCTGGTGGAAAAGGAATCCGGCGTCAACGACGATTATGCGGATTTTTCCTCGGTCATCTACAACCGGCTGGGTTCCGGCTGGAAACTGCAGCTTGACTCTACCATCAACTATATCAAAAAGACCAGTACCCTTCACATCAGCTACGACGACATGGAGATCGACAGCCCGTATAACACCTACCGCTACGCGGGACTGCCGGTGGCGCCCATTTGCAGTCCGAGCCTGAAGTCGTTGGAGGCGGCGGTGCATCCCAACCGCACCAATTACTGGTACTGGTACGCCTATGAGGGCGTGAGCTACTTCTTCACCAATGACGCGGACTTCAACTACTTTGCCGCGATGCATCCTTACGACGAGGACTGATGGAACGAAAGAAACCGAAGCTGCTGGCGCCTGCCGGCGATATGGAAAAACTGAAAATGGCCGTTTTATACGGCGCCGATGCGGTATACCTTGCGGGTACCGCATTTGGTATGCGCTCCTTTGCCGGAAACTTTACCGACGCGGAGCTGCCGGAAGCGGTGGCGCTTGCCCACAGCCGCGGCGTTGAAGTACACGCCGCTGTGAACACCATGCCCAGAGGCGATGAGCTTTTGGCGCTTCCGGCCCATTTGGAGCGCCTGGACGAGGCGGGGGTAGACGCACTGATCGTAGCGGATCTCGGCGTATTCAAGCTGGCGGAAAAATATGCGCCCCGTTGCCGACGCCACGTTTCCACCCAGCAGTCGGTGGCAAACGCCGCCGCCGCGTCGGCGTGGTACGATCTGGGCGCCTCCTGCGTGGTGCTGGCGCGGGAATTGAGCTTGGAGGAGATCCGCGCTATCCGCCGCGACGCGCCGCCTGCGCTGGAACTGGAGGCGTTTGCCCACGGCGCTATGTGCGTGAGCTATTCCGGGCGCTGTCTTTTGTCCAATTACATGACGGGGCGTGACAGCAACCGCGGCGAGTGCGCCCAGCCGTGCCGCTATCAGTACGCGCTGATGGAGGAAAAACGGCCGGGAGAATACTTCCCGGTCTTCGAGGATGAGAAGGGGACCTATATCCTCAACTCCCGCGATATGTGCATGATCGATCATATCGACGATTTGGCGGCGGCAGGGATCGACTGCTTAAAGATCGAAGGGCGCGCCAAGTCCGCTTACTACGCCGCTATCGTCACCGGCGCCTATCGCCACGTGATCGACGACGTGTTTGCCGGCAGGCCGGCGGACCCCGTCTGGCGTGACGAGGTGGAACACGTGAGTCACCGGCACTACTCCACCGGTTTTTACTACGGTCAGCCGGGGCAGTACTATCAGAATTCCCGCTATATCCGCGCATGGCAGATCTGCGCCGTGGTACAATCCTGCGACGGAGCGGGCAGAGCCGTTTTGTCACTGCGAAACAAGTTCTCCGTAGGCGAAACGGTGGAATTGGTGGGGCCTGATGTAAAGCCGATCTCCTTTACAGTGCGGGATTTACAGGATATGGAGGGCGTTTCCTGCACCGAGATCCGAACGCCGCAACAACTGTTTTCCATGACGCTGCCCTGCCAGGCACCGCCCATGAGTTTCATCCGCCACGCGGTGGATTTGAGCGGAAAAGAAGAATAGCGCAGGATAGAAAACCGCACCCTCTTGTCAATGCTTTACGAGAGGGTGCGGTTTTTTGTCGTGGTCTTATGCGCCGAGGAGACTGCGCAACAGGATCTCCGCGCCGATGGCGATCAGGATCACGCCGCCCAGTACGGTGGCTTTGCCGGATAGGATCGTGCCGAACCGCTTTCCGATGACAAGGCCTACGGTGCATACGGCGAATGTCACCGCGCCAATGATCAGGGATTCGGTCAAAGCGGCGGCGGCATGGTAATCGGCAATGGTGAAACCGACGGAGAGCGCGTCGATGGAGGTGGCGACGCCCTGTACCAACAGCGCCCGCCAGCCCACCGCCGGAACGCTGTCCTCCACCTTGCGGCGCAGACCGTCCCGCAGCATATTGCCGCCGATCCATAAGAGGAGGAGGAACGCGATCCAGGGGATATACCGGTGGACGGCGGAAAAAGCGGCGGCGATCGTATGTACACCCAGCCAGCCAAGAAGCGGCATGGCGATCTGGAACGCGGCAAACGTTCCGGCGATCCGGCACATGCGGTGCGGCGGCATATTCGGTTCATTCAGCCCGTTTGCCATGGAAACGGAAAACGCGTCCATGGCAAGCCCGAAGCCAAACAGGATACTGTTAAAGAAAAACGCGATCGACCATTCCACGGCTTGCTCTCCTGACTGTTATCGTAACAATAAGGTATGATAGACGTTCTGCGGCTATTATACCACGGTGATCGGGAAAGGTACAGCCTTTTTCGCACCGCCGCGGCAACGCCGTCATAGAATGGCAAAATGGGAAAAGGGGCGGGTTTTATGGAACAGAACACGGCGACACCCTCTGCCACCGCGGGGGAGAGCTACCGACAATTTATCGAGGAAAACCCCGGGCGGGGTACGTTGCGCGTGCAGGTATCCACGGCGCGCGGCACGTTTCCCGTGCCGGGCGCGCAGGTGGAGGTCAGCCGTGTGTTCAACAGCGTGCGGCGTATTCTCTACAGCCGCATGACCGATTTATCCGGTATTGCGGGCGCTATGGCGCTTCCGGCACAGGCGACCGGCGCGTCCCTCAACGAGTTGACGGCGGGCACCAGCGGAACGGTGTATCAAGTCTCCGTGTATCACGCCGGGTATCTTCCGCTGCGCTTGAGCAACGTAGAGATCTATAACGGTATTGAGACGATTCTGCCCGTGGCGCTGGAGCCTATGGTGCGATAAGGAGGGGGGAATAGTATGTCGTTACCCATCGTGCCGGAAAGCATTGTGGTACATCTGGGATTGCCGGACGCGCCGGCGGAAAACGTCACCGTACCTTTTGCCGATTATATCCGCAACGTGGCGTCCAGTGAGATCTATCCCACCTGGCCGGAAAATGCCATCCGCGCCAATATTTTAGCGCAGACGTCCTATGCGCTTAACCGTGTCTATACGGAATACTATCGCAGTCGCGGCTATGATTTCGACATTACCAATACCACCCAGTACGATCAGGCGTATACCGACGGCGGCGAAGTGTTTGAAAACGTGGGGCAGATCGTCAGCGAGATCTTTAACAACTATATCGTGCGGCAGGGGCGCGTGGAGCCGCTGTTCGCCCAGTTCTGCGACGGTGTTCGTTCCCAGTGCAACGGACTTTCCCAATGGGGCACGGTAGATCTGGCACGGCAGGGACTTTCTCCGTATGAGATATTGCAGTACTACTACGGAGAGGATATCGACATCGTTTCCAACGCGCAGGTAGGCGTAAACGTGCCGTCCTATCCGGGTGTGCCGCTGCGGCGCGGATCCTTCGGTGAGGAAGTGCGCCAGCTTCAGTTGGAACTCAACCGCATCGGGAAGAATTTTCCGGCGATTCCTGTCATTCCGGCGGTGACCGCCGTGTTCGATGTGCCGACAGAGCAGGCAGTGATACGGTTTCAGGAGATCTTTAATCTGGCGGTGGACGGCGTGGTGGGGAAGGCGACGTGGTATAAGGTCAAGGAGATCTATAACGGCGTCAAACGCCTTTCGGAGCTGACCAGCGAGGGGATCAGCTTCAGCGAGGCGGAGCAGATGTATCCCCGTATCCTCCGGCGCGGCGACAGCGGTATCGCCGTGCGGATCGTGCAGTACTATCTGGCGTTTCTCGGCTACTTCCTGCCGGATCTGCCGCCCATCTCCATCACCGGCGAATTCGGACAGGAGACATACGACGCGGTGCTGACGTTCCAAAACAAGTACGGCTTGCAGGTAGACGGTATCGTAGGACGCGATACGTGGAACGAACTCCAGCGCGTGTATCGTGACGCGGTATTGGATCTGCCGACAGACTACCGGACGTATTTGGGTGAGATCTATCCGGGGCGCTTTTTGGTGCGCGGTGACGTCGACGCGTACGTTACAAGGTTGCAAACCAACCTGCGCGCCATTGCCAGGACCGATCCGGCGATCCCGGATGTGCCCGTCACCGGCGTCTTTGATGAAGCCACGGAACAGGCGGTCAAAGCCCTGCAGGGACAGCTGGGATTTGAGCCCAACGGCGTGGTGGGCCCGATCTTGTGGAGCGAGATCAGTACGCGCGGACGCGGATATTGAGAAAAAAAGCCAAAAATCAACACAAAAAGTACAAGAAAAATTTTTTTCAAAAAAGGGCAAAAAATGGCTTGACAAGGGGGTATGGGAGAACGTATAATAAGCCTGTTCCGCCGCGAGGCGGTGGGGGCGTGTACCTTGTAAATTAAACAATGAATGAAAGCACCAGACGGGACGCACGGAAGACGTGCGGACAAAAGGCTCAGGCGTCGGGGTTCAGTCAATTACCCGGCGGCATGGGCAAGGAATGAAGCTATGGAAGAATAGCTCAAGAAATGGTTAGCGCGGTACGGAGACGTAGCGTGTTGATACGATTGATTGAGAGTTTGATCCTGACTCAGGACGAACGCTGGCGGCGTGCTTAACAC
>JAFSZX010000008.1 GCA_017458825.1 Oscillospiraceae bacterium
CACCACCCTTTGGGTGGTGTGTTTTCTTGGAGCGGGCGACGAGGCCCGCTCGGCGGCTATTGCCGCCGACACGCACACGACCTTGCCGACAGTCCACCGGACTGTCGGCATCACGGCTGCCGCCGTGACCGGTCTTTCGAGCCTCTGCCCGCTATGTCCAAAAAAAGGCACCGCCTGTCGGCGGTGTCTTTTTTTGGAGCGGGCGACGAGGCTCGAACTCGCTACCTCGACCTTGGCAAGGTCGCGCTCTACCAGATGAGCTACGCCCGCAAAAGCAAGGCTTATTATAGCTCCTGCCTTTCCGTTTGTCAACCCTCAATTTCCGCTTTGTGCAAGATTATTTCTATGATCCCCGCCTCACCGGCTTCGGGATAGAAGCAGACCTGCCACGGCTCCTCGTCCTCCGGCAGTTCCGCCAGGTCCTCCTCCGACAGTCCCCGCTCCGCCGCCACACGCTGAAGCTGTAACCGCGCCACAGCGTCGCACACCTCCTCGCGGGACTGATCGAAATGCCCCACCTGCACTGCAAGCTCCTGCGCGCCGCTGTCCGCCGCGGACGGCAACAGACCGTACAGCGCGCTGACGCCGGTGGTATGCACCATCGCCGCCACCTGCTCCGCCGTGCGGCGATAGCCTACGGTGAGGGAGATGGCGGTATAATTATGGGCGGAGGTATCAATGGTATAGGTGAGATACTCCACGGCGTAGGCGCCCATAGGGGTATCCTGCCGCACTTCCTCACAGGCCCGCTCCGCGGCGGCGGACGGATCGGCGGTATCCTCGGCGGAATAGAGCCGCACCGTTCCCTCCGCGGCATGGGAGCCGATCAACAGCAGAAGGGCGTTCACCAGCTCCTGATAGTTATCGGCACGGAGGATGGACGGGTCCTCACTGCTGAAATAGGAATAGCTGTGGGGAACGGAGGAGCTGTAGGAGCGGTTCAAAAACGAGCCGCAGGCGCACAAAAACGCCGCGCAAAGCGCCAGATACAGCGCGCAGATCCTCTGTTTCAAGGCAGCTCCCCCCTTTCCTTTTGATCCCGTTTTACAGCAGCGAGGTCTGCTTTTCGTCGGTATCCTCGTCTTTCAACAGCGCGCCGGCCGCCGGCAGTGACCGGGCGCGGTAACGGCTGTGGTTGACGATGCCGGTGGACGCGGCGCACACGGCGCGTTCCAGACGGAATTTCGGTTTGATATGCATCACCGCCACGCCCTGTGTGGCGCGGGTGGGCTTGGGCAACAGCAGTGACGTGTGGAACAGCAACGCCCGCGGCTCGGTAGTATAGAGCGCCACCTCCGTTTCCGCAGGCAGATGGATGATGGACACCAGCGGCGCCTTGTCGGAATACGCGCCGGTCAGACGGCGGCGGTTGGAGGTGGTTTTATACGACTCCAACGGCACCTTTGCCGCCTTGCCGTTTTCAAAGAAGAACAGCACGTGTCCGCTGTAATCGCCGGGCAGGCAGAGGAAGACCACGTTTTCGCCCTCGTCCATGCCCAGCTTCGCCGGCAGATAGTCGCCCAGCGCGGAGGCTTTCGTTTCCCCGAAATCCGCGGCACGGCACTTGTAGACCTGCTGGCGGTCGGTAAAGAACATCAGCTCGACGGCGTTGGTCGCTTCGAAGCTCTGGCGGAGCGCGTCGCCCTCCTTGAACTTCTGCTCGCCGGACATCCGCAGGGATTGGGGCGTGATCTTCTTGAAATACCCCTCCCGACTGAGGAACAGATGCACCGGATAGTCCTCTACCGTTTCCTCCTCCTGATACGGCTCCGTCTCGTCGTCGTACAAGATCTCGGTGCGGCGGGGCGCGGCGTATTTCTTCTTCACCGCCTCCAGCTCGTCGATGAGGATGCGGCGGACACGCGCGGGCTTGGAGAGCGTATCCTCCAGATCGGTGATCTCCTCCTGCAACGCCGTCACTTCCGCCACGCGCTTGAGGATATACTCCTTGTTGATGTTCCGCAGTTTGATCTCCGCCACAAACTCCGCCTGCGTCTCGTCGATCCCGAAGCCGATCATCAAGTTGGGAACGACCTCCGCCTCCTCCTCCGTTTCGCGGATGATGGCGATGGCTTTGTCGATGTCCAGTAAGATCCGCTTTAAACCCTGCAACAGATGGAGCTTATCCCGCTTCTTTTGCAGCACGAAATAGATCCGCCGCCGCACACACTCGGTACGCCAGGCGATCCACTCGTCCAAAATCTCTCCCACGCCCATGACCCGGGGCATTCCGGCGATGAGGATATTGAAATTACAGCTGTACGTATCCTCCAGCGGCGTCATGCGGAAGAGCTTTGCCATCAACTTGTCGGGATCGGCGCCGCGCTTGAGATCCACCGTCAGTTTCAAGCCGCTCAAATCGCTCTCGTCACGCATATCGCCCAGTTCCCGCAGTTTACCGGCGCGCACCAGCTCCGCCACCTTGTCCATGATCGCCTCGATGGAGGTGGAATACGGGATCTCGTAGATCTCGATGAGATTCTCCTTCTTGTCATAGCGCCACCGGCCCCGCAAACGCACGGCGCCGCGGCCCGTTTCGTAGATCCGGCGCAGCTCCGCCTCGTCCAGCACCAACTGTCCGCCGGTGGGGAAATCCGGCGCCAGAAGCGTGGAGGCGATGTCGTGCCCGGGGTTTTTCAACAGCGCTGCCGTGGTGTCGCACACCTCGCCCAGATTGAAACTGCAGATCTGGCTCGCCATACCTACGGCGATTCCCAGATTGGCGCTCACCAGCACGTTGGGGAACGTGGTGGGCAGGAGCGTGGGCTCGGTGGTGGAGTTATCGTAGTTGGGCACGAAATCCACCGCGTCGCTGTCCAGATCCCGAAACAGCTCCGCGCACACGGGCGAGAGCTTTGCCTCGGTATAGCGGCTGGCGGCGTACGCCATATCACGGGAATAGACCTTGCCGAAGTTGCCCTTGCTGTCCACAAACGGCAGCAGCAGTGCCTCGTGCCCGCGGGAAAGGCGCACCATCGTGTCGTAGATGGCGGCGTCGCCGTGGGGGTTGAGCCGCATGGTCTGCCCCACGATGTTGGCGGATTTGGTCCGTCCGCCGCTCAAAAGACCCATTTTATACATGGTATAGAGCAGTTTGCGGTGGGACGGCTTGAACCCGTCGATCTCCGGAATGGCGCGGCTGACGATCACGCTCATAGCGTAGGGCATGAAGTTGGCGTCCAGCGTTTCGGTGATGACCTGGTCCACTACGGCGCCGCGCAGTCCCATCACGTTGGGGTTGTCCGCACGGCGGGTCGGCTGTTCTTCTTGTTTCTTCTTCGGCATGAAAGCACGTTCCTTTCCTGACATTACGGGGGAAAACCGGCGTCAGCTCACGTCGATCATATCCATATATTTATAGCCGTTCTCGGCGATATAGTCCTTGCGTCCGGTGAGATTGTCGCCCAGCAGGAGATCGAATACCCGTTCCATCTCCTCCGCCTCGTCCGGCAGGACCTTGATGAGCCGGCGGGTGGCGGGGTTCATGGTGGTCAGCCACATCATCTCCGGATCGTTCTCGCCCAGACCCTTACTGCGCTGGACGGTGACTTTCTTCCCCTCCAGCGACGACAGGATCTCCGCTTTTTCCTTCTCGGAATAGGCAAACCACGTTTTATCCTTACAGGTGATCTCAAATAGCGGCGTCTCGGCGATATAGACGTATCCCTCCCGAATGAGGGTGGGACAGAGGCGATAGAGCATGGTGAGGATCAGCGTGCGGATCTGGAAACCGTCCACGTCGCCATCGGTGCAGATGACGATCTTGCTCCAGCGCAGATTGTTCAGATCGAACTGGTTGAGTTCCTTGACGATCTTGCCGTGTACCTCCACGCCGCAGCCCAGCACCTTGATAAGATCGGTGATGATCTCGCTTTTGAAGATGCGTGGATAGTCCGCCTTCAAGCAGTTCAAAATCTTGCCGCGCACCGGCATCAAGCCCTGAAACTCCGCGTCACGGCTCTGCTTGCAGGCGCCCAGCGCGCTGTCGCCCTCCACGATGTAGATCTCGCGGCGATCCACGTCCTTGGTGCGGCAGTCCACAAATTTCTGCACCCGATTGGCGATGTCGATCTTCTCGGTGAGTTTTTTCTTCTGGTTGACCCGGGTGCGTTCCGCTGTTTCACGGCTTCGCTTATTGATGAGCACCTGGGCGGCGATCTTCTCCGCCGCGTCACGGTTCTCGATGAAATAGACCTCCAGACGACTGCGCAAAAACTCCGTCATGGCGTCCTGTATGCCCTTGTTGGTGATGGCGAATTTGGTCTGGTTGGCGTAGCTGGCGCGGGTGGAGAAGTTGTTGGAGATCAGCACCAAACAGTCCTGCACGTCGGCAAAGGTGATCTTCGCCTCGCCTTTTTGATACTTGTTGTTGTCCTTGAGATACTTGTCGATGGCGGCGGTAAAGGCAAGGCGCGTGGCTTTCTCCGGCGCGCCGCCTTCCCGCAGATAGCTGGAGTTATGGTAATGCTCACACAGCGCCACGCGGTTGGAAAAGCAGACCGCCGCGCTCAAATGCACCTTGTATTCGCTCTGATCCTCCCGGTCGCGGCAGCGGCGCTCCGCCTCCCAGAACACCGGCTCCGTCAAGCCGTGGTCGCCTACCAGCTCCGCGATATAATCCTGCAGACCGTTTTCGTAGACGAACTCCTCCGTTTCAAACTTGCCGGGCGAGGTCTCACTGCGCAGGCGGAACACCACGCCGGCGTTCACCACCGCCTGACGGCGCATCACGTCACGGTAATACTCCTGCGGAATGTCGATATCCGTAAACACGTCCAGATCCGGCAGCCATCGGATGGTGGTGCCGGTGCGCTTCTTATTGGTGAGGAGCTCCTCCTTTTGCAGCTGCCCCACGATCTCGCCCCGTTCAAAATGCAGGCGATACTCCAAACCCTCGCGCCATACGGTCACGTCCATATACCGGGAGGCGTATTGGGTGGCGCAGGAGCCCAGACCGTTCAGACCCAGTGAGAACTCATAGTTCTCGCTGTTTTCATTGTCATACTTGCCGCCTGCCCACAGCTCGCAGAACACCAGCTCCCAGTTGTAGCGTCCTTCCTTCTCGTTCCAGTCCACGGGGCAGCCACGGCCCTGATCCTCCACCTGTACGGAGTGGTCGAGAAACCGGGTCACGGTAATGAGCTTACCGTAGCCGCCCCGCGCCTCGTCAATGGCGTTGGAGAGGATCTCAAATACGGCGTGCTCACATCCGTCCAACCCGTCGGAGCCGAAGATCACCGCGGGGCGTTTGCGTACCCGATCGGCGCCTTTGAGGCTGGAGATACTGTCGTTATCATAGGCGTTCTTCTTGGTCATAGCGTTCTTTGCTTCCCTTTCCGTCCGGCAACACCGGGCGATTTTGCCTGTACCCTACTATTTTATAATATTTTTTCCGTTCTGGCAAGTATCGCTTCCCGATCTGACGCGCCGCGCTTCGCGGCATAGCGGTACGCACCGGCAGGATGGTATTTTTTGCGGCAAAACATCACAAAATCCCTCTGAAAAATAATGTAAACGCAACCGGTATTTTCCCTTGTAAAACAACGGTTTTACACAGTTTCCACAGCTTTTTCCACAGCGTTATGTCAACGCAAAAAGAGTAAAAAAACGGCGCCGGATCTTATTGGATCCGGCGCCGACAGACAGCGAAGGGGGTCATTCTTCCGCTTCGATCAGACCATAGCCGCCCTCGCGGCGGTGATAGACTACGCACACCTGCGCGGTGTGTACATTACGAAAGAGGTAGAAATCGTGATCGAGCAGGTTCATCTGCAAAATGGCCTCATCGATGGTCATGGGCTGCACGGCAAACCGCTTGGTGCGCACCACGTTGAACTCCACATCCTCCGCCACGTCGAACTCGGCGGGTACGTCGCTTTGCAGGGCATCGGGACGCAGATTCTTTGCCAGACGGGTCTTATTCTTGCGGATCCTCCGGTCGATAAAGTTGACGGTGCGTCGATCGCGCCGCGCCTATCGCCCACACTGTCCTGCTCCTGTGCGCGGAACAGCGTGCCGTTGGCGGCGCGGAGCGTGATCTCTACGGTACAGCGGTTCTTCTTCTCCACGGAAAAGATCACGGCGGCGTCAGGCTCTTCGGGAAAATATCGCTCCAGCTTACCGATCTTCTTCTCGGCATACTCTTTGATAGAATCGTTCAGGGGTACTTTCTTGCAGGTAAAGGTGAACTTCATGAACAATAGGCTCCTTTCATGATGCGGTCAATCTGCCCCGATGCGGGGCGGCGTTGGTGGAACATGGCGACCGCCTCCCTTCCTCTGGTTATAGTATAGCACATCGCCAAACAGATGAAAAGGTCAATCTTCAAATTTGTGCAAATTTAACAGTTTTGAAACAAATATGACCGGAGGACAGCTTTCGACACCCTTCGCGCCGGCGGCGTGCTATGCTATGCAAGGAAGCTTTCCAATATCCCACCCGCTTGGGCCGCTCCGGTGATCGGAGCGGCTCCTTTTTCTGTTGCATGAAAGGGAAAAAATTGCTATACTATGCCCAGATGACCGTGAGAGGAGGAATGAGCGTTTGTCGAACATGACGCTTTTGGAACGGCGGTATCGCCGCGCCCGTTTACAGTGTGTGCGCCACATTACGCTGGACCCCAAGGGTCCCGGCGTGGTGCGGCTCCATCTGCTGCCGCCCCGACAGGAGGGGGAGCTGTTTTTACTGCTGCTCAACGGCGCGCAGCTGCTGCCTGTGAATTTAAGCTGGGCGATTTTGCTCTCTTGCTTTATGGACGAGATGGAGACCTTTGCCGGACGGGAGATCGGTGAGGCGGACTGGAACGGTATCCGCAAGCGCACGGTATGCCGCGCCCGGCGCGTCTATCCCGGCACGTCGCGGCGTCGGCTGGACGGAGATCTTTCCCTGATGCTGGAAAGCCTTGTGGCGGTGGCGCGGGGCGAGGAGCCGCCGGCGGAGGTGTCGCCCCTGTCGCTGGGCGAATACGCGCCGTATATGACGGCGCCGCACCGGATGGATCTTATGGTGAGCGCCATGGAAAAAGACGGCGCGTGGCACTGTAACCAGAAATGCCTCCACTGTTACGCCGCCGGACAGCGGATGGGACAGACGGAGGAATTGTCCACAGAGGCGTGGAAAGAGATCCTGGCGAAACTGCGTGCATCCGGCGTGCCTCAGGTGACCTTCACCGGCGGTGAGCCGACGCTTCGGCACGACCTTGTTGCGCTGGTGGACGCGGCGCAGTGGTTTGTCACACGGCTGAACACCAACGGCCAGCTTCTCACGCCGGAGCTGTGCCGCCGGCTCTTTGAGGCAAGCCTTGACAGCGTGCAGATCACCCTTTACAGCGCCGACAGCGCCGTGCATAACGCGCTGGTGGGCGCCGACGGGTTTGAAAAGACCGTGCAGGGGATCCGCAACGCGGTGGCGGCCGGTTTGAACGTGTCTGTCAATACGCCTCTGTGCGCCCGAAACACCGATTACGCCGGCACACTGCGCTTTGTCCGGTCCCTGGGTGTGCGCTACGCCACCTGCTCGGGACTGATCCCCTCCGGCGCGGCGGAGGGTGAGGAGAGCCGTGCCACGGCGCTTTCCGGACAGGAGCTGGCGGAGGTCCTGCGCCGCGCCGCGGATACGGCGCGGGAACTGGAGATGGAGATCGACTTCACCTCCCCCGGCTGGCTGAACGAGGAGACGCTGCGTCAGCTCGGTTTCCGGCTGATCCCCAGTTGCGGCGCCTGTCTTTCCAACATGGCCATCGCGCCGGACGGGGCGGTGGTGCCGTGCCAGAGCTGGCTGGGCGGCACGGTGCTGGGCAATCTCTGCCGCGACGGTTGGGACGCCATCTGGAACGGCGACGATTGCCGCCGCATCCGCGCCGAGAGCGCCAAAATGGAACAGCAGTGCCAACTGCGCCGCGGCAATCAGGGAGGGTCGGAACAATGAAGAAGATCCGCATAGCGTTTCTGGGCGCGTTGCTTCTTTGCCTGCTGGCAGTGCCGGTGCTGGCGGTGACCGCCTATGCCGACACCGACGAGATCGTCAACTACGAGGTGGTCGCCGCGCCTCTGGCGGAGGACGGGTCCCTCGCCTTTACCGTGACGCTGGATTGGAAAATGCTGGAATCGCTGCCCGACGGTGAGGAGCTGAAAGTGGGCATCCCCAACGGCTCGATCCGGAACGCCACGGCGCTGACGGAGAACATCATCCGCCTTGCCAACGACAACAGCTATATGTATATCTACCTCGATCGGGGATATGACGCCGGTGAAACGGTGCATTTTGCCTATTCCTGGGTGCAGGAGTATATGTATACGCTGGGCGAGGACGGGTCGGTCTCCTACGACTATACGCCCGGCTGGTTCGACGACATTCGGGTCGATCGCATGACGGTAACGTGGCAGGAGACCGGCTTGCCGGACGGCGAGGTGACCTTTGCCGCCGATGACGGCGAGTGCTGGAGCGTGGAGGGTATAACGCTCATCGGCACAGACCTGCCCTACGGCTCTACGGTGCATCTTTACGCCCTGTACAGCACGTGGCCCGCGGAGCTGTCCGACAGCGGCAGTGCCGCGTATCTTCCGGAGGAATATGAAGAGGATTTCCCCTACGAATATGAGGACGATTCGGACGACGGCTCGTTTGTGATCGGCATCATCGTTTTCATCCTCGTCGTTTTCATCGTGATCCGGCTTCTGGTGCGGTTGGATAGATACGCCGGCGGCTTCGGCACACGGTATGTGTATGTGGGGCATCTGTGGTATCCCGCGGGACCGGACGGAAGACCGAAGCCCGGCAGTGTGGGCGTGGCGCAAAAGCCGAAACCGCCCGTCAGCTCCGGCGGTCTTGGCGGCGGCAGTCGCGGCGGCGGCTTCGGCGGCGGAGGGTTCGGCGGCGGCAGTCACTGCGCCTGCGCCAGCAGCTGCGCCTGTGCCTGCGCTTGCGCCTGCGCCGGCGGCGGACGCGCCGGATGCAGTGCCAAAAATCTCTACGGCGCCGTGCATCTGGACGAGGCTCTCACGCGGCAGTTGGAACGGTAAGAGGAAAAAAGCGGTGCGAAGTCTGTGACCTCGCACCGCTTCTTTATCGCTTCTATAAGATGAATCCGCCGTCCACCGTCAGCACCTGACCGGTGATGAAATCCGCGCCGTCGCCGGCTAAAAAGCTCACCGCCCGGGCGATATCCTCCGGCGTACCCAACCGACCCAGCGGCGTCTGATCCGCCAACTGGGGCAGCACCTCCGGCGGCAGGGCGTCCAGCATATCGGTTCGTATCACCCCCGGCGCCACGCAGTTGACGCGGATATGGGTGGGCGCCAGCTCCGCCGCCAGAGAACGGGTCAGTCCGATGAGGGCCGCCTTGGTGGCCGAATACGTCACCTCACAGCTCGCCCCGCGCTGACCCCAGATGGAGGAGATATTCACGATACAGCCCTCGTGGGCGTGGAGCATAGGCGGCAGGACCGCCTGAATGGTGTGGAACGCGCCGTCCACGTTGACGGAGAAATACCGGTGCCACAACTCGTCGGTGATCTCCTGAAAAAGTGCCTGACCCGCCACGCCCGCGTTATTCACCAGCAGGGATACCTCACCGAAAGTGTCCTCCACGCGGCGCACCATGCCGTTTACCTGTGACCGGTCTGACACGTCCGCCTGTACCGCCATGGCGCGGCATCCGTTCTGCCGCAGTTCCTCCACCAGCGAGGCGGCGCAGTCCTGCCGCACGCAGTAATTGACGCAGACCGCCCAGCCCTCCTGTGCCAGACGGCGCGCCACAGCCCGACCGATGCCGCGGGACGAGCCGGTGACCAGTGCTATCTTTTCCATTGGCTGTAAACCCCCACAGAAAAACAGCAGGCGATCCACTGCCACCTGCTATTATTTATTTACTTTCTTCTCCGGCCGCCGCGCTTACCTGCCATGTGCCGGTTGAACTCCGACTGCTTACTGTCGGAAACGGACATAAACTGTTTGAGTTTGTCCTCAAAAGACGCCGGCGCCGGATTGGACGGCGGCGCGGCGGGACGGGCCGGCTTTTTGGGCACCGGCGCGGACGGCACCGCCTGCTTAACGGACAGGTTGATCTTTCCCTCCGGCGAAACGGCAAGGATCTTTACCTGCACTTCCTGCCCCTCGCGGAGGAAATCATGGACGTCGCTGACAAAGCCGGCGGATACCTCGGAAATATGTACCAGCCCGGACTTGCCGTCCGGCAGCAGTATAAACGCGCCGAATTTGGTGATCCCTGTTACTTTTCCGGTGACGATCGATCCTACGTCCCATTCCATGCCCGCTTACCGCTCCCTTTACCGTTAATGATTCACGTCGATGAAGATCCGCTCGCCTGCCTCCACCATATTGAGCTGTTCCCGCGCTTTATTCTTGATAAACTCCTCGTCATCCGCCTTGTCCAGATCGGAACGCAAAGAGTCGTTCTCCTGACGAAGCTCCTGTACCTGAGAGGACAGCTCCTCCTGCCGGACCTGTTCCCGACGCAGTTTACCGTATAACTGCATCAGCTCAATGCCCAGCACGGCGATCAGCACGCCCAGCACCAGAACGGTGATGAAGCTGTTCTTTTTTTTGCTTTTTTTTGCGCTCTTCGCCACGGAACCGCCCTCCTATTGCGCCACTGCGCCGATGGATGAGAAGAAACTCCCACTTATACCGTCTTATTTTAGCGTATTTCTTCGCAAAAAGAAAGTCTTTTTTTACGCGGCGGAAAAATTTTTTTAAAAGATCCAGCGCGAAGCGAAACGGCAGCAGAAGAATCCGCGCCAGCTCCCGACAGGTATCCGCCCAGAACGCCCACAAAGGCGCCAGCCACTGTGCCGGCAGCAGGAAATACAGCCCCGCGCCGCCCAGGATGCCCAACACCATGAAAAGCCGCAGTTCGCCGCCGCCCCGACGGCGGGTAAAGACGCTGAGCCCTGCCAGCAGCGCCAGACCGTACAGTGCGTCCAGCACATGGGTCAGCGAACGGCGGCGCAGCCGCACGGCGCGCAGAATGTCATAGACCACCGCTGCGGCAACGCCGCAGAGGACGGACAGCCCCAGCAGAGATAACTGCTGTGAGATATGGTTCTCCATCAGCCGAACAGACGGGACAAAAGCGAACCGCGCTGGGACGGACGATCCTCGTAGGTCACGGCGTCGATCCGTCCGTCCACCTGGAGTTCGCCGCCGTCCAGCGTCAGCTTGCCGATATGCAGCTCCTCTCCCGCCACGATCATGGTGCCCTCGCAGGTGGTCAGCACGATACAGCTCTCGTCAAACCGCGCCACGTCCTCCACGCCCGACACCGTGAGACGGTTTCTGCCGTCCAACTGCACCCGATGGATCAGCGGCGCGGTGCTTGCAACTTCGTATGCCATATAAAAAGCTCCTCTCAAAGGTGTGGTTGATGACACCTTATGAAAGGAGCGCTCTTTTTATGACAAGCTCTCGTCTACTTCCCGATACATGGCGGCGGCTTCCGCCTTGCCGGCATTCTCCTGCACGCTGACCACCTCCACCGTCAGCGAACGCTCGCCGAACCGGATGGTGATCCGGTCGCCCTGCCGGACCTCATAGCTGGCGCGCTGTACCTTTCCGTTGACACTGACGCGCTCTTTGTCGCACGCCTCGTTTGCCACGGTGCGGCGCTTGATGAGTCGGGATACTTTCAAATACTTATCCAGTCGCATGGTATCGTTCTCCTTAAAAAAAGCCCCGATGCGACAGCGCATCGGGGCCGGACAGTCGCTTGTTTACTTGGCAACGGCGTCCTTAAGAGCCTTGCCGGCCTTGAAGACGGGAACCTTGGTAGCGGCGATCTTCACGGGCTCCTTGGTGCGGGGATTCAGACCCGTACGGGCAGCGCGCTTCTTGGTCTCGAAAGAGCCAAAGCCCACCAACTGCACTTTGTCACCGGCGGCCAGAGCGGCGGTCACAGCGGCGATAGCGGCGGAAACAGCGGCCTCGGTGTCCTTCTTGGACAGTCCGGCCTTCTCGGCAACAGCGGCGATCAGTTCGGTCTTGTTCATGATTTTTCCTCCTAAAATATAATATCCTTGGTATCTATCCTAATGCGGATGACCGCGTTAAGAACGGGTCTTCGCGCCGACCGCGGCGCTTTCTTCTCAAAATTTACCATATTTTCGCTGTAAATGCAAGAGCTTTTGCGGAAATCCCGCAAGAAACTTCAGGATAAATGCAAAAAATTCGCCATTTTTTCGCCGTGAGGCAGGGAAAGTACGTCCTGACGGCGCACAGCGCCCAGCGCCAGCGCCAAAATGAGGTAAACCGCTCCGGCGATCAGCAACGCGCCGCAGGACGCGCCGCCCGTGCCCAGCGCCAGTGTCAGCAAGCCGTATGCGGCGCGGCCTGCCACGACCGAAACCGCGGCGGCAAGCGCCGGTCGCCAGCACACGTTTATATATCCGGGACGCTCCGGCACCAGCAGCGCCACGGCGATGAGATCCGCTCCGGCGATCAGTCCGTAGCAAAGAAGCGTGCTGTAGGATGCGCCGCGGATACCGATGGCAGGGTTGCCCACCAGCAGATAGTTGGACGCGATCTTCACCGCGCCGCCGCAAAGCAGCGTCCACAGCGGGATGCGTTCGTGACCGCAGGACTGCAAAACGCCGCCGCAAAGCGTCATACAGCATACGCAGATGCTGGCAAAGCCCAAAACCTGCAAATGCTCCGCCGCGGCGGCGGCGGTGGCGGGTATATCGGGATAGAGTACCTGCACCACCTGCGTCCCCATGCAGCTCAATATGGCGCCTGCCGGCAGCGCCAGCAACGTGGCAAAGCGAAACGCGGCGGCAAGATGGCGTGAGGCGCCTGATGCGTCACGCCGCGTTTTGGCGGCGGTGACCGCCGGAATCAGGCTGATGGCGACAGGTGAGATCAAAGACGGCGGCAACGCGAAAAGATTGACGCCGTATGTATACTCCCCGTACAGCGCCGCCGACTGCTCCTGGGAAAAGCCCAGCGCGTTTTGCAGCGTGCCCAGCACCAAAGAGGTGTCCAGCACCGTGATCAGGCTCATGCCGCAGGCGCCTAACGTGATGGGTATGCCCAGCTTCAACAGCCGGCGCAAAATGGCGCGGCGGCTGTCCGGCAGGTCGGTGCCGGCGTGTTTGCCGCGGCGGGTCACATAATAGATCAGCAGTGCCGCCAGCGCGGCGGCGGTGGCGACCGTTACGCCGGCGATAGCGCCTGCCGCCGCCGTGGCGCGGGGCAGACCCTGCCGCAGAAGCCACCACGCCAGAAAGAAGCCCACCACCGCCTTGGTCAGTGATTCGATCAGCTCGCTGGCGGCGGTGGGGCGCATATTCCCCTGCCCCTGCGTATAGCCGCGCAAAGGCGCCATCAGACACACCAGCAGTACCGACGGCGCCAGCACCTGCACCGCAAGACGCGCCGGCGGATCGTGCAAAAGCTCGCTCAGCGGCGCCGAGAGCAACAGCATCCCCAGCGACGACACCACGCCCAGTATCAGAAACAGGGCGCTCGCCGTGTGAAGGATCCGCTTTTTCTGGTTCTGCCGCCCCAGCGCCTCCGCCTCGGAGACCATGCGGCTCATCGCCAGCGGCAATCCGGCGGTGGAAAAGGTCAACAGCAGGCGATAGATGTTGTAAGCGGCGTAAAAATGCGCCATGCCCTCACTGTCCAGCAAGTTGCCCAGCGGGATCTTATACAGAGCGCCGATCACCTTGGTCACCGCCACGGTGACCGTCAGCACCACGGCGCCGCTTAAAAAACTCTGCCGGCGTGATCTGCCCATAGGTACCTCCTGCTCAATCCGCGCCCCGCAGCATCTGCTCATGGAACCGGCGGAATTCGTCCAGATTCTCCTGAATCTTTTCCGGCCGAGTCATATACTCGCCGGGATACTTGGCGTGAAACACGCGGCAGATCCGCTCGCGCACGGGATCAACCATTTTGGTAGATCCGCCGGCGCCCAGCGACAAGATGCTGTGGAGCTCCTCCATGATGTAAATATTATATAGGCACTCCGCGCCGCTTATGCACCAACCCACGTTTTCAAAACTGCCGGACATATACTTCTGGCGATAGAGATAATACGGCGAAAAACCGCTTGCCCGCAGGGCGGAAGCGGCAAAGTCCAGCATCTGCCCCACCTCCTGCGCCGTGGGAAGGGCGGCGCCCTCCAGCATGATGCGGCTGCCCTTTTTCAGCGCCAGCGTGTGGACGGTGATGTTGTCCGCCCCCATGGCAAGACACCGCTCCAGTGTGGCGCAAAAGCCGTCCACCGTGTCCTCCGGCAGTCCGGCGATCAAATCCATATTCACATGGGCAAAGCCCATCTCCGCGGCAAGGGACATGGCGCGCTCCACATCCTCGGCGGTGTGACGCCGCCCGATGGCGCGAAGCACCGCGTCGCTCAACGACTGGGGGTTAACGCTGATGCGGTTCACGCCGCGGCGCAAAAGCACCGCCAGCTTCTCCCGATCAATGGTGTCGGGGCGCCCCGCCTCTACGCAGATCTCACCGCAGCCTGAAAGGTCAAAGCTGTCGCTGATATGACCCAGCAGACGGTCCATCTGTCCGGCGCAGAGCGTTGTAGGCGTGCCGCCGCCCATATAAAAGGAGCGGATGCGCAGGCCCGTTTGAGATACCATCCGCCCTGCGGCGGTGATCTCGCGGTGCAAGACCGCCAGATAATCGTCCGTCAATCCCAGGGAACGCTCCACCGCCTGGGAGACAAAACTGCAATAGGCACAGCGTGTGGGGCAAAACGGGATACCCACATAGAGGGAGATATCCTCCCTGTGAAGATCCGCCTTGGCGCGAAGACCCGCCTGCGCCGTTTCGATGGCAAGGCGCCGCCGCTGGGGGGAAACGAAATACGTTCTTTTTAAAATGCCGTCCACTTGGCGCGGCGTTTTGCCCTGCGCCAGAAACCGCTCCGCCAGTTTCCCGGGGCGGATACCGGTCAGCGCGCCCCAGGTGGGCGTAACGCCGGTGATGGCGCGCGCCGCCTTAAAGAAGCTGAGCTTGACTGCCTTTTGCCGCAGTCGTTCCGCCTCGTATTCGTCCATTTCCGGCGTCAGCACCACGCGGCTCACGCCTCGCGCCGACGCGCCGCCGTAGCGCATACGGGTAACGGCGGTGGTATACCGCGCCGCCGTGTGGAGCGATACCACCGCCTCATTCTCCTCCGCGCCGTCGTAGGAGGGGCGCTCATCCGGAAAAAACGCCAGCAGGCTCTGCTCCACCGCGTAGCGCTGGTCGTGGCCGTAAAACGTCAGCTTCATACCTCCGACCTCCGGGGCATATAGGGATTGCGGGATCGCTCAAGCTCCAGCGTGGTCGGCGCGTCGTGACCGGGATAGACGGTCAGATCGCCCGAAAGCGCGGCAAGACGCGCCAGCGAACGGCGTATGGCGGCGAAACTGCCGCCGGGCAGATCCGTGCGCCCGCAGCTCATGCGAAACAGCGTGTCGCCGGAAAAGAGCACGTCCTGACACAGATAGCATACCGAGCCGGCGGTGTGCCCCGGCGTTTCCAGCACGCGGACGGTGAGATCCCCCAGATTCAGACAGTCCCCCTCGGCGCAGTACCGCTGATACGCCGGATCCACCCGGGGAAAGACCAGATCGCCGCAGGGCGGCTCCGCCGTATCGGCACGGTGGATATACACCGGCACGCCGTAGCGCTTCAAAAGCGCCGGCACGGCGGTATAGTGGTCGAAATGCCCGTGGGTGAGCAGGATATACTGCAGGCGGCAGCCGCTCTTTTCCACCAGCGCGGCAAGGCGCGTCGCCTCGTCGCCCGGGTCGATGAGGGCGCAGACGCCGGCGGTCTCATCCTGCAAAAGATAACAGTTGGTTTGGATAGGTCCTACACAGACCGTGTCGATCCTCATACGCGTAACTCCCTCACAGAAGATCGGTGTCTACCACCAGCGTAACCGGCCCGTCGTTGACGGACGCCACCTGCATATCCGCGCCGAAACGGCCCGTTTCCACGCGAAAGCCTTTTTCCCGACACAGCGACACGAACCGCTCGTACAGCGCCTCCGCCACGTCCGGACGCGCCGCCGCCAGATACTCCGGACGGCGACCTTTTTTGCAGTTGCCGTAGAGCGTGAATTGAGAGATGACCAGGATCTCGCCGCCTACGTCGGCAAGGCTCAAGTTCATTCTGTCGTCCTCGTCATCAAAGATCCGCAGTCCCGTGAGCTTGTCCGCCAGCTTGAGGCACTGCGCCTCGCCGTCGCCCTGTCCCACGCCCAGCAGGATCAAAAAGCCCTGCCCGATCTGCCCGATCACCTCGCCGGAGACGGAAACACAGGCGCTTTGCACCCTCGTTAAAACAGCACGCATACGTTTTCTCCTTTATCAAGACGGTTTATCCGGCGCGGCGCGTGACCTTCATCACGCCGGAGATCTGTTCCAGCTTGCGGGTAAGCGTCTGCAAATGGGACGCATCCGCCACCAGCACCTCCACGCTGACCAGCGCAAACCCGTCCGGCGTACTGCGGGCGTTGAGCCCGCACACCTGGGTCTTGGTGGATGAAAGCGCCGTGGATACGTCCACGATCAGCCCCATGCGATCCTTGGCAAACACCTCCAGCGAGGTGCGGTACGTTTCGTTGGTCTTATCCGACCAGCTCACGTGGATCCAGCGCCCCGCGTCCTCGGCGCGGCGCCGCTCGGCGCTGGCGTTGGGACAGTCGGCACGGTGGACGGAAACGCCGCAGCCGCGGGTGATGAATCCCACCACGGGATCCCCCGGCACGGGGGAACAGCACTTGGCGAACTTCACAAGGCATCCGGTCAAACCTTCCACCACGATCCCCTGCTCGCCGTGGGCGCGGCGCACCGGCACGGCAGGACGCGCCGATGGCGTCTGGGCGGCGTTCTCCTGCTCCGGACCCTGCCGCTGGCGCAGGATATGGTTGATCTCCTCACGCAGGCGGCCGATCACTTTCAGCGCCGTAACGCCGCCGTAGCCGATGGAGGCGTACATATCGTCCAGCGTATTAAAATTCAGCTTCTTCAGCACGCCGGGCAGATTTTCCTCGCTGGTAAGCTCCTTGAGCGTTACGCCGCAGCGGCGGAGCTCCGATTCAAAGGAGGCTCTGCCGGTGACCACGTTCTCATCACGCCGCTCCTTCTTGAGCCACTGGCGGATCTTACTGCGGGCGTTGCTGGAACAGGCGATCTTGATCCAGTCGCGGCTCGGTCCGTGGGCGGACTGGGCGGTCTCCACCTCCACCACGTCGCCGTTTTGGAGCTTATAGTCAAACTGAACGATGCGCCCGTTGACCTTCGCCGCCACCATGTGGTTGCCCACCGCCGAATGGATGCTATAAGCAAAGTCGATGGGCGTGGCGCCGGCAGGCAGGTTGATCACGTCACCCTTGGGGGTAAACACGAACACCTCGTCGGCAAACATATCCACCTTCAGGGAGTGGATGAACTCCTCCGCGTCGGCGCCCTCCTGATTTTCCAAAAGACGCCGCACCCATTCGTAGTCCTTCTCGTCGCCGGCGCCCTGCCCGTTCTGCTTATACTTCCAGTGGGCGGCGATGCCGTATTCCGCCACCTCGTGCATCTCACGGGTACGGATCTGCACCTCGAAGGGTACGCCGTTTTGCCCTACCACGGTGGTGTGAAGGCTCTGGTACATATTGGGCTTGGGCGTGCCGATATAGTCTTTGAAACGCCCCAAAATGGGGTGATAGAGGTCGTGAATGATACCCAGCACATTGTAGCAGTCCTGGACCGTGGATACGATCACCCGAAAGGCAAACAGGTCAAACACGTCGTCCAGACTCTTATTCTGGGTGTACATCTTGCGGTAAATGCTGTACGGATGCTTCATGCGTCCGGACACATCGCCGGCGATGTGGGCTTTTTCAAGGCGCTCGGACACCTGATCCTGCACGTCGCCCATAAACCGGTCGTACTCGGCGGCTTTTTCCGCCAGCGCGTCGATGATCTCCTGATAGCCTACGGGATCGAGATATTTTAAACTCAGATCCTCCAGCTCCCATTTCATCTTCTGCATTCCCAGCCGGTGGGCGATGGGCGCGTAGATCTCCATGGTTTCAAAGGACTTCTGCTTCTGCTTCTCCGGCGTCTGATACTCCATGGTGCGCATATTGTGGAGCCGGTCGGAGATCTTCACCAGGATCACGCGGATATCCTTCGCCATCGCCATGAGCATTTTGCGCAGATTCTCCATCTGCTCCTGCTCCTTGGAGGTATAGTGCACGCGGGTCAGCTTGCTGACGCCCTCCACCAGATCCGCGATGGTGGGCGAGAACAGCTTGGCGATCTCGGCATGGGTGGCGGCGGTATCCTCAATGGCGTCGTGCAGCAGCGCCGCGGTGATGGATTCGCTGTCCAGATGCAGTTCCTCCGCCACGATCTGCGCCACCGCCAGCGGATGGGTGATAAAGGGCGAGCCGTCCTTGCGGATCTGACCTTGATGGGCGGCGGCGGCGTAATCGAACGCACCCCGAATCTGGGCGAAATTGGCGCCGGGATTATAGGCGCGTATCGTGTCCTCCAGATGTTGATACTGTTCCTCCAGCGTCATACGCCGTCACCTCCCCGCCGAATATCCGCCGCCGCGCCACGCAGACGGCATAGCGGCTCCGATTGCTCCAGATCTACCTTTTTCCCCTGGGCACAAAGCTGTAAAAAGACTTGCCCGTCCTCCACGCGGATGGTCAAAAGCCGGCGCTCGCAGAAAACGTCCAGACAGAAGGCGGCGCGCAGGAACGATTCCGCGCCGCGCACGGCGCCTGCCAACTGCCGCAAAAACGGCAGATACTCCGCCGCCAGACCCTCCGGCGGCACCAGATGCTCCAGCGTGCGCCAGAGCTGTATGAACTGCTCCCGCTCCGGCAACAGGCGGCGCGCTTCGCCGCCTGCGAGCGCCTGATGAGAGCGGAACCGCTCCAGAAGAGACAGCGCCTCCGTTTCCCGAACACTGGGCGCGAGGGACGGGCGCAGATCGATCAACTGAAGCTGGGCGCTTCGCACGTCACGGAATTCGTTGATCTGCAGATAGAACGCCGCGTCCACCCGGGACTGGGGCGCACAGCCGCAACTCTCTACGTTGGCGGAGAAGAAGATCCCCTCCAGACTGACGCCGCCCTTTTGGAGCCGCAGTTTCATGTGGCGGTTTTGTCCCACGTTTTGCGCCCGTTCCAGCGTGGCGCCGGTAAGGCACAGAACAGGCCGCTCGTTGCCGGCGCCGTACGGCTCCAGCGCTTCCAGCGCCTCCGCCTCTTCCAGCGTCAAAAGCTCCGCCGAGGATACCGCCAGATCCACCGGCAGTACCGAGATCGGCGCGCCGCCGCCGCGATAGGCGCTGGCACAGCGGTTCATCTTCCTGCGGAACGCCGGAATGTTTTCCGCCCGAATGGTGAATCCCGCCGCCAGCTCGTGACCGCCGAAATCCAACAGCAGATCGGAACACTCCTCCAGCGCGGCAAAGAGATTGAACCCGCCCCAACTGCGGCAGGAGCCCTTCCCCACGTCGCCGTTGAGGTGGATCATAAAGCTGGGGCAGGAAAACCGCTCGCTCAGTCGGGACGCCACGATCCCCACCACGCCCTGATGCCACGTCTCGGAGGAGAGCACCAGCGCGCTGCGCTCGGTTTGCGGCAGTGCCTCGATCATCTCCAGCGCCTGGGAGAAGATCTCCTGCTCCACCGCCTGGCGTTCCCGATTCATGGCGCAAAGATCCGCCGCCAAACGGGCGGCGCGATCCGGCTCGTCGCACAAAAACAGCTCTACCGCCGTGTCGGCGCCGCCCATGCGTCCGGCGGCGTTGATACGGGGCGAAAGTACGTATCCGATCTGGGTGGAGGTGATATTCTTGCCGGACAGCCCCGCTTCCTGCAACAGCGCGTGCAGTCCGATAAAATCCGAATGTTCAATGGCGGCAAGACCGCGGGAAACGATGGCGCGGTTTTCACCGGTCATCTGCATCACGTCCGCCACCGTGCCGATGGCGCACAGGGCGCAGTAACGGGAAAAGAGCGCCTCCTCCCGATCCGCGCCGCCCAGCGCCAGCACCAGCTTCAGCGCCACGCCGCAGCCTGCCAGATGCTTGAAAGGATACGGGCAGTCGCTCCGGTGGGGATCCACCACCGCCGCGGCGGCGGGGAGCTGTTCCTTGCACTCGTGATGGTCGGTGATCACCGTGTCGATCCCCAGCGCGGCGGCGTGCGCCACCTCCTCTACGCCGGTGATGCCGCAGTCCACGGTAAGCAGCAGCGTCACGCCGCGGCGGTGCAGCGCGTCGATCGCGTCGGCACTCAAGCCGTAGCCGTCCTCAATGCGGTGGGGTATGTAATAACTCACCCGGGCGCCGCGACAGCGCAGATAATCCGTCAGGATCACGGTGGCGGTGATACCGTCCACGTCATAGTCGCCGTACACGGCGATATGCTCGCCGCGCTCCAGCGCCGCGTTGATCCGCGCCGCCGCCCGATCCATATCCGCCATGAGCAGCGGCGAGTAGGTCAAACGGTGATCGCACAGGAGAAATTCCGCCGCCTGCGCGCCGTCCCGTATCCCGCGAGAGGCCAGTACGTTTGCCACCAGCGGACTGTAACCGGCGTCCGTCAGTGCCTGCGCCGCCGCCGCGTCCGGCGGTTTGATCTGCCAGCGTTGAAATTTCACGTGCGTCACCTCCTTCCCCTTTCAGGAAAAACACTGCTCCACTGTAATTTTACTAATAACTTATTATATCACACGGTTGGCGGTGCGTAAAGAGTGAAAGGCGGGCGCGGCAAAAAAACGCGCCCTACCGTGTGCCGTACACAGAAGGACGCGCTTTTTGACTGTTTTTCTGCGGAGGACCGGTCAGATCCGCGCCACGCCGCTTTTCCGCGCGGCGTCCGCCACCGCTTTGGCGACGGTGGGACCGACCCGCGGATCGAACGCCTTGGGGATGATGTAGTCCGCGCTCAACTCCTCGTCGGAGATCAGGCCCGCCAGAGCTTGAGACGCCGCCATCTTCATCTCCTCATTGATGTCGCTGGCGCGCACGTCAAATGTGCCGCGGAACACGCCGGGGAACGCCAGCACGTTGTTGATCTGGTTGGGATAGTCGCTTCTGCCGGTGGCAACGACTTTTGCGCCGCCCGCCTTCGCGTCGTCCGGGAAGATCTCCGGCGTAGGATTGGCGCAGGCAAACACGATCGCGTCGCGGTTCATGGTCCTGACCATGTCCGTGGTAAGCGTGCCGGGAGCGGAAACGCCGATGAACACGTCCGCGCCGCGGATCACGTCCGCCAGCGCGCCTTTTTCCAACTTGCGGTTGGTGACCGCCGCCATCTCTTCCTTGATCCAGTTCAGCCCGTCGCGCCCCTCATAGATGGCGCCCTTGCGGTCGGTCATCACGATATGGTTGAAGCCGGCGGAGAGCAGCAGCTTGACAATGGAGATGGCGGCGGCACCGGCGCCGGAGGTGACCACCTTCACGTCCTCTTTCTTCTTGCCCACCACTTTCAGCGCGTTGGTAAGACCTGCCAGCGTGATGATGGCGGTACCGTGCTGATCGTCGTGGAAAATGGGGATGTCGCATTTCTCCTTGAGCTTGCGCTCGATCTCAAAGCACCGGGGGGCGGAGATGTCCTCCAGATTGATGCCGCCGAAACTGCCGGAGATGTTGTATACGGTCTCCACGAACGCGTCCACGTCCTTGGTCTTGACGCAAAGAGGGAACGCGTCCACACCGCCGAAGTTCTTGAACAGGACGCATTTGCCCTCCATCACGGGCATACCGGCTTCCGGTCCGATGTCGCCCAGACCCAGCACGGCGGTACCGTCGGTGATCACGGCGCAGAGGTTGTGACGGCGGGTGAGGTCATAGCTCTTGTCAACGTCCTTCTGGATCTCCAGACACGGCTGCGCCACGCCGGGGGTATACGCCAAAGAGAGATCGTCCTTGCTGGCGGTAGGCACGGTGGCGACTACCTCGATCTTTCCTTTCCACTCGCCGTGGAGGCGCAGAGATTCCTTCGCGTAATCCATACTTTCTACCGTCCTTTCTTATTTCTCAAAGGGGAAGTGATAGTCAAGACCGAACCGGTCGCGCAGCTGCACCAGCTCTTTCTGGATGGACTCGCCCACAGGCACGCCCTTGTCCTTGCGCTCCTGCCATGCGTCCCATTCTTTCTCGCCGGCGGTGTAGATCCGCTCCGCGCCGGGCGCCTTCTCGGAGTTGCGCAGACCGCGGCAGATGTCGCCGGCCGTCTTCTTGAAGGTGTCCAGACCCATGAAGAACGCCGGATTGATCACGAAGAAGAAATGACCCAGGCGGTAGAAGGTGTTCTTCCCGTCAGCGTCCTTGCCGCTGAGCTCTTTCATGAACGGACCGCCGCACAGCGCTGCGGAGAGGATCTCCACGATGGTTGTGAAGCCGTAGCCCTTATAGCCGCCGGTCTGCTCGCCGATGCCGCCGATGGACAGCAGGGCGCATTTCCCCGCCCGCATATCCTTGAGGATCTGACCGGAATCGGTCATGGTGCCGCCGTCCTTGGTCACCACGAGACCGGCGGGCGTCTCCTTGCCGCTGCGCTCATAGTACTCGATCTTGCCGTTTTGCACGATGGAGGTGGCGCAGTCGAAATTGAACGGGAACGGCTCGTCCGTGGGCATGGTAAAGGTGAGGGGGTTGGTGCCCATCATGGGCTCCACGCCCCAGGTGGGCGCCACGGAGGGGCGGGCGTTGGTGCCGGTAATGCCGATCATGCCGGCTTTTTCCGCCATCGTCGTCCAGTAACCGGCAATGCCGTAGTGGGTGGAGTTGTAGATCGCGCCGCCCGCCATACCGTACTTGGAGGCTTTTTCAATGAGCATCTCCATCATCTTGTGGCTCGCCACCATGCCCATACCGTTGTTGGCGTCCATCACCACGGTGGTGGGCGTGTCCTTGACAATGTCGATCTTGGTCACAGGCAGCAGTGTGCCGTTTTCGATGCGGTCGAGATAAATGGGTTTGAAACGGTTGCAGCCGTGGCTCTCAATGCCCCGGCGATCCGATTCCAGCAACACGTCGGCGCAGATGGCGGCGTCCTCCGCCGGTACGCCGTAGGCTTTGAACACGTCGATCATAAACGCGTTCATCAATTCCCATGCTACATACGGTCTTGTCTCCATGAATAACGTCCTCCTCACAAAAATATCGGGGGCAAAAAAAGAGCAGAACACGCCCCCACGGTGTTCTACTCTCACTCTCAATGGCATTATGACACACTTGCTCCCGCCTGTCAAGCAAAAAACGCGCCTTGCGCCATATTTTGCCTTGTGGCGACACGGTAAGGCGTGTATAATGTTGCCATATTTCGAGATGCGAGGGATCACCATGGAGAAAAGAACGGGGTTTGCCAGCAATTTCGGGTTTTTGATGGCCGCCATCGGTTCGGCGGTGGGGCTGGGCAACATCTGGGGCTTCCCCTACCGCATGGGTAAGGGCGGCGGTTTTGCCTTTTTGCTGGTATATCTGGTACTGGCGGCGCTGTGCGGCGCGGTGGTGCTGCTGGGCGAGCTGGCACTGGGGCGGCGCACCGGCGGCAACGCCGTGAGCGCCTATCAGGCGGTGTCGCGCCGATTCAAGTGGGTCGGCGTTCCGGCGGTGGCGGCGGCGGTATTGATCCTGTCGTTTTACTCGGCGCTGGGCGGCTACTGCATCCGCTATCTGATGCTGAACGTGGGCGGCTTGCTGGGCGCCGGATGGGGCGCGGGCGGTCTGGACGGCAGTACGCTCTTTGCCGCCACGCTGACACAGCAGGGCGCCGCCATCGGCAACGGCGCCATCTTTCTGGCGCTGACGGCGGTGATCGTCCTGTTCGGCGTGCGGCGCGGGATCGAGCGGTTTTGCTCCGTGGGCATGCCGGTACTGCTGGTGATGCTGTTGATCATTATTCTGCGCGCCTGCACACTGCCCGGCGCCGGCGCGGGGCTTTCCTTTATGTTCAAGCCCGACTTCACGCCTCTTAAAGAGGACTTTTTAGGCGTACTGAAAACAGCCGGTGGGCAGATGTTCTTCTCCCTGTCCATTGCCGCCGGCGTCATGGTGACCTACGGCTCCTACACCGATAAGCGGCAGGATCTGGGCAAAAACACCGTTCTGATCGTCATCAGCGATACGGCGGTGGGTCTGCTGGCGGGCATGGCCGTCCTGCCGGCGGCATTCGCGCTGGGCGCGCCGGAAGACGCCATGCGCGGTCCGGCGCTCCTGTTCGTGACGCTTCAGGACGTGTTCGGCAGTATGGGGCGAACGGGTTACGTGTTCGGGATCCTGTTCTACCTGCTGGTGGTGCTGGCGGCGCTGGCGTCCTCGGTATCTATGCTGGAAGTGCCGGTGGCGTATCTGACCGACCGGGCACTGGCGCGGAGCGAGGGGCGAAAAACGGCGGGCGCGTCCCGCCGCTGGCTCTATACGCTTCTCATTACGCTCCTTGCCGGCGTATTCTGCACCGTCACCTGTGCCGACGGGTTGGGGAGCAACGGACTGTGGGTCCCCTTGCAAAGCCTGTTTCGCGCCAGAGGCGAGATCCCGACCTTTTGCGACTGCTGGCTGGATCTGCTGGATTTCCTGTCGGAGGGTCTTCTTATGCCGCTGGGCGGATTGCTCACGTGTTTGATGATCGGCTGGGAGCTCAAGCCGGACTGGGTGGGCGACGAGGTGCGCCGCAGCGGCGCGCGGTTCGGCGCGTACCGGTTCTACGCGGTGTGCGTGCGCTATATCACGCCGCTGATCATGCTCTTCATCCTGTGGGGACAGCTGAAAGATTTTCTGGGTCTGTAAGGGCGCAGAACCGGGGAAAAGATCGTTTATTGTTAAAATAGACGAAACAAAAACAGACCTTCTTGTGGAAAAAGGGGAAAAAACCGCCGATCGCTTGACAGGATTATGAACAAACTGTAAAATAAAGGAACCAAATATTGTGAGGAGGGAAATCACACAATGGAAAAGAAGAGTACGAAGATTGCATACGGCATTGCCCTGGTTATCATCGTAGCTCTGCTGGTGGTACTGAAGCTGCAGTATCCCGACGGTGTGTTCGGCACAGGCTGGTCCCTGCTGCCGCCCGCTGTTGCGATCGCTTTGGCGCTCATCAGCAAAGAGGTGTATTCATCCCTGTTCCTGGGCGTGCTGACCGGCTCTTTGCTGGTGGCGAACTTCCGCCCCTGGGACACTGTCCGCGTCTTTATCGGCGGCGGTGAGGATGAATTCGGCAACGGTTTGATCAGCAACATCGGTGATGGCTGGAACGTGGGCATCCTGATCTTCCTGGTCATTCTGGGTATCATGGTGGATCTGATGAACAAGGGCGGCGGCTCCGCAGCCTTTGGCCGCTGGGCGAAGAAGACGGTGAAATCCCGCGCCGGCGCGCAGCTCATGACCATGCTGCTGGGTGTGCTGATTTTCATCGACGACTATTTCAACTGCCTGACCGTGGGCTCCGTGATGCGTCCTGTGACCGAGAGCCACAAGATCTCCCGCGCCAAGCTGGCGTACGTGATCGACGCCACCGCCGCGCCTGTGTGCATGCTGGCGCCTGTGTCTTCCTGGGCCGCCGCTGTGGCGGGCTACGTGGATGACAGCTACGTGTCCGGTATCCAGATGTTCGTCCAGCAGATCCCCTACAACTACTACTGCCTGCTGACGCTGGTGATGATCATCGTCATCTCCCTGCTGAACATCGACTACGGCCCCATGCTGACCCATGAGTACAACGCCCAGGTCAAGGACGATCTGTTCACCACCGAGCACCGTCCCTTCGCCGGCGCTGACAACTATGAGGAAGGCCATGGCAAGTCCTCCATCCTGGATCTGATCATCCCCGTGGTGGTGCTGATCGTCATGTGCATCATCGGCATGATCTACACCGGCGGTTACTTCGACGGCGCCTCCTTTATCGACGCCTTCGCCGATGCCGACGCCGCCACTGGCTTGTGCCTCGGCTCCATCGTGGCGCTGGTGTTCACGTTCA
>JAFSZX010000009.1 GCA_017458825.1 Oscillospiraceae bacterium
CAGCCCTTTTGTCAAACACCGGCAAAGCCGTTTTTTGACAGTCTCACGATCCGGCGCCTTCAACGGAAGGCGCCGGATCGTTTTATGTGTTTAGTTCAGCGGTACCGGAGGCAGTTCGATCGGCTGGTTGGGATCATACGGCGGGTCGGGATTTTCCCCCTGCGTACTTCCTCCGGCGGCAGGGTCTTCTTCTCCGCTGTCAACTTCGCTGGCGTCGTTATCGCCGGCGTCGTTATCACCGGCGCCGTTATCACCGGCGCCGTTATCACCGGCGCCGTCCGTTCCGCTTTGCACCGGCAGCTCCGCCTCGCCGGAATCGACCTCGCCGCTCTGCCCGTCCTCCGGCGCGGTCTGGGCGCCGGCGTCCCGGTCGGTTCGGGTCTCGGTTTGATTCGGTGTTTCCTCCGCGCCGTCGCCGCCGGTTTGCTTTTTATCCTTGCCGCAACCGGCAAGCGTGAATAAAAGCGCCAAAACCAAAAGCGCGATCAATCCTTTTCGTTTCATGGAATCCTCATTTCCGCGCCGTGCCAACACGCCGGCGGCGCCGTTTTGTTCTAATGCCATTATAAACTGCCGCCGAACACACTGTCAAGGCGGGAAAAGCAGGGAAACCGCTCCGTTTACTCCGCCGCGCTGTCGCTTTGCGCCGCCTTCGCCGCGGCCTTTTCCGCCGCCGCCTGCTTCGCGGCGCGCTGGGCGGCGTTGAACCGTTCCCGCTCCTCCGCCGTGGGGATCGGCTCAATGGCACTGCGGGGGCACGCCTTGGCGCACATGGTACAGTTGCGGCATTTGTCGTAATCGATCACCGCCACGTTGTCGATCACGTGGATGGCGTCAAACTTGCAGGTGCGCTCACACATACCGCAGGCGATACAGGACCGGGCGCAGACCTTCATCACGCCGGGACCCTTCTCCCGATTGGAGCAGTTGACAAACACCTTCTGCTTGTAGGGCACCGCGTCGATCAGCTTTCGGGGGCAGGCGGCGCGGCAGGCGCCGCAGTTGGTGCACTTCTCCCGATCTACTTCCGCTACGCCGCGCTCGTTGATATGGATCGCGTCGAACTTACACGCCGCCACGCAGGTACCGAAGCCGAAGCATCCGTAGCGGCAGACGTTTTTATCGCCGCCGCAGACCTTGGTAGCGGCAAGGCAGTCGCTCACGCCGCGATACTCAAAATTCTTCTGCGCGTCACAGCCGCCGTTACAGCGCACGTGGGCGACCATCCGTTCACCGGAGGCGACCTCTATGCCCATAATGGCGGCAATTTTCGCGGCGCCCTCGGCGCCGACCGGCGCGCAGGCGGTCACCGGCGCTTTGCCCGACAAGATCGCCGCGGCACAGCCGCCGCAACCGGGATAGCCGCAACCGCCGCAGTTGGCGCCTGCCAGACATGACTGGATCTGCGCCAGGCGCGGGTCCGCTTTCACTTCAAACGCCTTTGCCGCCACAGCCAGCGCCAGCCCGAACAGCGCCGCCAGCGCGCCTAATACCAAAACAGCATATACGATCTCCATTCCGCACACCCCTCCTTACCAGACCTGCAAGCCACTGAAGCCCATGAACGCCAGCGCGATCAGACCGGCGGTGACCAGCGCGATGGGGAATCCCTCAAAGGCCTTGGGTGTGTCGGCAAACTCCAACTGTTCCCGCACGGCGGCAAACAGGAAGATCGCCAGCAAAAAGCCGAGACCGCCGGTGATGCCGTATACCACGGACTCGATAAAGTTGTAGTTGTTCTGCACGTTCAAAAGCGCCACGCCCAGCACGGCGCAGTTGGTGGTGATCAACGGCAGATATACGCCCAGCGCCGTATAGAGCGCGGGTACGTACCGCTTGAGGAACATCTCCACAAACTGCACCAGCGCGGCGATCACCAGAATAAACGCCACCGTCTGCATATAGGCAAGTCCCGCCGCTTGCAAAAGGGCGTTCACCCCGTAGCACACAGCGCTGGCCAGGCCCATCACGAACGTCACCGCCGCGCCCATGCCTACCGCCGTGTCGATTTTTTTGCTCACGCCCAAAAACGGGCAAATGCCCAGAAACTGCGCGAAAATAAAGTTGTTGGTCAAAATAGCGCCCAGCGCGATGGTCAGCAAGGTCGTAACACTCATGCTTTACTTCGCCTCCTTTTCCGCCGCCGCCCGTTTCTCCGCGGCGCGGTTCATCGCCCACTGCATAGCGGCGATCAGCGCGCCCAGACACAGGAAGCCGCCTACCGGCAACGTCATCAGACCCATATTGGTGTAGCTCTCCGGCAGGATGCGCACACCCAGAAGCGTGCCGGCGCCCAACAGCTCGCGGAAAAAGCACATCACCAGCAGTACCGCGGTATAGCCCAGTCCCTGAAAAATACCGTCCAGCGCCGAGGCGCCCACCGCGTTTTTCGAGGCAAAGGATTCCGCGCGGCCTAAAATGATGCAGTTGACCACGATCAGCGGGATGAATACGCCCAGGCTCTTATCAAGCTCCGGCAAAAACGCCTTCAAAAGAAGCTGTACACAGGTAACGAAGCCGGCGATCACAATGATATAGCAGGCGATACGCACCTCGTTGGGAATGATCTTGCGAAGCAGGGAAATGAAGATATTGCTCAAAGTCAGAATAATGATGACACTCACGCCCATGCCCAGACCGTTCATAACGGAGGTGGTGATCGCCAGCGTGGAGCACATACCCAGAAGCTGTACCAGCACGGGATTCTGGGTCAATAAGCCGTCTGTAAACTGTTTTTTCACGTTCATATTACAGCCTCCTTTCAACCCAACAGCTCCGCCACAGCCAGCGCGGCGTTCGCTCCGGCGGTGACGCCTCTGGTGGACACGGTGGCGCCGGTGACGGGTATGATGTTCTTTTTCACCGCCAGCGTACCCGCGCCGCTCAAGCCGATAAACTGATCGAGCACCGGCGCGCCCGCTTCGTTGGGCAGGTTCTCCATCACCTTGGAGCCGATGCCCGCCGTTTCGGCGTTGTCCACAATGGATACGCCGGTGATGGCGCCGGTCTCGTCCACGCCTACGATCATTTCAATATTGCCCTGGGAGCCGGAGGTCACCACCTTGACGGCGTAACCGCCGGCGGACATGGCGTAGAGCTCCTTCAGCGTGCCGCCCTGCGCGGCGGCGGCGGCAACCGCCTCCTCCGACAGCTCCAGCGGCGTAAAGTCCGTGCCGGCAGGCGCAACGGCGCTCAATGCCACGCGGGTACTCTCCGCCAGACGGGCGGCGATGGGATCGGCGGTAATATGGTTCACCGCGCCCAGCAGCGCCGCCACCGCCAGCGCGATGGCTGTGAGCGTGCCGGCGACCTTCAGGGCAAACCGTGCCGTAAACTCCTTCATTTTGCCGCCGCCTCCTTCTTCTCCTTTTTGGGTGCGCCGTAAATCACGGGGCGGATGTATTTATCCAACAGCCAGGTGGTGCAGTTCATGATCAAAATGGAATAGCATACGCCTTCCGGATAAGAGCCGAAGTGCCGGATGAAACAGGTCAGCAGACCGCATCCCGCGCCGAAGACCAACTGGCCCGGCTTTGTCACAGGTGAGGTGGCATAGTCGGTTGCCATGAAGATAGCGCCCAGCAGCAAACCGCCGGCAAACAGCTGATACGTCACATACTGCCACGGATCCACTCCGGCAGGTGCGGCCAGGAGACTCACCAGCGCCACCGTGCCGATATAGGCCGCGGGAATATGCCAGGAGATCACCTTGCGCACCAGCAGATAGGCGCCGCCCAACAGCAGCATCAGCGCCGACGTTTCTCCCAGCGAGCCGCCGATCCTGCCTAAAAACAGGTCGCCGGCGGTGTAGGTCTGCGTCAGCGCGGCAAACGCGTCCGCGCCGCCCTCTTTCAAAATCGCCAGCGGCGTGGCGGCGGTCACCAGATCCGCCGAGCCCAGCACGGGGTACGACGCCTCCGGCGCCAGCCAGCGGGTCATGGGTCCTGCATACGCCGCCACCAGCACGGCACGGCCTGCCAGCGCCGGATTGAGGAAATTACAGCCGATACCGCCGTAGAGCTGTTTGACGACCACGATGGAGAAGAAACTGCCCACGGCGATCATCCAGTACGGAACCGTCACCGGACACACCAGCGCCAGCAGCATTCCCGTAACGACCGCGCTCAAATCGCCGATCATGTTGGACTTTTTCATCAGCTTGCGATAGAGCCATTCCCACAGCACACAGCATCCGGCGGAAAACGCCGTCACCGTCAGCGCGCGGAAATTCCAGTTCCCGAAACGGTATACGCTCATCAAAAGTGCCGGCAACAGGGCGATGATCACGTCCAACATAATGGAACGGGTATCCTCATCGGAACGGATATGGGGCGAGGAGGACGCGATCAGCTTCAATTCTTTATATTCCGTCATGCCTTACGCCTCCTTTTTCGCTTCTTGCGCCTTTTCCGCCTCCGCCAGTGCTATGGCGGCCATGCGGGCGTTGTTTACCTGCTGTTTGCCCATGCGGAACGCGTGGGTCAGCGGCAGGCGCGCCGGACAGATATAGGTGCAGGCGCCGCATTCGATGCAGTCCATGCCGTGAAGCCGGTCACGGAAGTTCTCCCAGTCGCCTTTTGCCAGATACTTGTACATGAACACCGGCTCCAGCCGGATGGGGCATACGCCCACGCACTTGCCGCACCGGATACATTGCGGCTCGGGCTCGTACCGCTCCTCGTCCCCGGCAAACGCCAGCATGCAGCCGGTCCCCTTGCCCACAGGCACGTCGGCGGTATACTGGGCAAGACCCATCATGGGACCGCCCATGATGAGCTTATAGGTGTCCTCCCGTAAGCCGCCGCACGCGTCAAACAGGTTGGCAACCGGCGTGCCGATGGGACACTCCAGATTCTTCGGCTCTATCACGCCGGAGCCGGACACGGTCACGATCTTGCTCACCACCGGCATCCCCTCGTATACCGCGCGGTAAATGGCGCAGGTGGTGTTCAGATTGAAAATACAACAGCCCGCGTCCGCCGGCAGTTTGCCGGAGGGCACCTGACGGCCGGACACCGCCTGACAGAGCTGTTTTTCCGCGCCCTGGGGATAGCGGGTGTGGAGCACCTCCACCACCACCGGCGCGTTCAGCGCGGCGATCTGCGCGTTGAGCACGTCCGCCGCGTCCTGCTTGTTCGCTTCGATGCCGAGATAGACCTTATCCACGCCAAAGCATTTTGCCAGCAGCATGGCGCCTTTGATCACCTGCTCCGGACGCTCCAGCATGGTGCGATGGTCACCGGTGATGTACGGCTCGCACTCGGCGGCGTTAATGATGATATAATCCGCCTTGCCCATCGCGGAGCTGATCTTCACATGCGTAGGGAACGTAGCGCCGCCCTGCCCGACGATACCGGCGTTTTTCACGATCTCCGTCAGTTCCTCCGCGGTAAGACTGTCCGGATCGGCGACAGGACGGATCTCGTCGCTGAGCGTGTTTTGAAAATCGTTGGCGATGACCACCGACAGCACGGTGCCGCCCATAGACGACGGGCGCGGTTCCACCGCCGTGACCGTGCCGGACACGGAGGCGTGGATCGGCGCGGAAACGAAACCGCCGGGCTCACCGATGCGCTGTCCCAGCTTCACCTGATCGCCCTTGGCGACCAGCGGTTTGCACGGCGCGCCGATGTGCATGGACATGGGGATCACCACTTCCGCCGGTGCCGGAAGCGGTTCGATGGCTTTGGCCCGCGTGGCGGCTTTCCGGTCGTTGGGATGAACGCCGCCGAAGAATGCTTGTGCCATTGTTTTCACCTCGTCTTACTGCGGCGGGGAAGATTCCGCCGCATACTGCTTCCTATCATACATCATAAGTGGCAAATTGTCCAGACCTTCCGCAATAATTCCGGCAGTTTTCGTCTATTCTGCACCATAGGCACGGTTTTCCTTGCGTTTCACGCTTCGCTGCGGTCATGTCTTCGCGCCGTGCGCGGCGCGAACTCTGCGAGGCTTTTTTAACACACTGAGGGGAAACGCAAAGCGTTTCCCCTCTTTTCGCTTCTTGTCGCCGCTTCAGAACATTTTATCCACATAGCGGTTGAGCCGGTCGGCGTCGTACTCGTCCCGATAGGTGTTCTGGAACCGCTTCACCGTCAGGCTGTTGAATTGCAGGATCTTCCGGTAGCGAAACAGTCCCAGCGCCAGCGCCACGGTCAGGCACACCATGCCGAAGCTGATACGGGAGGCGACGTAAAAAATCGCGCCCAGCACCAGCAAAGACACCAACACGCCGGCAAGCTGTTTTTTTCGCTCCATCTGCCGGACTTTCTCCTCCTCGATCACGCCCTCTTCGATCATGGCGCGGGCAAAACGCTTTTGCACCCCGAAGGTGGATATGGCGTTCAGTGTGACGGGCGCCGCCACAAAAAAGGAAAACGCGGTGACGCCCACGTTGGACAGCAGCAGTGTCAGGTTATCCATAAAAGCACCTCCCGAAATCATTCCTCTTCATATACGATGCGGATGTCGTTTTTTTCCGTAAGGTAGAGCAGGTTGCCGTAGGACAGGGAAAAATCCACCGTGTCGCCCACGCGGATTTCCCGCGCGCTATGGGTAACGTCCAGCACGCAGTGATCGGAGGAGGCGCCCCAGATCCGCACTCCCCCGTCCCGCGGCAGGAGCGATTCCACCTCGCCCGCGTCGGCGCGCCCCAGCGCCAGCAACGCGCGGCGGCGGATCCCCTCGTCCACGTAGTGTGGCTTGCGCCCGAACGCGTCGATACACAACTGACCCTGGGGATAGCTGGGTTTTGTCTTGACCTCGATGACCTCGGCGGTGAGGGTGAACGTGTCCATCGCCAGATAGTCCATGTCCTCTATGTGCCAGTCGATCTGCAGATCCTTGCCCAGCAAAATGTTTTCACCGATCCGCAGATGGTTGATCCCCCGCGGCATCGTGCCGTTATGGATCAGCGGATAGGAGCTGGTGGCGCCGCCGGAGATGACCTCCAGCTTACGCCCCACGGCGGATTCCACGCGGCGCGCCAGCGCCAGAAGATCGTTCATTTTCTCCACGGTGGGCTGTACCGAACCGACACAGCCCAGATTCACACCGATCCCCAGCAGACGGACGTGGGGAAGCTTGTTCTCTACGCGCAGGCAGACCTCCACCAGCTCGTCCTGCTCCCAGAAGCCCTCCCGCAGATCGCCCAGATCCGCCATGATGATCACGCTGTGGGTGCGCCCTTTTCGGGCGCAGATCTCCTCCAGACGCAAAAGCGTATCCCACTCGCTTTGCAGTGACGTGTCGCACAGTTCTGTCACCGCTTCCGCTTCCGACGGCGCGGCGACGCGCAACAGTGTAAAGGGCGCCGAAACGCCGTCCGCCCGAAGCGCTTCAAACTGCTCCAGCCGACTGCTTCCCAGAGAGGCTGCGCCGCCTTGGAGCATGGCGCGTGCCACAGGCGCAAGCGCATTACAGCCCTTGACGACGCCGCAGACGGACACACCGTAACGGCGACAGCGTTCCACGATCTGCCGCGTGTTTTCCCGCAGTTTCGGCAGAGATACCGTAAGCGAGGGATATAGCCGCTCCATGCCCGACACCTTCTTTCCCGCGCGGCGTCATCGCCGCGTTGCGGTCATTATACCATGATTTCCGCCGTCCGTCCACGCTTTGGCGCATATTTTGCCGCAAAAATATCGCCGCCTGCCGCCGCGGGAAAAATTGACAAGCCATCTGCGGGGTGCTACAATAAAAGGCACAAAAGAACGCGCCACGCGCTCGAACAGATACGAGGAGGAAAAACCATGTTTCAGTTTTTGATCGATCAGTTGAAGAAAAACCCCCGCAGGATCGTGTTTACCGAGGGGACCGACCCTCGCATTTTAGAGGCGTCCGCCCGGCTGCTCAGCGGCACCTTCCTGACCCCCGTTCTGGTGGGCAACCCCGCCGCGGTGCAGGCGGCGGCGGAAAAGGCCGGCTTCAATATCCGCGGCGCGGAGATCATCGATCCGGAGCAGTTTGACAAAATGGACGAGATGGTGGCTCTGATGGTAGAGCTGCGCAAGGGCAAAATGACGGAGGAACAGTGCCGCGCCGCGCTGAAAAAGGGCAACTATTTCGGCACGATGCTGGTGAAGATGGGCTATGCCGACTCCCTGCTGGGCGGCGCCACTTATTCCACCGCGGATACCGTCCGTCCGGCGCTCCAGATCATTAAGACCAAGCCGGGCAGCAAGATCGTGTCCTCCTGCTTTATTCTGGTGCGTCCGTCCGCTACCGGCGAACGGGAAGTGCTGGCGATGGCGGATTGCGCCATCAACATCAAGCCCAATGAGGACGAGTTGGTAGAAGTGGCGCTGGAAACCGCCAAGACCGCCAAGATCTTCGGCGTGGACCCCAAGGTGGCGTTTTTGAGCTACTCCACGCTGGGCTCCGGCGCCGGTGAGGACGTGGACAAAATGCGCAACGCCTGCGCCAAGGCGAAAGCCGCCGCGCCCGATCTGGCGATCGACGGCGAGCTGCAGTTCGACGCGGCGGTGGATCCCCGTGTGGCGCAGACCAAGTGCCCCGATTCCAAGGTGGCAGGACACGCCAACACCTTCATTTTCCCCGACATCAATGCCGGCAACATCGGCTACAAGATCGCCCAGCGTCTGGGCGGCTTCGCCGCGTACGGCCCCATTTTGCAGGGTCTGAACGCGCCCATCAACGACCTCAGCCGCGGCTGTAACGCCCAGGAAGTGTATTCCATGGCGATCATCACCGCCGCGCTGGGTTTGGATCAATGACATGAGACTTCTCCTCATTCGCCACGGCGATCCGGACTATGAACATGACTGTCTGACGGCGCGGGGGCGGCAGGAAGCCGCCGCGCTGGCGGAGTGTCTTTGCCGCCAGAAGATCGACTATTTCTATGTTTCTCCGCTGGGTCGGGCACAGGAAACCGCCCGCTATACGCTCCGCGCCATGGACCGCACCGCCGAAACGCTGGAATGGCTTCGGGAGTTTCCGGCACAGGTGGACATCAACGGCGTGCCGGCGTTGCAGGACGCCTATCCCGATACGCCGAAGAATGCGGACGGCAGTTTCCGCCGCCGGATCGCATGGGATATGCTTCCGCGCATCTGTTGTGAGCAGGAGATCTACCGCACGGAGAACGGCTGGCGGCAGAGCCTTGTGGCGCAGCACAGCGACATGGAGGCGGTCTACGATCGGGTTTGCGCCGGACTGGACGAGTTGCTGTCCCGTCACGGTTACGTGCCGGAAAACGGCTGTCTGCGGGCACAGCGTGCCAACGACGATACCGTTGCCTGCTTCTGCCATTTCGGCATGATCTCCGTGATCTTGTCCCGTCTGTGGGGCGTGTCGCCCTTTGTGCCGTGGCACAACACCGTCGTTCTGCCCACCGGCGTAACGGAGCTGTACACCGAGGAACGGGAAGAGGGTCTGGCGCATTTCCGCTGTACCCGTCTGGGGGATTGCGGACATCTCTATGCCGCCGGAATCGAACCCGCCTTTTCCGGCCGCTACTGTGAGCGCTTTACCGATGATACGCTCCATTGAGTTGCATCAAAACAAGAGAGCCGCGGCGATGCCGCGGCTCTCTTGTTGTCTATTGCGGTTTCTTTTTCTCCAACAGCGTCACAACGCCGGTTATCAGCAGAAATACGCCAAACGGGCGGCGCAGAAGCTCCGTATCCAGCCGGACGGATAAATACGCGCCCAGCGCGGCGGCGGGCAGACCCCAAATCGCGGCAGGGCGGATCACACGCTTGTCCAGCAGTCCGTTTTTCCTGTGTTCCAACAGTCCCAACGCGGCGGTGGGCAGGAAATACAGCAGGTTGATGCCCCGGGCGGCGGCAGGATCTACCCCCAGGAAAAGCGTCATAATGAGCAGAAGAAGCGTGCCGCCGCCTACGCCCCAGGCGGACAGGATGCCGGTACCAAACCCTGCCAGCAGCGGTAACAGCCACGTTTTCAAAGGAGGTACCGTGCGCCGCCGTAGAGCAAAAAGACGGCGAAGATCCGCCGCAGCCACACCACCGGCACCTTTCTGAATACTTTGCCGCCGACCAGTCCGCCGAAAAGGCCGCCCAGCAGGTACGGCGCCGCCGCCGCCGGATCCAGCGCCGAGCCGACGGCGTATATTCCGGCAGACAGCACGCAAAACGGCAGGATCACCGCCACGCACTCTGCAAAGGCGCGGCGCTCCTCCTCGCCGCACCAGCCCCGCAACAGCGGCACCAGTACCATGCCGCCTCCGCCGCCGAACAAGCCGTTGATGATACCGCCGCACGCGCCGCTTAAGCGCAGACGCCACCGTTTGCCCATAAAACGGCGCCCTCCTTTCCCCCTATGTAGGGCGGCGCAACGCCGCCGCCTGGGAACCCTACGCCGGTCAGATCTTCTTGAAACTGCGGCAGTCGGTGCATTGATCCACCGTCGGGTCGGATTCATGGGTGCCCACGTGGATGGCGTGCAGACCGCAACGGTTCACATCCTGACAGTGGTGGGCACAGTTGGTCACGGTACAGCTGATGGCGCTGTTGGGCGTGCAGGGGAATCCCTCGTTGGTATAGGTGTCGTTCATGGTGCGTTTCCTCCTGAAAAGCAATAAAGTCAGGCGTCTTGCCTGACTTTATTGTTATCCGGATATTGAAAAAGTATACACGCCGTATCCTACAGTGCCAGAATATGGGAGGCAAACTGAAAATAGATCAAAAGGGACAGCGCGTCCACAATGGTAGTGATGAACGGCGACGCCATCACCGCCGGATCCAGCCCGATCTTTTTTGCCAGCAACGGCAGTGTACAGCCCACGAACTTTGCCACCGCCACCGCGCACACCAGCGTCAAACACACCACGCCCGCCACCAGCGGCGAGAGCGCCACGTTGCCCAGAAGCATCCGGTCCACCAGCATCATCTTGGCAAAATTGGCGACCGCCAGCACCGCGCCGCACAGCACGGCGACACGGATCTCTTTCCATACCACCTGAAAAATATCGGCAAACTCCACCTCGTCCAGGCTCAAGGCACGGATCACCGTAACGCTGGCTTGGGAGCCGCAGTTACCGCCGGTGTCCATCAGCATGGGGATATAGGCGGTCAGCACCGGTACCACCGCCAGGGAGTTTTCAAAGCTGGTGATGATCAGTCCCGTAAAGGTGGCGGAGACCATCAACAGCAAAAGCCACGGGATGCGCGCCCGAAACGTATCGAACACGGAGGTTTTCAGATACGGCTTATCCGTCGGCGTAATGGCCGCCATCTTCTCGATATCCTCGGTCGCCTCTTCTTCCATAACGTCCATGGCGTCGTCTACGGTGACGATACCGATCAGACGGTTTTCCCCGTCCACCACCGGCATGGAGAGGTAGTCGTACTTGCTCATGGCCTGCGCCACGACTTCCTTATCGTCCAGCGTGTTGACGGACACCACGTTGGTATCCATCAGATCGCCGATCAGATCGTCCGCCTCCGCCAGCAGCAGGTCCCGCACCGTCAGCACGCCCAGCAGATGGCGGGTGGAATCGGTGACGTACAGGGTGTTGATGGTTTCCAGCTCGCCGCCCTGGCGCCGGATCCGCTTCAGCGCGTCCTCCACCGTCATGTCGGCCTTGAGGCTCAAATACTCCATGTTCATGATGGAGCCGGCGGAATCCTCCGGATATTTGAGCATTTCATTGATGGATTTGCGCATTTCCGGCGTGGCCTTGTCCAGAATACGGATCACCACGTTGGCAGGCATCTCCTCCACGATATCCACCGCGTCGTCCAGATACAGCTCATCCAGCACTTCTTTCAGCTCCGTGTTGGAAAAGCCGTTAATGAGCATTTCCTGACTGTCGCTCTCCAGCTCTACGAACACCTCCGCCGCCAGCTCCTTGGGAAGCAGGCGGTACAAAAGGGGCATGGTCTCCTCGCCGCCCTCTTCCAACAGCACGGCAATATCCGCCGGCTCCAGGGGAAGCAACAGCTCGCGGATAGAGGCGTACTGCTTACTTCGCAGGTATTCCCCGATTTTCTCCAGATATTCTTCCCGCTCAAACATGGAAGATACGCCTCCTTTCTCACCATAAAAAAGACTCCGCAACGTCCGGTATCGTTGTGGAGCGGTTGTTCAACGGGGCGCACGACGGTGCCCCTTACCGTTACAAGCTTTAGCATCGCAGGGCGGTGAAACTGCGTTAGATGATACCTTGGTTTCGATATCGCCTGTTCAAACCCTCTCATGGTGTCTCCACCACTCCGCGGCAGCAGTCCGTATCCCTTGCGGTAGCCTTACCTACCGGACGATATGTAATTCTACGGTTACTTTAAAACAAATCCTCGCGTCTGTCAACCCCGCAAAGAAGATTTCCCCCGTCCCTCGGAACAAAAATTTCGCTTGTGGGGCGCTGGATTCTATGGTAAAATATATACTTACCTTATACCGTCCGCGTTCCAGCGCACGAACGCGGCGAACTGTACGCAGGAGGCAGGATATGGGCATACACGAAGGACACCGTGAGCGCCGCCGGAAGCTCTATGAAAAGGCAGGTCTGGACGCCTTCGCCGACCATGAGGTGCTGGAGATGATCCTCTTTTACGCGCTGCCCCGCCGCGACACCAATGAGCTGGCGCATCAACTGATCAAAACCTTCGGCTCCTTGCGGCGCGTTTTGCTCTCGCCGACGGAGCTTCTGGCGCAGATACCGGGCATCGGAAATAACGCGGCGGTACTGCTGTCGCTGTTCGGGTCGGTCTACGAGCGTCTTGCCCGTCCGGAGCCGCCTAAAAAGATCCTCGGTTCCCTGTCGGCGGCAGGCGCCTTTTTCTTCGAGCTTCTCAAGGACAAGCAGGAGGAGTGCCTGTACGCTCTTTGCGCCGACAGCAAGGGGCAGGTCAAGGAATGCCGCCTGCTCTCCAGCGGTTCCAGCAACATTGTGGAGGTCAGTACCCGCGTGGCGATCCAGCAGATCATGATCTCCGGCGCCACGATCATCGTCCTGGCGCACAACCATCCCAGCGGCGTAGCTCTGGCGTCGCCGGAGGATATTGTCGCCACGCGCCAACTGCAGACCACGCTGCAACCCATGGGCGTACAGATGCTGGATCATTTCGTCGTTTCCAACGACGATTATACCTCTATGCTGCAAAGCGGTTATCTCTCCCCGGCGAAAGGAGCGCTCTATGCCGGATTTTAAAGTTGTTTCGGAATATCAGCCTGCCGGCGATCAGCCGCAGGCGATCGAAAAGCTGGCGCAGGGCGTGGAAAACGGTCTGCGCCAACAGGTGCTGCTGGGTGTGACCGGCTCCGGCAAGACGTATACCATGGCAAAGGTGATCGAGCGGCTTCAGCGTCCGGCGCTGGTGCTGGCGCATAACAAGACGCTGGCGGCACAGCTTTGCGAGGAGTTTCGGGAATTTTTCCCCCACAACGCCGTAGAGTATTTTGTCTCCTATTACGATTATTATCAGCCGGAGGCGTATATCGCCCACACGGACACCTATATCGAAAAGGACGCCTCCACCAACGAGGAGATCGACCGTCTGCGTTTGAGCGCCACCTGCTCCCTGCTGGAGCGGCGGGACGTGATCGTGGTGTCGTCGGTGAGCTGTATCTACGGTTTGGGCGAGCCGGATGACTTTGCCAAAATGATGATCTCTCTGCGTACCGGACAGACCATGGAGCGGGACGAGCTGTTGCACCGGCTGGTGGAGGACCGGTATGAGCGAAACGACGCGGCGTTCGGGCGCAACGCGTTCCGCGTGCGGGGCGATACGGTGGAGCTGTATCCGGCATACTATAAAGATCGCGCCGTTCGGGTGGAGTTTTTCGGTGACGAGATCGAGCGGATCACCGAGTTCCATCCGCTGACCGGCGCCGCCTTGAAAACGCTGAACCATGTGGCGATCTATCCCGCCAGCCATTACGTGACGCCCCGTGATAAGATGGACGCGGCGATCCGTGAGATCCGTCGGGAGCTGGACGAGCAGCTTCAGTATTTCCGGCGCCACGATAAGCTCATCGAGGCACAGCGCCTGCGCCAGCGAACGGAATACGATATGGAGATGATGCAGGAGCTGGGCTACTGCTCCGGCATTGAAAACTATTCCCGGGTCATCGGTCAGCGTCCGGCAGGTTCACCGCCTATGACGCTGCTGGATTTCTTTCCGGATGATTTCGTGCTGTTTGTGGACGAGAGCCACGTAACACTGCCCCAGGTGCGCGCCATGTATAACGGTGACCACGCCAGAAAGCAGAGCCTTGTGGACTACGGGTTCCGCCTGCCCTGCGCCTTTGATAACCGTCCTTTGAAATTTGAGGAATTTGAGGAGCGGTACTCCCAGGCGATCTTTGTCTCCGCCACACCGGGAGAATATGAGCGCTCGCAAGCCGACCAGATCGTGGAGCAGGTGATCCGCCCCACCGGTCTGCTGGATCCCCGGGTGGAAGTCCGTGGCGTCACCGGGCAGATCGACGACCTGACCGGCGAGATCCGCCTGCGCGCCGGCCGCGGCGAACGGGTGCTGGTGACAACGCTTACCAAACGCATGGCGGAGGATCTGACGGAACATTTCCGCGCCGACGGGATTCGGGTGCGCTATATGCACTCCGACGTGGCGGCGCTGGAGCGTATGGAGATCATCCGCGATCTGCGTCTGGGTGAATTTGACGTGCTGGTGGGAATCAATCTCCTGCGGGAAGGTCTGGACTTGCCGGAGGTCTCTCTGGTGGCGATTCTGGACGCGGACAAGGAGGGCTTTTTGCGCTCGGAAACCAGCCTGATCCAGACCATCGGACGCGCCGCGCGCAACGCGGAAGGTCTGGTGATCCTCTATGCCGACGAGATCACGCCCTCCATGCGCGCCGCCATAGACGAAACGGAGCGCCGCCGCCGGAAGCAGGACGCTTTCAACAAAGCCCACGGGATCGTGCCGCGCACCATCCGCAAGAGCGTGCGCGAGATGGTGGAGATCAGCCATACCGCCGAGGAGGCAAAGGAGCTGACAGAAAAGAAGCTGTCCCGCGCGGAGCGGCAAAGCGCCATCGCGCGGCTGGAAAAAGAGATGCAGCGCGCCAGCCGTATGCTGGAATTTGAGTATGCCGCCGTACTGCGCGATCAGATCATTCAGCTTCGGAACGAGGATTCGTAAAAACAGGGCGGCACATACCGCGAAACGAGGAAACAGCCATGCAAAGTGAAATTTTCATCAAGGGCGCACGGGAGAACAATCTTAAAAATATCGACGTGACGATCCCGCGGGACAAGCTGGTGGTGCTCACCGGACTGTCCGGCTCGGGCAAATCGTCGCTGGCGTTTGACACCATCTACGCCGAGGGACAGCGCCGGTACGTGGAGAGCCTCAGCTCCTACGCACGGATGTTTTTGGGGCAGATGGACAAGCCCGACGTGGACTATATCGACGGGCTCTCCCCCGCCATCTCCATCGATCAGAAGACCACCAGTAAGAATCCCCGTTCCACCGTCGGCACGGTGACGGAGATCTACGACTATCTGCGCCTGCTCTGGGCGCGGATCGGTGTGCCCCACTGCCCCGAATGCGGCAAGGAGATCCGTCAGCAGACGGTAGATCAGATCGTGGATCAGGTGCTTTCCCTGCCGGAAGGGACCCGTATCCAGCTTTTGGCGCCGGTGATCCGCGGTCGTAAGGGCGAACATACCAAGGTGTTGGAGGACGCGCGCCGCTCCGGCTACGTGCGGGCGCGGGTGGACGGTCATCTGTACGATTTGAGCGAGGAGATCCCGCTGGAAAAGAACAAAAAGCACACGGTGGAGATCGTGGTAGACCGGCTCATCGTGCGGCACGATCTGGGTCAGCGGCTCACCGATTCCGTGGAAACGGCGTCCGCCCTGACCGGCGGACTGGTGACGGTGGAGCTGACGGCAGAGGGTCGGGAGCTGTCCTTTTCCCAGAACTACGCCTGTGACGATTGCGGCGTCTCCATCGAGGAGCTGACGCCCCGGATGTTTTCTTTCAACAATCCCTTCGGCGCCTGCCCCACCTGTATGGGGCTCGGGATGCGGCTGAAAGCCGACCCCGATCTGCTGATCGGTGACGAGAATCTCTCCATACTCGACGGCGCCGTGGTCGCCTCCGGCTGGAACTCCATCCGCTCCGACGGTGTGAGCCGGATGTATTTCGAGGCGTTGAGCAAACGGTATAACTTCTCGCTCCGCACGCCGTGGCGCGAACTGCCGGAATCGGTGCGCCAGGTGATCCTCTACGGCACACAGGGAGAAAAGCTGACGCTGGAATATGACCAGCCTCGGGGCAAAGGCATTTTATACCAGCCCTTTGAGGGACTTGCCAACAACGTGGAGCGCCGGTATCGGGAAACCCAGTCGGAGTCCAGCAAAAAGGAGCTGGAAGAGCTGATGCGCGAATGCCCCTGTCCGGATTGTCAGGGCAGACGGCTGCGTCGGGAGGCGCTGGCGGTCACCGTGGGCGGAAAAGATATCTGGAGCGTTACGGAACTGCCGGTAGGCGAGGAGCTGGCGTTTTTCGCGTCGCTGACGCTGAACGGCAACCAGCAGATCATCGCCCAGCAGATCCTGCGTGAGATCCGTTCCCGCTTGAGCTTTTTGCAGAACGTGGGGCTCAACTATCTGTCGCTGTCCCGTTCCTCCGGCACGCTCTCCGGCGGTGAGAGCCAGCGGATCCGTCTGGCGACCCAGATCGGCTCCAGCCTGATGGGAGTGCTGTATATTCTGGACGAGCCCTCGATCGGTCTGCACCAGCGGGATAACGACAAGCTGCTGCAAACGCTCAAGCATCTGCGGGATCTGGGCAACACGCTGATCGTCGTGGAGCATGACGAGGACACCATGCGCGCGGCGGATTATCTCATCGACATCGGGCCGGGCGCCGGCAGTCACGGCGGCGAAGTGGTGGCGGCAGGCACGCCGGAGGAGGTCATGGCAGACCCTCACAGCCTGACCGGACAGTATTTAAGCGGCAAAAAGCGGATCGCCGTGCCGCCGTGCCGCCGCGCGGGAAACGGGAATTTCCTCACCGTCCGCGGCGCGGAGGAAAACAATTTGCGAAAGATCGATGTGACGGTGCCGCTGGGTACGTTCACCTGCGTTACCGGCGTTTCCGGCAGCGGCAAATCGTCGCTGGTCAACGAGATCATCTATAAGAAGCTGGGCGTGGAGCTCAACCGCATGAAAGCCCATCCCGGGAAGCATAGCGCCATCGAGGGGCTGGAGCATTTGGACAAGGTCATCAACATCGACCAGAGCCCCATCGGCAGAACGCCCCGTTCCAACCCCGCCACCTATACCAACCTTTTCAGCGATATCCGCGACCTGTTCGCCTCCTTGCCGGAGGCAAAGGCGCGGGGCTACGGACCGGGGCGGTTTTCCTTCAACACGCGGGGCGGCAGATGCGAGGCATGCTGCGGCGACGGCGTTTTGAAGATCGAGATGCACTTTCTGGCGGACGTATACGTCCCCTGCGAGGTCTGCGGCGGCAAGCGGTATAATCGGGAAACGCTGGAGGTAAAGTATCGCGGCAAGTCGATCGCCGACGTGCTGGACATGACGGCGGAGGAGGCGCTGGCCTTCTTCGCGCCGCTTCCTAAAATCGCCGACCGGCTGCGGACGCTGTGCGACGTAGGGCTTGGCTACGTGAAGCTGGGGCAGTCCAGCACCACCCTCTCCGGCGGCGAGGCACAGCGTGTAAAACTGGCGACGGAGCTTTCCAGGCGCTCCACCGGTCGGACGATCTATATCCTCGATGAGCCCACCACCGGACTGCATACGGACGACGTGAAAAAACTGCTGGAAGTTCTGCAGCGACTGGTGGATGAGGGCAACACGGTGCTGGTGATCGAACACAATCTGGACGTGATCAAAAGCGCCGATTATCTCATTGATCTGGGTCCGGAGGGCGGCAGCGGCGGCGGCACGGTGGTCGCCACGGGCACGCCGGAGGACGTGGCGCGGTGTGAATCGTCCTATACCGGGCAATACCTGAAGCCACTGCTGGGCTGACCGGCAAGCGCCTCGGTGCATACACTGTATCGAGGTGATCGATATGATGATACTGCAAGACGGGATCGTTGCGCTGTTGGCGGCGTTCGGCGCCGTGACACTGGTTTGGCTGGTTGTGAGCCTTTTCCTGCGGGAACGGCGGGATCTGCCGGCGGTGCTGATGGTACCCCTCCGCGGTCAGGCGGAGCAGATGGAGGATACCGTCCGCTCGCTGGAGGCACAGCGCAGCCGCGGCGGCTGGGCGCCGATCCTGCTGGTGGATGAGGGCATGGATCCGGAGGCGCGCCGTCGGGCGGAATTGCTGGCGGACCGTTACAGCGGCATCTTGCTTTCAGACGCGTCGGAGGCGGCAAATTATTGGGGGTGAGCGTACATGACCCAGCGGCAGACGGTGGAAGGCACCGTGCAAAGCGTGATCTTTCATAATGAGGAAAACGGCTACACGGTGCTCTCCATGCTGACGCACTCAGGCGAAGCGATCACGGTGGTGGGCTGTATTCCGTATGCCGCCGCCGGCGAGAGCATGACCGTGACCGGCGTATGGACGGAACACGCCGCCTACGGCCGCCAGATGCAGGCGGAGGAAGTGGAGCGGCGTCTGCCCCAAACGGAGGAGGACTTGGCGGCGTATCTGGGCTCCGGCATTCTCAAAGGGGTGGGACCCGCCACCGCCGAGCGGATCGTCGCCCAGTTCGGGACCGACGCGCTGCGGGTGATCGAAGAGGCGCCGGAGCGACTGCGCACGGTGAAAGGCATCACCGCCAAAAAAGCGTCGGAGCTGTCGGCGGCGTTTCGGGAGCTGTCCGGCTTGCGGCGTGTGACGGAACTGCTGGCGCGGTATGAACTGCCGGTACAGCTCGCCATGCGGTTATACCGGATCTACGGCGTTCGGGCGGCGGACACCGTGCGGGATAACCCCTATCTGCTGGCGGAGGCGCGTTTCGGCGTGGCGTTTGCCGCGGTGGATGAGATCGCGCTGTCGATGGGCTTTGCGGGAGACGAGTCGTGCCGGACAGAGGCGGCGCTCCTGTATGAGCTGGAACATAACCTGAATAACGGGCACGTGTTTTTACCGCGGGACAAGCTCCTGCTTGCCACCGCCGCCCTGATCGACCTGCCCGCCGAGCAGATGGAACGGTCGCTGGACGATCTCATCGCCGGCGGCGCGGTGGTCTGTGAACATATCGCCGGTGTGGAGGCGTGTTACCTGCGCCGTTTTTATGACGCGGAGGTGCGCGTGGCGTGCATAACGCGCGCGTTATGTGCAATCCCCGCGCAGAAAAGCCCGCGTGCCGCGCATACTTTGGACGAGTTGGAGGCGCTTCAGGGGATCACATACGCGCCCGCCCAACGCCAGGCGGTGGAGCTGGCGGCGCAACAAGGCGTGCTGATCCTCACCGGCGGACCCGGTACCGGCAAAACCACCACGGTACGCGCCATCGTGCAGTTATTCAGCCGGATGGGACTGGACACGCTTTTGCTGGCGCCCACCGGTCGCGCCGCCATGCGGATGAGCGAGGTGACCGGTCGGGAGGCGCAGACCATTCACCGGTGTCTGGGCATGAATTATAACGAATTGACAGGCGAGCTGACCTTCAAAAAGAACCGGCGGGAGCCGCTGGAGGCGGACGCGGTGATCGTGGACGAGGTGAGCATGGTGGATCTGGAGCTGATGGACGCGCTGTTGTGCGCCCTGCGACCCGGATGCCGCCTCGTGCTGGTGGGCGACCCCGATCAGCTCCCCTCCGTAGGACCCGGGAACGTGTTTTCCGATCTCATTCGCAGCGGCGCGGTGCCCACGGTCGCCCTGCACACCGTGTTCCGCCAGGCGGAGCAGTCCGCCATCATTCGCAGTGCCCACGCCGTCAACCACGGCAGGGCGCCGGATCTTGACAACCGCCAGGGCGATTTCTTCTTTCTCGTCCGCCGCAGTCCCGACCGGCTGGTGCAGACGGTGGTGGAGCTGTGCCGACAGCGTTTGCCGGAAAACATGGGGATCCCCGATCGGGAAATACAGGTCATCAGCGCCACCCGTAAAGGGCCCTGCGGCACCGTTCAGCTCAACCGCGCCTTGCAGGACGCCCTCAATCCGCCGGCGGCGGACAAGCGGCAGGTGGTCTGGGGCGGCACACTGTACCGGGAGGGCGACCGGGTCATGCAGAACCGAAACGATTACGATCTGTGCTGGGAAAAAGAGGACGGCACCGTCGGCGCCGGCGTATTCAACGGCGACGTGGGCGTGATCCGTGAGATCGACCCTGCCGGTGAGCAGATCACCGTCGACTTTGACGACAGGATCTGTCAATACACGCCGGAGCGGCTGAACCGGCTGGAGATCGCCTATGCCGTCACAGTACACAAGGCGCAGGGCAGTGAGTATCGGGCGGTGGTGCTGGTAACAACGCCGGCGGCGCCGGGGCTGATGGTACGCAGTGTGCTGTACACCGCCATCACACGCGCAAGAGAACTGCTGGTGATGGTGGGCGACGACACCGTGCCTGCCGCCATGGCCGCCGATGATCGCCGCGCCCGACGGTACAGCGGTCTGCGGCGGCGGCTGATGGACAGAAAGGAGTAAGACCGTGGATTTAAAAGCCATTCGGCGCGATCTTCTGGATTTTTTCTTTCCGCGGCGCTGTCCGTTCTGCGGCAGGATCTTAGGGCGCGAGCTTTTGTGTTCGGACTGTGAAAAAGCGTTGCCCTATACCGGCGCCCAGGCGGTGCGCAAGGGCGCGTTCGGCGTATGCGCCTCGCCCCTTTGGTATGAAGGCGCCGTCCGCGACGCCCTGCTGCGCTTTAAATTCCGGCGGGATCTGGGCGTTCTGGCGTGTTTCGGGGAGATGATGGCGCGATGCGCCGCCGAAGAGCTTATGGGGGAATTCGACGCGGTGACGTGGGTGCCGGTGAGCACCAAACGCCTGCGCAAAAGAGGGTTTGACCAGAGCCGGTTGCTGGCGGCGTCTTTATGTGTGGATTGGCACGTACAGCCGATCCGGACGTTGCGAAAGATCTCCGACAATCCGGCGCAATCCGGTATCTCCGACGCCGCGGCAAGGCGCGCCAACGTGTTGGGCGTGTATGAGTGCGCCGAGGCGCAGATCGTTTCCCAACACCGCTGGCTCCTGGTAGATGATATCTGTACCACCGGCGCCACACTGCAGGAGTGCGTGCGCGTTTTGAAAGCCGCAGGCGCGCCGGAGGTGGTGTGCCTGACGCTGGCGTCGGTACGCCGGAGGTGACGGCGGAGGCGCGCGGCGTTTCCACACTTTACAGACAGCGGTTTTTTGGATATAATAGGAAACAATAAGATCTTCACGGATAGGAGCATTCTATATGGCCGTTATTGCATACGACGAATATAAGCAAAAGCTTCTGGCGCTTCAGGATACGCTGGGCGAGCTGGAAAAGGCGCTGGGAATCCCCAAGGCGCGGCAGGAGTTGGATGAACTGCAAAAAGAGACCGAGAGCGAGGGATTCTGGAACGATCTGGAGCACAGCCAGAAGGTGGCGCAACAGGTCAAGCGGCTGGAAAACAAGATCAAAAAATACGACCGTCTGGTGGGCGACTGGCAGGACTGCCTGACGCTGTGCGAAATGGGGCAGGAGGAGGACGACGACTCTCTGCTGGAGGACGTGACCGGCGGCTATGAGGCGCTGGAAAAGGAGATCGAGGAGCGGCGTCTGGCGGCGCTTTTGAGCGGCGAATACGACGCCAACAACGCCATTTTGACGTTCCACGCCGGCGCGGGCGGCACCGAGGCGCAGGACTGGGCGGAGATGCTGTACCGCATGTATACCCGTTGGGCGGAGCGCCACGGCTACACGTATCAGCTCATGGATTACGAGGCGGGCGACGAGGCGGGCATCAAATCCGCCACCATCCTCATTGAGGGTGAAAACGCCTACGGCTACCTCAAGAGCGAAAACGGCGTGCACCGGCTGGTGCGGGTGAGTCCCTTTGACGCCAATGCGCGGCGCCAGACTTCTTTCGCGGCGCTGGAGGTCATGCCGGAACTGCCCGATGACAGCGATATCGAAATCCGTCCGGAGGAGATCGAGATGCAGGCCTGCCGCTCCAGCGGCGCCGGCGGTCAGCACATCAACAAGACCAGCTCGGCGGTGCGCCTGACCCATCTGCCTACCGGTATCGTGGTGTTCTGCCAGACAGAGCGCAGTCAGTTCCAGAATCGGGACAACGCTATGAAGATGCTCCGCGCCCGTTTGGCGGAGCTGAAACTGCAGCAGCACGCGGAAAAGATCAGCGACCTCAAGGGCGTACAGATGAAGATCGAGTGGGGCAGTCAGATCCGCTCCTACGTGTTTATGCCCTATACGCTGGCAAAGGATACCCGCACCGGCTACGAGATGGGCAACATTCAAGCGGTGATGGACGGCGATATCGACGGATTCATCAACGCCTATCTGACCGCCGCCGCCAACGGCGAGCTGAAAAAGTAACGGGGCGTTCTCTCCGCTGTCAATGAACGAAAAAGGAGCACTGTGACCACAGTGCTCCTTCTTTTTTGCGCTTTCCGCCCGGCGGCGTCAGGTCGAATAACGGTGGGCGTCCTGCAACACCATGTCCTTCACCTTCATTAACCGGGTGGTGTTACCCCGCTCGTTTTCGTCCAGCTTCATAGAGATATAGCGGATGTTCCGCTGTGCCTCCGGGATCACCACGTATTCCAGCGCGTTGACACGCCGGCGGGTCTTCTCGATCTCCTGGGCGAGAAGCTGCATGGTTTTTTCCACCTGCGCCAGCTCCAGCATATCCTGAAAAACGGCGGAAATATCGTCCAGCGCCGCGTCCAGCTCGCCGCTGGTCTGGGCAAAGCCGTAGGGATAGAGATCCCCCTGCTGTGCCTCGGTATGGAACGCGTATTCCGGCACGTTGACCGACATGATGTTGCGAAAGTCCACATCCAGCGATACACGCGCCTTGGGACACAGGAGCGATTGCTCCAGCATCTCCGGCCCCATCACCGCCGCCGCCAGCGACAGCGACGCGCCGGCGCGCTGTAAGCCTTCCTCCACTTTACGGCGCAGTTCCCGATTGCGGCGCACCACGTCTAAAAACTGTTTCATCATCTCGTCCCGCTTGTCTTTCAGGAGCTTGTGACCGCGCACGGCGGTTTTCAGCCTGCCCTTGAGCCGCGTCAGCTCCATGCGGGTGGGGTTGATGGTCTTCCCTGCCATGGATCAGTCCTCCTTGGGCAAGTATTGATCCAGCATCTCCGGCTTGATGCGCTTGAGCTCGCTACGGGGCAACATACGCAAAAGCTCCCAGCCCAGATCCAGCGTCTGGATAATGGTGCGGTTCTCTTCAAATCCTTGGTTTACATAACGCTTTTCAAACTCGTCGGCAAACTTGGCGTAGAGCAGGTCGGTGGGGCTGAGCGCCGCCTCGCCCAGAATGGTCATCAGTTCCTTTGCCTCCTTGCCGGACGCGTAGGCGGCAAAGAGCTGGTTCATGGTGGGCGCGTGATCGGCGCGGGTCTTCCCCTCGCCCACGCCCTTGTCTTTCAAGCGGCTCAAGCTGGGCAGAACGTCTACCGGCGGCAGGATGCCCTTGCGGTAGAGATCGCGGCTCAAGATGATCTGACCTTCGGTGATATAACCGGTCAGGTCGGGGATGGGGTGGGTCTTGTCGTCCTCGGGCATGGTGAGAATAGGGATCATGGTGATCGAGCCCTTGCAGCCCTCTTTGCGTCCGGCACGCTCATAGAGCGTCGCCAGGTCGGTGTAGAGATACCCGGGGTAGCCACGGCGGCCGGGGACTTCCTTCTTGGCGGCGGACACTTCACGCAACGCCTCGGCGTAGTTGGTGATATCGGTGAGGATCACCAGCACCTGCATTTCCTTTTCAAATGCCAGATACTCCGCGGCGGTCAGCGCCATGCGGGGCGTGGCGATCCGCTCTACCGCCGGATCGTTGGCGAGATTGGTAAACAAAACCGTGCGGTCAATGGCGCCGGTGCGTTTGAATTCCCGAACGAAAAACTCCGATTCCTCAAAGGTGATGCCGATGGCGGCAAACACCACGGCGAACTGGGAGCTGTCATCCAGCACACGCGCCTGACGGGCGATCTGCGCCGCCAGATTGGCATGGGGCAGACCGGAGCCGGAGAAAATGGGCAGTTTCTGTCCGCGCACCAGCGTGTTGAGTCCGTCGATGGTGGATACGCCGGTCTGAATAAACTCGTTGGGATAGTCCCGGGCGGCAGGGTTCATGGGCAGCCCGTTGATATCCATGAACTTTTCCGCCAACAGCTCCGGGCCGCCGTCAATGGGCTGACCCATGCCGTTGAACACGCGGCCCAGCATATCGCCGGACACGCCCATTTGCAGGGGATGACCGAGAAAGCGGATCTTACTGTCACGCAGGTTGATGCCGGCGGAGCTGTCAAAAAGCTGTACCACGGCACGCTCGCCGTTTACCTCCAGCACCTTGCAAAGCCGGACGGTACCGTCTGTCAGCCGGATCTCCGCCAACTCGTCGTACGTGACGCCCTCCACCTGCTCCACCACCATCAAGGGGCCGGAGATCTCGTGAATGGTGCGATATTCCTTGATCATGCCTGCTCACCCGCCTTTCTTGCCAGCGACTCGATCTCCTCCGCCATGGCGCGGGCGATCTCGTCATACGCCCGGGCGTATTGGTCGGATTCGGTGTACTTTGCCCAGCCCAGCCGCTCCCGGGAGGGAATGGCGTACAGATCCGACAGCGCCGCGCCCTTGGCGATGGCGCCGCGGCAGAGATTTTCATAGTGCAGTATCAAACCCAGCAACCGTTTTTGCCGATCGAAGCTGGAATAGGAGTCCACGTCCATAAAGGCGTTTTGCTGTAAAAAGTCCTCACGCAACATTCGGGCGATCTCCAGCGTGAGCTGGTCGGTGGCGGAAAGGGAGTCCTTGCCCACCAGCTGTACGATCTCGTTGAGCTCGTTTTCCTCCTGCAAAAGACGCATGGCGCGGCTGCGGTTGACCATGAACTCTTCGCCCAGATGCTCGTCATACCACGGGCGCATGGATTCAAGATACAGGGAGTAGGAGTTGAGCCAGTTGATGGCGGGGAAATGGCGGCGGTAGGCAAGGGACGCGTCCAGTGACCAGAACACCTTCACGATCCGCATGGTGCCCTGACTCACCGGCTCGCTCAAGTCGCCGCCGGGAGGCGACACGGCGCCTACGGCGGTCAGAGAACCGATCCTGTCGTCACTGCCCATGCACTGCACCATACCGGCGCGTTCATAGAACTGCGCCAGACGGGACGCCAGATACGCCGGATACCCCTCCTCGCCGGGCATCTCCTCCAGTCGGCCCGACATCTCACGCAGCGCCTCCGCCCACCGGGAGGTGGAGTCGGCGATCACCGCCACGTCATAGCCCATATCACGGAAATACTCGGCAATGGTGATGCCGGTATAAACGCTGGCTTCCCGCGCCGCCACCGGCATATCCGAGGTGTTGGCGATCAGCACCGTGCGCTTCATCAGCGTTTCGCCGGTGCGGGGGTCGGTCAGCTCCGGGAATTCCCGCAGCACATCCGTCATCTCGTTGCCCCGTTCGCCGCAACCGATGTACACCACGATATCCACGTCCGACCATTTGGCAAGCTGGTGCTGGACCACCGTTTTGCCGGAGCCGAACGGTCCGGGTACCGCGGCGGTGCCGCCCTTGGCGATGGGGAACATGGTGTCGATCACACGCTGTCCGGATTGGAGCGGCGTGACCGGCGGGAATTTCTTCTGATACGGACGCCCCACGCGCACCGGCCATTTCTGCACCATGGTCAGTGAACGGATCTCGCCGCTTGGCAGTTTGATCCGGACGACCTCGTCGAGAATGGTGTATTCGCCATCCTCCGCCAGATACTCCACCGTGCCGGTTATGCCGTTGGGCACCATGATCTTGTGGAGAACGGACGCCGTTTCCGGCACGGTGCCCAGCACGTCGCCGCCGGTGACAGCGTCGCCCACAGCGGCAACAGGCGTCCAGTGCCACTTCTTATCCCGGGGCAGAGGCGGCACCTCGATCCCGCGGGTGATGTTGGCGCCCACGCGTTTGACGATCTCCTCCAGCGGACGCTGGATGCCGTCGTAAATATTTTCGATCAGCCCCGGACCCAGTTCCACGCTCAAGGGCGCGCCGGTGGTCTCCACCTCGGCGCCGGGGCCCAGACCGGAGGTCTCCTCATAGACCTGAATGGACGCCAGATCGCCGGTCATATTCAAGATCTCGCCGATCAGGCGGTGGGGTCCGACACGCACCACGTCCGCCATATTGGCGTCCGCCATGCCTTCCGCCACCACCAGAGGGCCGGATACTTTGATGATCTTACCCATTTGTCTCGTTCCTCGCTTCTTATGAAATATCCGCGCCCACGGCGCGTTCTACCGCCGACTGCAGTGCCGCTTCCGCCACGCCCAGCGAACCGCCCCTGCCGGGGATCAGGATGATGGCGGGAACCGCCACGTCCTTATACTTGGCGATCTCCGCCTCGCAGGCGGCACTGAAGGATTCGGTAAGATAGATGACGGCGTAGTCCTCCTGTGCCAGACGGTGCAGCGTTTGCCGCGCCTGCTCGCCGTCGGCGGCAAATCGGACGTCCAGCCCCAGCGCGCGAAAGCCCAATACGCTCTCACGCTCACCGATGACGGCAATTTTATACATGGTCATCACGCAGCCTTTCCCGAATGGTATCCGCCGACAGACCCGCCTTGTGTCCGGAAAAGATGATGCGGACCGTCGCCAGCTCGTTTTCCAGCGCCGAGAGATACCCCACCGCCACCTCTACGCCGAACGGCACACTGCGGGAACGGGCGGCGGTTTGCAAAACCGCTTCGTCGCAACGCTTTTCCAGTTCCCACAGCGGCGCGGAGCCGGTGAGTACCGCCTCACCCGTTTCCGCCGCCAGGCGCAACGGCGTGGCGCGGTACAGCGAGGCGACGCCGGCGGTGATATTGGCTAATATCTGCGACGGCGAGACGTTGCCGCCGTCAAAGAGCACCTGCTGTAAAAACGCGCCGGAGCGACCCATGCGGCGGGTGCGCACCACCGAACGGAGGTTGGCGGCGTCGATCTGCACACGGACACAGGCGAGCAAATAATCGCATCCGCTCTTTTGCGCCAGCGCCAGCATTTCGGCAAAGTAGGCGCGATCCAGCACAAAGTCACTGCGCTGGGCGTCACCCGTCTCCGCCAACACCTGCGCGCTCTCCTTCGCCGCGTTCGCCATCGGCGGCGGCAGGAAGTCCCAGCCGCCGGTGCGCTGATACCGCGCCGCAAGCTCACGGGACGGGATGCGGCCGGCGTCTATGGTAAGCGCCGAAGCGCCGTCGGGGTGTTTGATGAATGCCTTCAAATTGTGGTAGTCGTATTTCATGCGGAATACGTCCAAAATCGCGGCTTGGGGCATATACCGCGCCAGATCGGCAAAGGCGTCCGCCCGACGCTGTGCCAGCACAGCGTGAAGCGCGTCCTCATCGTTTCCGTCAAAGGCGGGATAGCCCAGCTCCGAGAGCACCTGAACGCACGCCTCCGCCGAGGGGGCGGAGAGCATCCGCTCAATATGCGCCCGATCCAGTCCGTGCCGCTCCAGAGAGCGAAGACGGGCGGAGAGAAAGAGATAGTCTGTATCTTTGATTTTTTTTGCCAAAGGGACGCCCCCTCTCAAGCGAAGAGAATCCGCGCCACTTCACCGGCACACGTCCGGCGCAGTGCGCCGAGCTGTGTGGGGAAGGAGCAGTCGATCTCCACGGGGCCCTGCCGCAGTACCACACCGCCGCCCAGCTCGCGCGTCTGGGAGGAGAGGGTAAATCGGGCGCCTTCACAATTGGCGGCGGTCAACACCGCCTCGCCCAGCGCGGCGCGATCGGCCGGAGAGAGGATCAATTCCTCGTCGCCTCTGCCGTTGTGCCGTGCCAAGGCGCCTAAAAGCGATGCGTATTCCGCCGGCGGCATGGTGCGCAACTGCTCCAGCGCAAGGGAAAACGCCTCGTCGATACAGCGCTGTTTTTCGCCCAGCACAAGCTGGCGCGCTTCCATCTCCGCGCCGCTTTTGGCTCGCTCCGCGTTCGTTTCATCGGCAAGACGGCGCCGCTCCGCCGCGTCGGCGGTCATCTGCGCCGCCCGATCGGCATAGCCTGCCGCGGCAATCTCGGCGCGTTTGCCCGCCTCGGACAGCATCGCCGCGATCTCGGCGCGGGCGTCCTGCTCGATGCGCTGATGGATCTTATCAAGTCCGTTCATGACACCCTCCTTACAGGGAGTTCATCAACAGCAAGATGGTGGCAAGCAACGACAAAATGGCGTAAAACTCCACGATACCGCAGAAGATGATGCCCTTGGTGGACGCTTCCGGATGCTTGGCGACAATGTTCACCGCCGCCGCCGCCACACGACCCTGGAATACGGCGCTGAGCCAGCCGCCCAACGCGATGGGCAGGCAGGAGACAAACACCGTCAAACCCTGGGTGACGGTAAGCGTCTGTACGCCGGCGCCGCCGAAAATGCCTAACTGCAGTAACACAAAGAACCACGCCACCATGCCGTAAAGACCCTGGGTGCCGGGAAGCACCTGCAAAATGAGGCACTTGGTGGATTTCTCCGGATCGTCGCTGGTCAGTCCGGCGGCGGCTTCACCCACCATGCCGGTACCCCGTGCCGAGCCGATACAGCACAGGCCTACCGCCAGTGCCGCGCCTAAAAACGCCAGTCCCAATCCGCCGAACGATTCAAAAAATGCTGCCATGTCAATGATCCTCCTTTATGATTTCCACATGTTTTGCCTGTAAGTGCAGGGGTAGATACGCTTTGCCGCCGTCACGATAGAAGCGGCCGAAAAATTCCAGAAATTGCAGGCGCATATCGTGAACGTAACAGCCCAGCAGGTTCAGCGCCAGATTCAAGGCGTTGCCCACGAGGGCGATCACGATAAACACCGGAATACTGCCGAAGGTGGCGCCCAGCGTGTTGAACACCTGCGCGATCACCGAGCCGGAGAGCATCAGCGCCATCAAACGCACGTAGGAGAGAATGTCGCTGAAAAAGCCGGTGGCGCCGTTATAGACCGCGGAGATCAGCGCGCCGACTTTGCCGAAGCCCTTGGCGTTTCGGGTGGAGCCGTATACCAGCATCACACCGCCTAACACCAATACCGCCGGCACGCCGCTTACCGTTCCTATGCCCAGAATCATCAGTACCAAGCCGGTCAGGATCACCCACCAGGTGATCTCATCCCACAGTGCATCGGCAAACTGCCCGTCCCGAATCTTCTTGACCACGCTCACCGCCATACCGGTAAAGATCTGCACCGCACCCAGCGCCAGTGAGCCGATCATAATGGTCATGGTATCGCCCAGGGGCGTGAACAGCGCCGGCAGAGCAAAGGTGCTGGCCGGATCCGCAAGGCGGCACAGTTGGGGGATGAAATCGCCCAAAAAACCGCCGGTAAGCGCCCCGAATACCACGGTACTGATGCCGCACCAGAAGATCATCTCCATAAAACTGGGGTCGGCAGGGCGTTTCTTTTTCAGAACCAGCAGTGAGCCGACGATCATCAGCAGTCCGTACGCCATGTCCGCCATCATCATGCCGAAAAACAAGATGAAAAACGGCGCCATCACCGGATTGGGGTCCACGCCGTTATAGGCAGGCAGAGAGTATTGCTCGGTGATACAGTTCATGGAGCGGGTAAAAACGTTGCCCTTGAGCTGAACCGGCACGTCGGGAATCTCATCCTCCGAAGGATCGGCGTATTCCCACGCGCAATCCGTCCGGCACAAAAGCGCGTCCAGCGCGCCGGTCTTTGCCGCAGGGATCCAGCCCCGCAGGCAGGACACGGTCCCGTCGGTCATCATACGGCGGAGATTCTCCTGCCGGGAAAGATCCGACGCGAGTTTGTCCTCCGCCAGACGAAGCGCCTCCATGCGTTCTGAAAGACGCCGCAGCGCCTCGTCCTCCTCCCGGATGCGGGACTCCGTCTGCGCCAGCGACTCCTCCGTTTTATCAAGCGCCTGCGCCACCGTGCCTTCATCCGCCGGCATTTGAGCGGTGGAGAATCCGTACGCCCGCAACAGCTCCAGCGCCGCCGGCGTGACCGCCTTACAGCTCAACAGCAACAGACAGTGCTGTTCGGCGCTCCGGCTCAATTCCCACAGCGCCGTCTCCGGCACCGCGTCCGCCAAGGCGCCTGCCAACGCGTCCGGATCCACGGGACCCGGCACGGTGCCGGTCACAACGTCCACCGTTTCCGTTTGTGCCACGTCCAGCGGAATATCCAGCCCTTGCCACGGCAACAGCGCGGCGCGCTGTGCCTGCAGGCGGGATCGCCGGGCGTACAGCGCGTGAAGCTCCGCGTTGCGCTCCATCACCTCTTGTGCCGTTTGAAGATCGGACGGCAGCGTGCCGCGATCCAAAAAGGCTTCCTCCGTCACTGCCGGGCGGGGCGACAGCAAGCCGCCGCCGCGCCGGGGATATCGGGACAGGATCTCCTGCGCCGAACGAAGTTGGTGGAGTTGGGCGCGCAAGGCGGCGGTATCGTCCTCCCGAAGGGACAAAATCTCCTGCTCTTCCTCGGGCGACGGCTCACTCAACTGCACGCAGCCCAGCCGTTGGAGCCGGTGCAGAAGATTCTCGGTATCGCCCTCCGGCGCCAGCAGTGTCAAGCGCTTCATTTGCACGATTGCCATTCAGCGCTCCACCACCTTTCCCACGATCAGCGCCGCCGCCTGTTCCATGCGCTCCGACGCTTCACGGCGCAACGCCTCACAGTCTTTTTGCGCCTGATGCAATATCTCCTGACGCACTGCCGCGGCACGCTCTTCCTGTTCCTTTGCCGCCTCCTCGTCCGAGGCGCGAACGGCACGGCGCGTTTCCTCCAACAGTGCCAGACCGCGGGCGCGGGCATCCTCCTCCGCCGCCTGTGCCTTCACGCGGGCGGCGGCCTTTTCCTCCGACAGCGATCGCTCAAGCGATTGGATCTGCTTGAGGGCATCCAGATACATCTTGTTGTCACCGCCTTTCGCGCTTTGAAACTTTACATTGCATTATACCAAAGGATGGACGGGATTTCAACCACACCGTTTTAATAATGGCAACCATCGCAAATTTATATGGCGCGGTTTGTTGACAAGGGTTTGGCGGGCAGGTATAATGGCACCTGTACAAAGCGGCAGAGAGCGCCTATGCGCCTTTGCCGCTCCTTTTGGGAAGGAGTGGTTCGCCGTGCGGGATTCCTATGAGAGCCCCCTGTGCGCCCGATACGCCAGTCGGGAAATGCGGCATATTTTCTCCGACGACCGGAAATTCTCCACCTGGCGCAAACTGTGGCTGTTGCTGGCGGAGAGCGAACAGGCGCTGGGGATCGACATTTCCGACGGGCAGTTGGACGAAATGCGCCGGCATCTGACGGATATAGACTACGAAAAAGCCGCCGGCTATGAACGCAAAGTGCGCCACGACGTGATGGCGCACGTGCTGACTTTCGGCGATTGCTGTCCCACGGCGCGGCCCATCATCCATCTGGGCGCCACCTCCTGTTACGTGGGGGACAACACAGATATCCTCAACCTGCGGGACGCTCTGCGTCTGGTGCGGCAACGGCTGCTGTCCGTTATGGCGGCGCTGGCGCGGTTCGCCGCGGCGCACGAGGACGTGCCGACGCTGGCATATACCCATTTTCAAGCGGCGCAACCCACCACCGTGGGAAAACGCGCCTGCCTGTGGCTGAATGACCTGCTGTTTGATCTGCGCCAGCTGGATTTCCAGCTCGATCAGCTCCGTCTGCTGGGGTGTAAAGGCGCCACCGGCACCGGCGCCAGCTTTCTGGAGCTGTTTGACGGCGACGCGGAGAAAGTGGCGCGCTTGGAGCGGATGATCGCCGAGCGGCTGGGGTTTGAACGCTGTCAAAGCGTCAGCGGACAGACGTATACCCGCAAAACGGACTTCGCCGTGTTGCAGGTGCTCAGCGGTATCGCCCAGAGCGCCTCAAAATTTGCCGGCGACGTGCGGCTTTTATGCCATCTCAAGGAGATCGACGAGCCGTTTGAGGCGGGACAGATCGGCTCGTCCGCCATGGCGTATAAGCGAAACCCCATGCGCTGTGAGCGGATCGCCTCGTTGAGCCGATACGTGATCTGCACCGTGCAAAATACCGCCGTGACCGCCGCCAGCCAATGGCTGGAACGGACACTGGACGATTCCGCCAACCGCCGCATCACTCTGCCGGAGGCGTTTTTGGCGGTGGACGCGGTGCTGAACCTTTACCACAACGTGGCGCAGGGTATGACCGTGCATGAGGCGGTATGCCGCCGCCATTTGCAGGAGGAACTGCCCTTTATGGCAACGGAGAATATCTTGATGTACTGCGTCCGCCGCAAGGGCGGCGACCGGCAGACGCTCCATGAGCAGATCCGGCGGCACGCCATGGACGCGGCGGCGCAGGTCAAAGATCACGGACGGGAAAACGACCTCCTGGCGCGGATCCTGGCGGATCCGGCGTTCGGTCTGGAGAAACGGGAGCTGGAAGCCCTGCTGGATCCGGAGTCGTTTACCGGTCTTGCGCGTCAGCAGTGCCGCGCGTTTTTAGAAGAAGAGGTCGAGCCGCTTTTGGACGAAAACAAAGACGGTCTTGCACAGGCGGCGGCGATAGAGATATAAGGGGGATTTCATTATGTTGACAGCGATCGTGGGAACCAACTGGGGCGATGAGGGCAAAGGGCGCATGGTAGACCTGCTCAGTGCCCGTTATGACGTGGTGGTGCGTTATCAGGGCGGCAACAACGCCGGTCACACCGTGGTCAATGACCGGGGCAAGTTCGTGATGAATCTTCTGCCCTCCGGCATTTTGCGCCCGGAAACCGCCAACGTGCTCGGTCCCGGCATCGTGATCGATCTGGAGCATCTATACGGCGAAACGGAACGACTGCGGCAGGCGGGTATCGACATCAAACCCGGACACCTCATTTTGAGTGACCGCGCCACGATCTGCATGCCCTATCATAAGCTGCTGGACGGTCTGGAAGAAGACCGGCTGGGCGATAAGAAGTTTGGCTCTACCCGCCGGGGCATCTCGCCGGTATACGCCGATAAGTATATGAAAAAGACGCTCCGGCTGGGCGATCTGCTCCATTGGGACAGTCTGCGGGAGCGGCTGGAGGGTCTGCTGGAGTGGAAAAATCTGGTGGTGGAAAAGGGTTACGGTCACGCGGCGATCCTGCTGGACGACATGATGGCGTGGCTGGAAACGTACGGAAAGCCGTTCCTGCCCTACATCACCGATACCACCGTGTATCTCAAAGACGCCATAGACGCGGGAAAATCCGTGATCTTCGAGGCACAGCTCGGCGCGTTGCGGGACATCGATTTCGGGATCTATCCCTATACTTCCGCTTCTACCACGCTGGCGGCGTACGCCCCCATCGGCGCAGGCGTTCCCTTTGCGCGGCTGGATGAGAGCATCGGCATTATGAAGGCGTATTCCAGCTGTGTGGGCGAGGGTCCGTTCACCTGCGAGCTGTTCGGCGCGGAGGGCGACGAGCTTCGGGAAGCCGGCGGCGAATACGGCGCGGCGACCGGCCGGCCCCGGCGTGTGGGCGGTTTTGACGTGGTGGCGTCCCGTTACGGCGCCCAGATGCAGGGCTGCACGTATCTGGCGCTGACGAAGCTGGACGTGTTGAGCTATTTGAAGGAGATCCCCGTCTGCGTGGCGTATGAGATCAACGGCCGCCGCGTGGAGAGCTTCCCTGCCAGCATCGACGAGTTGAACGCGGCAAAGCCGGTCTATGAATATCTGCCGGGCTTCGCCTGCGATATCAGCCGCTGCCGCAAGGCGGAAGATCTGCCGAAGGCGGCGCTGGACTACGTGCGCTATATCGAAAAGGCGGTGGGCTGCCCCGTCAAGTACGTTTCCGTCGGCGCGGAGCGGGAGTCCTGTGTGGAGCTGTTCTGATGTGCTCTGCCTATGAACAAGGGAGGTGAACTGCGGTTCACCTCCCCTTTTTTACCGTTTTTTATATAGGAGCAATTCCGGCTCGGCGCCGTTTTCCTTGTAGGTGCAAAGCAGAATAAACTCCGTGTTGGCAAGAACGCCGAAACATCGCTCGCCGGTGTCCGCCGCCAGCTGCGTCCCCAGATAGACCGCTTCATCGTCAAGGAACGTCGCCGTCTGACCGCCGGGCAGCGGGTATGCCAGGTTCACCTGTTTCCCCGCCAGCGCGTAAAGCTTGTCCACCCGGGGCATCCCGGGCACGCAAAGGGCGTTGATCTCCGCCGCCAACTGCGCCTTGAACGCTTCAAATTTGCCGCTGTCGCTCATATCGGCGTGATGCTTCCAGTAGTTCAGCGTGGGTAACAATTCCTTTAAATAGGCACGCACCTGTTGTTCGGAAGCCGTTTCGCTCACCATATTCTTTACGCATACGTCCATCAGGTCGTCCATGTTGTTATAGAGATATGTGCCGTCGGCATAGCACCATTTACAATACTCGCCGTTAATCGATCCGTCACGGTTTGTGCCGAAATCCCCGTCGCCCAGCGGCATGCCGCAGCACTGGCAGATCTGCCGCGGTTGACCCAGCAGGGTGTTGATAGACACGTGGAAAAATGCCGAGAGATGTTTCAGCGTATCGGTGCCCGGCACTGTTTCGCCGGTTTCCCAGCGCGATACCGCCTGCCGCGTCACAAACACTTTTTCAGCCAGCTCCTCCTGAGACAGCCCCTTTTTCACGCGCAACTCACGCAACACAGCTCCGATATTCACAAAGAACCCTCCTCCCGTCTGCTGTGGGGTTATTGTATCACGCCGCCGGCGCAATCACAAGCAACCCGCAGTTGCGGCAGAAAAAAGCCACGGACGTCTTCAAAAGACGCCCGCGGCTTTGGTGCCGGTGGTGGGACTCGAACCCACACGGAGGATTAGTCCAACGGATTTTGAGTCCGTCACGTCTACCAATTCCATCACACCGGCGAAAGAACGTAGCTATTATAACCCAGCCGGCGGATAAATTCAAGTAAAACTTCCAAATTGTTTTTTCTCGCCTGCGCCCGTTTTTGACGCCGGTACCGCCGGATCGGCGCCCGGCAGAAAAAACCACCCCGCGGATAACTGCTCCGCGGGGTGATTTGCTTGCTAATACCCAATCCTGCCTGTCAATTCCCCTGAATCGGCGTTTCGTCGTCCAAGGGATTCGCCACAGGCGAAGTGCGGATCACGTCAGATCCGACAAAGGGTGCCTTCCGGATCTCCGCCGGCGTATAGCGTTTCTTTTCCATTTGTATTCCTCCCGTACCGCGCCGCTCCGCGGCACGTTCACATTCTTGCCCACGCGCAGGGAAAGCGCAAGTTTCCTTGCCTTATATTATGGCAGAACTTTTTTCCATGTCAAGTAAAACTTTTTTCCTGCCGTATTAAGGGGCCGCCGCAAATAAAACCTTTACAATATGTATAAATCGGGTTATAATCTACTGACTGTATAGTGAAAGAGAAACGAGCAAAAGGAGAGCTTGCCATGGCAACGGATTTTTCCCGCACTTTGAGCCTTCTGCGGCAGGAGCGCGGCGCGTCTCAACGGAAAACGGCGGCGGCGCTGGGCATCAGCCAGGCGCTTTTGAGCCATTATGAAAACGGCGTTCGGGAACCGGGACTGTCGTTTGTGGTAAAGGTCTGCGACTATTACCGCGTATCGGCGGACTATCTGCTGGGCCGCACCATGAGTCGGGACGGCGCCATCATCGGCGCGGACGACGTATATGATTCCTCGGCGGAAAAGGGGTCGCTTAAGGGCAGTATCCTTGCCACACTGCAAAAAAAGCTGGTGGTAAATACCGCCAACGTGCTGTTTGACCTTCTGGCAAAGCTGGGAAGCCGCGCCGCGATCTCCGCCGCCGGAGAATACTTGTGCGACGCGCTCTATCAGTTGATGCGGCACCTCTATCAGCGCGCCGGCGTCAGCGAGGAATATTTCAGCGTCAACGGCGCGGATTTTGCCGCCGGGCTGGTGGACGCGGATGCGTCCCTGGCGCGGACGCGGTATTTGCAGGCGCTGGACGGCTGTGCGTCGGACGCGTTCCCCGCTCTGTCCAGCCAGACGCTCACCGCCGACTATCCCGGGCTGGGACAGAGCGCCGCGCAGGTGTTCCACAATGTGGACGAGCGCGCCAAAAAATTGCTGTAAGAATCCGTGAGGTACTGCTATGTTTGATCCTTCTAAAATCCGCAATTTCTCTATCATCGCCCATATCGACCACGGTAAGTCCACGCTGGCGGACCGCCTGCTGGAAAAGTGCAACGCCGTGGCGGAACGGGATATGGAAAATCAGCTTCTGGACAATATGGATCTGGAACGGGAACGAGGCATCACCATCAAATCCAGAGCCGTACACCTCTTTTACACCGCCGCCGACGGGGAAACGTACGCACTGAATCTGATCGACACCCCCGGTCACGTGGACTTCAACTATGAGGTGAGCCGCTCGCTGGCGGCGTGTGAAGGCGCGGTGCTGGTGGTGGACGCCACACAGGGCGTGGAAGCGCAGACGCTGGCAAACACGTATCTCGCCATGGAACATGACCTGGAGATCCTGCCGGTGTTCAATAAGATCGACCTGCCTGCCGCCGACCCTGTCCGCGCCAAGCAGGAGGTGGAGGACATCATCGGACTGCCGGCGCTGGACGCGCCGGAGATCTCCGCCAAGTTGGGGCTGAATATCGACGCCGTGCTGGAGGACATCGTGCAAAACGTGCCGGCGCCCTCCGGCGATCCCGACGCGCCGCTTCGGGCGCTGGTGTTTGACAGCCAGTACGACCCCTACGTGGGCGTGGTGGTGTATTTCCGCATAATGGACGGCACGATCCGGCGGGGAATGCCGGTGCGTCTGATGGCAAGCGGCGCGGAATACACGGTGCTGGAGTGCGGCTATCTCAAGCCGCTGGGCAACGAGCCGACCGAGGCGCTGCAAGCCGGCGAGGTGGGCTACTTTACCGCCAGCATCAAAAACGTGAAGGATACCCGGGTGGGCGACACCATCACCGGCGCGGAGCGACCCGCCGCCGAACCGTTGCCGGGCTATCGGGGCGCCCAGTCCATGGTCTACTGCGGCATCTACACCGAGGACGGCAGCAAGTATCCCGACCTGCGTGACGCGCTGGAAAAATTGCAGCTGAACGACGCTTCGCTGACCTTTGAGCCGGAATCCTCCGTGGCGCTGGGGTTCGGTTTCCGCTGCGGCTTTTTGGGGATGCTCCACATGGAGATCATTCAGGAACGTCTGGAGCGGGAGTTCAATCTGGATCTTGTCACCACGCTGCCCAGCGTGATTTACCACGTGTATAAAACGGACGGCACGCTGGTGCGTGTGGATAATCCCCACAACTATCCCGATCCCGGCACCATTGAGCGTGCGGAGGAACCCTACGTGAAGGTGTCTATCATCACGCCGCAGGATTATGTGGGCAACATTATGCCCATGTGCCAGGATCGCCGGGGTGAGTTCAAGGATATGCAGTATCTGGATACCCGACTGGTGGAACTGCACTACCAGATGCCCCTCAACGAGATCATCTACGACTTTTTCGACACGCTCAAAGCCAACACGAAGGGCTACGCCTCGCTGGACTATGAGCTGTCCGGCTACCGTGCCAGCGAGCTGGTGAAGGTAGATCTTCTCCTAAACGGCGACGGTGTGGACGCGTTGAGCTTTATCGCCCACAAGGACAAGGCGTATCCCCGTGCCCGACGCCTGTGCGAAAAGCTGAAGGACAACATCCCCCGCCAGCTCTTCGAGGTGCCCATCCAGGCTGCCATCGGCGGGCGGATCATCGCCCGGGAAACCGTAAAAGCCATGCGCAAAGACGTGCTCGCCAAGTGCTATGGCGGCGACATCACTCGCAAGAAGAAACTGCTGGAGAAGCAGAAAGAGGGCAAGAAGAAGATGCGGAATCTCGGTACGGTGCAGGTACCTACGGAGGCCTTTATGGCGGTGTTGAA
>JAFSZX010000010.1 GCA_017458825.1 Oscillospiraceae bacterium
CTGAAGATCTATCAGTGCGGTGTGCCCAAGGAAATGGCGGTGGAGCTGTTCCGCCCGTTTATCATGAAAAAACTGGTGGAGGACGGCAGTGCCAACAACATCAAGTCCGCCAAGAAGATGGTGGACAAGGGTCGCACCGAGGTATGGGACGCGCTGGACGAGATCATCAAGGATCATCCCGTTATGCTCAACCGCGCCCCCACGCTGCACCGTCTGGGTATCCAGGCGTTTGAGCCGGTGCTGGTGGAAGGCCGCGCGCTGAAACTGCATCCCCTCAACTGTACCGCCTTCAACGCCGACTTCGACGGCGACCAGATGGCGATCCACGTGCCCCTGTCTGCCGAGGCGCAGGCGGAAGCGCGGCTGTTGATGCTCTCTGCCAATAACCTGCTCCGCCCGCAGGACGGCGGTCCTGTCACGGTGCCGACGCAGGATATGGTGCTTGGCTCTTACTATCTGACTTTCGAGCGTTTTGAAAACGGCGTCAGCCAGATGACCAACGACGAGTTCTGGCCGGAGGGCGTGGACTTCGCGCTGGCGGGCAAGAGCTTCGATGAGCTGACCGATGAGGAAAAAGCCAACGTCCGCCTGAACGTATATCGGGACGAGGACGAGGTGCTCATGGCGTATGATGAGCACGTCATCGGCATCCACCAGCCGGTGCTGGTGCGGGTGAAGAAGGAGTGGAACGGCGAGCAGATGTCCCATGTGGTGCGTGCCACCGCCGGCAGGATCATCTTTAACCGCAACATTCCGCAGGATCTGGGCTTCGTTCGCCGCGTGGGCGAGGACGGCATGCCCACAGAGCAGTTCTTCGATTATGAGATCACCGAGACCTGCGGCAAGAAGCTGCTTGGCAAGATCGTGGACCGCACCATCAAGCAGTACGGTTTCACCATCGCCGCCGAGGTGCTGGACAGCATCAAGGCGACCGGCTATCAGTATTCGACCCGCGGATCCATCACCATTTCCATCGCGGATATGACGGTGCCGGAGAAGAAGTACGAGCTGATCCGTCAGACGGAACAGCGAGTGGTGGAGATCGAAGAAGAATACAACATGGGCTTCATCACCAACGAGGAGCGCTATAAGCTGGTGGTACGGGAATGGGAAAAGACCACCAACGACGTGACCGACGCCCTTACCGCCAATATGAACAAGTACAACCCGATCTTCATGATGGCGGATTCCGGCGCCCGTGGCTCCATGAAGCAGATCCGCCAGCTGACCGGTATGCGCGGCTTGATGGCGAACACCGCCGGTAAGACCATTGAGATCCCCATTAAGGCGAACTTCCGGGAAGGTCTGTCCGTTCTGGAATACTTCACCTCCTCCCGCGGCGCCCGTAAGGGCTTGGCGGATACCGCTCTGCGTACCGCGGACTCCGGTTATCTGACCCGCCGCATGGTGGACGTGTGTCAGGACGTGATCATCCGTGAGGACGACTGCGGCGCCGATAACGGCATCGTGGTATCTGAAATCAGCGAAGGCGGTCAGATGATCGAGAAGTTCTCCGAGCGTATCCGCGGTCGCTTCCCGGTGCGGGATATCCTCAAGCCCGGCACCGACGAGATCCTCATTTCCAAGGATCACATGATGGAGGACAAGGACGCGGCGCTTCTGGAGAAGTTCGACATCCACGAGGTGGAGATCCGCACCGTGCTGACCTGTAAGGCGCACAGCGGTATCTGCGCCAAGTGCTACGGTATGAACCTGGCGACCAGTAAGCCGGTAGGGCCCGGTGAGGCGGTGGGTATCATCGCCGCCCAGTCCATCGGTGAGCCCGGTACCCAGTTGACCATGCGTACCTTCCACACCGGCGGCGTTGCCGGCGGCGACATTACTCAGGGTCTGCCCCGCGTGGAGGAGCTGTTTGAAGCGCGCCGTCCCAAGAAGATGGCGACCATCTCCGAGATCGGCGGCAAGGTGCGCTTTGAGGACGCCGCCAAGGGCAGCCTCCTGAACATCGTGGTTACGGCGGACGATGGCGACACCCGTACCTACGCGGTGCCTCACACCGGTCTTTTGGTCCACGACGGCGAGGAGATCGAAAAGGGCTGTCAGCTGCAGGACGGCGCACTCAATCCCCATGACGTGCTGCGGATCCGCGGCGCCAGCGCGGTGCATAACTACCTCATCCAAGAGGTGTTGAAGGTGTACCGTCAGCAGGGCGTGGATATCAACGACAAGCATATCGAAGTCATCGTGCGCCAGATGATGCGCAAGGTGCGCGTGGAAGAGGCGGGCGACACCGGCTTGCTCTCCGGCGCTATGGCAGACGTGCTGGAGGTGGAGGACGAGAACGAGAAGATCCGCCGCCGCAACGCCGCCGGCGAGACCAATGAAAACGGCGAGCCCTTGCAGGAGGCGACCTTTACCCAGCTTCTCATGGGTATCACCAAGGCGTCTCTGGCTACGGATTCCTTCCTCTCCGCCGCGTCCTTCCAGGAGACGACGAAGGTCCTTACCGAGGCGGCGATCAAGGGCAAGGTGGATCACCTGGTCGGCTTGAAGGAGAACGTCATCATCGGCAAGCTGATCCCCGCCGGCGCCGGACTGAACGCCTATCGGCACTTTGCCGAGGAGCTGGTTCCCGAGGCGGAGGAGCCGGAGGAAGAGCCGTCCGCGCCCCGTATCATCACCAACGCGCTGTAAAGACGCGGTAGCACAGCCAATATGCGTAAAAATGCGCCGTGCAAAGGGGGATCCCCGTATGCGCGGCGCATTTTTCACAGCTCCACTTTATTGAAAAAGAGGAAAGAACTATGTCTGATTTTGTTTTGCGCCCCAGCTTTACGTGTACCTGCGGTCATACCCATACCGCCACGGTGGAGGACGTACTGATCGGTAAAGGTGTGGTATCCCGCCTGCCGGAGGTGCTGGCGCGGTACGGCGCAAGACGCGTATTCGTTCTGTCCGATCACAACACGGATCGGGTGGCGGGCGAGCGGGTTTGCGCACTGATCCGCGACGCCGGTTTGACGGCGGTTTCCTTTGCGTTCCGCGAGAGCCCCAAGCCGTCGGAGGAATACGTAGGCTCCGCCGTAGAGCATTATGATTACGGATGTAACGCCATTGTGACCGTGGGTTCCGGCGTACTGTGCGACATTGGAAAGATCCTCTCGGCGCTTACCGGTCACCCCCATATCGTAGTCGCCACCGCGCCGTCTTGTGACGCGTATGCCGCCGCCACCTCCTCCATGGAGCGGGACGGCCTGAAGGCGTCTTTGACCACCCGCGCGCCCCACGTGCTGATCGGTGACACGGAGATCTTGAAGACCGCGCCGGACCGGATGCTGCAGGCAGGCTTGGGGGATATGCTGGCAAAATACGTCAGCATTTGCGAGTGGCGTATCGGCCATATCATCACCGGCGAATACTACTGCCCCGTGATCGCGGACATGATCCGCAAGGCGCTTTCTAAATGCGTGGCACACGGCGCCGGCTTGATGCGACGGGAGGATGAGGCGGTCGCCGCCGTGTTTGAAGGACTGGTGATCGGCGGCGTGGCAATGGCATACGCCGGCGTGTCCCGTCCCGCTTCCGGCGCCGAGCATTATATCTCCCACGTCTGGGATATGCGCGCCTTGCAGTTCGGCACGCCTGCCGATCTCCACGGCATCCAGTGCGGCATCGGCACACTGCTGTGCGCCCGTGCGTATGAGCAGGTGAAAGCCATGAAGCCGGATCGGGAGAAGGCGCTTGCCTATGCCGCGGCGTTTGACTATGAGGACTGGAAGCGTCAGCTCCGTTCCTTCGTAGGCGGCGGCGCCGAGGCGATGATCGCCATGGAGGCAAAGGAGCGCAAGTACGATCCCACCCTCCACAAGGAGCGGCTGGAGCGGATCATCGACCGGTGGGACGAGATCTGCAAGGTGATCGGTGAGGAACTGCCCTCCGCCGCGGAGATCGAGGCGATTCTGGATGCGGTGGGCGCTCCCAAACGAGCGGAGAGTATCGGCATCGACAGCGCGCTGGTGCCCATGACGTTCCGCTGTACCAAGGATATTCGGGATAAGTATGTCCTGTCCCGCCTGTGCTGGGATCTGGGCGTGCTGGAGGAGATCCGATTCTGACGACGATACGGCCGTGCCGCGTACCGCCAAAGGCGGTACGCGGCGTTTTTCAGCCGCGGCGGGACCAATTTTGCACGGTTTTGACGGTTTGCTCAGAAAATGATGGGTAACTCGCCGTTTTTCTTGCAGTTTTTTGACAACTGTTGCATTATTCCGGCGGAAAAACTATACTGAAAAAAGAAACAACGGAAAGGGGCATTGTAGCTATGGAGATCGCGCAACTTTTACAAGGCGTATCGTGTACCTGCGGGCGCACCCATACCTGTCAAATCAAATACGTGTATATTGAGCGCGGCGCCGCCGGACGTCTGGCGGAGATCTGCCGTGACAGCGGCACTGTTCTGGTGGTGGCGGATGAGAACACCTACGCCGCCGCCGGCGAGGATACGGTGCGGGCGCTGGCCGGGAAGACCGTCCGCAAGGTGATCTTCCCCGGCGACACGTTGCTGGTGCCGGATGAGGCGGCGATCGCCGCGGTGGAAAAGGAGCTGCCCGGGGCGGATCTGATCGTGGGGATCGGCGCCGGTGTGATCCAGGATCTTTGCAAATACGTGTCCCATTTCGGCGGTGTGCCGTATCTGGTGGTTGCCACCGCCCCGTCCATGGATGGCTACGCCTCTGACGGCGCGGCTATGATCACCGGCGGTATGAAGGTGACCTACGCCTGCCACATGCCCCTTGCGATCGTAGCGGATCCGGCGGTGCTGGCGGCGGCGCCGATGGATATGCTGCAGGCCGGTTACGGCGACATCATCGGTAAGTTTTCCGCCCTCAACGACTGGAAGCTGAGCCACTGCGTCAACGGCGAGTACCTGTGCCCGTTTATCTACGATCTGACCATGGAGCAGGTGCGGCGTGTGCTGTCGCTGGCGGAGGGCATCGTCCGCAGGGACGAGGCGGCGGTAGGCGCGCTGATGGAAGCACTGGTGATCGTGGGTATTATGATGAGCTTTGCGGGCTCTTCCCGTCCCGCCTCCGGCAGTGAACACCATCTGTCCCATTTCTTTGAGATCACCGGTATCCTTGCCGGAACACCCTATTTCCCCCACGGGATCGACGTGGCGTATTCCACGGTAGTCACAGCGCGCCTGCGCCGGAAGATCTTGTGCCATCCCCTGCCGGAGAAGATCTATCGTCTTTCCCGACCGGAGCTGGAGGCGGAGATCGGCCGCATTTACGGCTCCAGCGCGTCGGGGTGCCTTGCCCTGCAGGATAAGGTGGGCAACTATGCCGCCGACCGGCTGGAGATCTTCCGCGCCAAGGAGCAGGAGATCCGCGCCATTTTATCGGAAATGCCCGCGCCGGAGGAGATACGCGATATGCTGGCACTGGTGGGGTTGGAGATGGACGCGTTTTACGCCCGGTACGGCGCGGCGCATATTGCCGACGCGGTGCTTTACGCCAAGGATCTGAAGGACCGCTACACAGTGCTGTGGCTGAACTATGATTTCTTTGGAGGCGAGAAAGATGTACGATAAGATCAAAGTGGTGGCGATGGATCTGGACGGTACGCTGACCCAGCATAAAACGCCGTTGAGCGACGAACAGCGCGCCGTGCTGGATCGCCTGCGCCGGAAATATACGCTGTTGATGGTGGGCGCCGGACAGGTCATGCGCATCCACCGGCAGTTGGGCGGCTATCCCATCGACGTGATCGGCAACTACGGGATGCAGTACGGTCACTACAACGCCGAAACGGGCGAAATGGAGCTGGTGCGCGACGAGAGCGCCCCTTGTGACCGCGACGCGGTAGACCGCGCGGTGACGGCGTTGCGGCAAAAATACGGCTTTACGGCGTTTGCCGGTGACAACGTGGAGTATCACCCCTCGGGCTGCATCACCTTTCCGGTGCTGGGTACCAAAGCACAGCAGGCGGATAAGCTGGCGTTTGACCCGGATCGGAGCCGTCGCCGCGCCATCTATGATGAGGTGTGCGCCGCGTTTCCGGATTACTGCGTGTTCGTAGGTGGATCGTCGTCCTTCGATATGGCGCCCAAGCCCTACAACAAGTATTACGCGCTGGATCTCTACTGCCGTGAACACGGACTTTCCCATGAGAACGTGGTCTATATCGGCGACGATTACGGTCTGGGCGGCAACGATGAGTCGGTATATCAGTCGGATTTTCCCTACATCACCATCGACTCCTATCTGGATTTCCCCAAAGTGACCGCGCCGTTGCTGGACTAATGGGACAACACCTTCCGTCGAGACAAAACCGTTTCGGCGGAAGGTTTTTTCATGCGCCGGAGGGGAAAGATCGGTCATTTGACTTTGAAGGGATTTTTAGACTTGTTATCCGGTGAAAAATGGTATATAATAGATTGAATCCGTTTATGAATCACATCCTCGAAGAAAGGAAGTTTCATCGTATGATCAAGGTTCAGACAGCACGGGGCGAGATCAGCATCAGCAACGCCGTGTTTACCACCATCACCGGTGCTGCCGCCACCAACTGCTTCGGCGTCAAAGGTATGGCGTACCGCAGTATGAAGGACGGTCTGGTGCACCTGCTGCGTCCGGAAGCTATGAGCAAGGGCGTGAAGGTGACGTATAATCAGGAAGGTACCGTGTCCATCGAACTGCACATCATTGTGGAAAACGGCGTGAATATCACCGCCGTGTGCCGTTCCATCATGGGCGAGGTCAAGTATATGGTCAGTAAGAATACCGGCGTGGAGGTGCGCGACGTGAACGTGTGCGTGGACTCCATCACCGTGCCGCAGGCCTGAATACGCCGAAGGAGATGGAAGCGATGTCAGATAGAATCACCGGCGGCGCGTTCAAGCAAATGGTGCTTTTCGGCGCCGCCTGCATCACAGCACAAAAACAGGCGATCAACGACCTGAACGTTTTTCCCGTGCCGGACGGGGATACCGGCACGAATATGAGCCTTACCATCCAAACCGCCGCCGCCGAACTGCGCAGGGCGGAGCCCGCTTCACTGGAGCAGGCGGCAAAGATCACAGCTTCGGCGCTGCTGCGCGGCGCCCGCGGCAACTCCGGCGTTATTCTGTCACTGCTGTTCCGCGGTATGTCCAAGTCCTTCAAAGGCCTCGCGGAGGCGGACGGCGTCCGTCTGGCACAGGCACTGGATGAGGGCGTGGCGACGGCGTACAGCGCCGTGATGAAGCCGGCGGAAGGCACGGTGCTGACGGTATCGCGTCTGGCGGCAAAGCGCGCGCTGGAAGCGGCGCAGGAGGACAGCGACGCGGCGTACGTCCTTTCCGAGGCGATCAAAACCGGCTATGTAACGCTTTCGGAGACCACGAATATGAATCCGGTGCTGAAAAAAGCGGGCGTGGTAGACGCCGGCGGCAAGGGATACCTCATTATTTTAGAGGGTATGCTCCGCAGTCTGCAGGGCGAGGAGATCCCTGAAACAGCGGAGGAAGTGGGCGACAAGGCGGATTTTGCCGCCTTAGGCGATGAGGACATTACCTTTACCTTTGACACGGTATATATCGTGCGGAAAACGGAGCCCCGCTCGCTGGAGCCTCTGCGGATGTATCTGGACAGTATCGGAGATTCCCTCATCATCAGTGAGGATGAGGAGGCATTCAAAGTCCACGTACATACCGACAATCCCGGCGCGGCGCTGACGGAATCCCAGAAATACGGCACGCTGGAGGTCGCCAAGATCGAGAATATGCGGATCCAGGCGGAGGACATGGCGGCAGGGCGCAAGCCTATCAGCGCCGACGAGCTGACAGACGAGGCACTGGAATCGTCCGCGCCCGCGACGCCGGAGAAGCGGTACGGCTTTTTGGCGGTCTGCGCGGGCGACGGTCTGGCGGAGGCGTTTCGTGATCTGGGCGTGGACCGTATCGTGTCCGGCGGACAGACCATGAACCCCTCTACCGAGTCGATCCTGCGGGAGGTGGAGCAGACGCCCAGCGAGGTGGTGTTCATCCTGCCGAACAATAAGAATATCATTATGGCGGCACAGCAGTGCGTGGGCCTGACGGACAAGGAGATCGTGGTGATCCCCACCGCCACGGTGCCACAGGGGATCGCCGCTATGATGAGCGTGGATCCCGACGAGCCGGACGCCGCCGTTCTTGCCCAAACCATGACCGACGCCGCCGGAAACGTGACTACCGCCCAGATCACCTATGCCGCCCGCAACTCGGACTTTGACGGCTTTGCCATCAACGAGGGCGACTATCTGGCGCTGTTGGACGGCAAACTGCTGGGTACCGACCGGCAGTTGAACGGTCTTTTGGAGCGCCTGGCGCAGTTGGCGGCGGAAAAAGGCGCGGAGTTCCTCACCATGTTTTACGGCGAGGGCGTCAGTCGGGAGGAAGCGGAAGATGCCGCCGCGGTTTTCAGCAATGCCTGTCCTGACTGTGAGCTGTCGCTTCTCCCGGGCGGTCAGCCGGTATACTACTATATTATCTCCATGGAATAAACGACGGCATAAAACCCTCCGGCGCTTACGCCGGAGGGTTTTTCTGTCTAAACGGGCGACGTACGGGATAAGCTGTCAGAGGATATCCTCCAGCAGATGGAGGATAGCGCGGGCGTGGCGGCGCTTTACGTCGGACAGCTCCTCCAGCGCCTCTTTAAGCACAGGATCGCCCGCCGACTGCGCCCAGCGCCCGTACTGATCGGCGGCACGGAGCATCCGGCGATACTGCTGCCCCAACTGCGACACCACCGTTCCGCGGGGCGGCTCCGGATGGGGCGGCGCGACGCGGCGGCAGGGCCCGTCGTTGAGGATACAGCATACGCTCATCAACCGCCGGACACAGTGCCCGGTCTGCGCCGCCAAACGCTCCAGCGCGGCGCGGTCAGCGGCAGGCACACGGCGGGACAGACGCCGCAGTTCACGCTGTTGCGCCTGCTCGGCGGCAATGGCGTGCGATAGCGCCTCCGGCTCGGTGATCTCCCGGGTGAGGTGCGTTCCCTGTCCGTCCTCCGGCGGTTTGGGGCGCATGAACGGCGGATCCGGCGGGCGATGCCCCTCGTTCTTGCGCCGTGCTTCCGGGTAAGGATTCAGTTCCGGCGCGACGCGGCGCCATACCTCTTCGGCACGGCGGTCATCCATCATCGGTCGTTCGGTCATACGATCGCCTCCTTTTTTTCCATTGTATGCGCCGCGGCGTGAAAAGGTGCGGCGTCGCGGCACTTGCTTTTTGCTGCTGTTTCTGGTATCATACCGACTTGTCGAGAGAGTTTTATGAGGAGTGATCTCATGCTGGAACTGAAAAACATCTCCTATCGCGTCGGCACACCGGATGGCGAGCTGGAAATATTGAAACATATCGACCTGACGATTCCCGACCGTGAGCTGGTGGTCTTCACCGGACCCAACGGCGGCGGCAAGACGACGCTGGCGAAGATCATCATGGGTCTTGTCCGCCCCACAGAGGGGCAGGTACTCTATCACGGCGAGGACGTTACGGAGCTGGACATCACGGAACGTGCACGACGGGGCATCAGCTACGGGTTCCAACAGCCGCCACGTTTCAAAGGTATCACGGTGCAAACGCTGCTGCAGTTGGCGTCCGGCGGCGAGAAGCTGACCAAAGACCGCTGCTGCGCCTATCTTACGCAGGTGGGCCTTTGCGCCAACGACTATCTGGACCGGGAAGTGGACACCTCTCTTTCCGGCGGGGAGGTCAAGCGCATTGAGATCGCCACCGTACTGGCGCGGGGCAGTTCGCTGATGATCTTTGACGAGCCGGAGGCGGGCATCGACCTGTGGTCGTTTGCGCGGCTCACGGAGACCTTTGAACAGCTCCACCGCCGCAAAGAGCATACCATGATCATCATCTCCCATCAGGAACGGATCATCCGTCTGGCGGACGAGATCGTGGTGGTATCGGGCGGCAGCATTACCAACCGTGGCAGTACGGAAGAGATCTTCCCACTGATTTTAGCCAATACCACGGGCGCCTGCCCCGTTATCGGCAGAAAGGAGCGGTCGGAATGATCACGGAAATTGACGCGAAGCTGCTGGAGAAGATCGCCGATCTCACCGGCAAACCGGCAGGGGCACTGAATATCCGCAAGGACAGCGGCTGTGAGGCGCGGCAGTCTACGGAGCATATCGCCATCACCGGCAAGGAGGACAAGCCAGGGATCGATATCCGGATCCAAAACGGCACCCGGGGCGAGAAGTGCTATATCCCCGTCATCATCAGCAAGACGGGGCTTTCGGAGATGGTGTATAACGATTTTTACGTGGGCGACGACTGCGACGTGGAGATCGTGGCGGGCTGCGGCATCCACAACGCCGGCTGTGACGAGAGCCGTCATGACGGCGTCCATACCTTTTATATCGGAAAGAACAGTCGGGTGCATTATTCCGAGAAGCACTACGGCGAGAACGCGCCGGAGCAGACCGGCAAAAACGTGATGAATCCCAAGACCGTGGTCTATCTGGGCGAGGGTTCCGTTATGCAGATGGACACGGTCCAGATCCGCGGTATCGACTCCACCCGCAGGGAAACGTGTTTTGTCTGCGAGGCCGGCAGTGAAGTGGTGGTCACGGAGCGATTGTTGACCCACGGGGATCAGACGGCGGAAAGTGAGATGGAGATCCAGCTCAACGGCGCCGGCGCACGGGGCAGGGTGATCTCCCGCTCCGTGGCGCAGGATCGGTCGCGCCAGGTGTTTTATCCCAAAATGGTAGGCAACAGCGCCTGTTTCGGACACGTTCAGTGCGATTCCATCATCATGGGAGAGTCGAAGGTGCAGTCGATCCCTGCCATCTCCGCCAACTGTACCGACGCGCAGCTCGTCCACGAGGCCGCCATCGGCAAGATCGCCGGCGACCAGCTTTTGAAGCTGGAAACGCTGGGCTTAACGCCGGAGGAGGCGGAGGAAACGATCCTCAACGGTTTTTTGGCGTAACGGTTCCTGTTAAGAGCAGGCTGACGGCTTCCGTCAGCCTGTTTATTATGGGCACCGTTCTGCCCGTCACGCCGCGAAGCGAAGCGCCATACACTGGAGCAGAACGAAAAGCGGAAAGGAGCTATTTTTGTGCCCAGTGTATATTTAAGCCCGTCCACCCAGGAGTATAACCCCTATATCACCGGCAGCGGCAGTGAGGAGTACTGGATGAACCAGATCGCCGACGCCATGGAGCCGTATCTGCGCGCCAGCGGCATCCGATATACCCGCAATTCCCCCGGCATGACTGCGGCGGAATCCATCCGGCAGGGAAACCGGGACAACCCCGATTTCTATCTGGCGCTCCACTCCAATGCCTCCGGCAGCGGCGCGGACGCAGGGTCCGCCCGTGGCATCATCGCCTTTTACTATCCCGGTTCCGTCAACGGACAGCGCGGCGCGGAGCTGATCATCCGATCGCTCCGTCAGATCTATCCTCTGCCGGATCTGGCGCTCACGCGCTCTACCACGGCGCTGGGCGAGGTGCGCCAACCCCGTATGCCGGCGGTGCTGGTGGAGATCGGTTACCACGACAACATGGCGGACGCGCTGTGGATCGAAAGCCACGTGGTGTCCATCGCCAAAGCGCTGGTGCAGGCGCTGACGGAATACTTCGGCATCCCGTTTGTGGATGTGTGCATGAACCAAAACGGCACGGTGACCACCTCCGGCGGCGCGCTGAATCTCCGCGCGGCGCCCTCCACGTCCTCGGCGGTGCTGGCGCGTATGCCCAACGGCGCGGCGCTGACGGTGTGCGGACAGTGGGGCGACTGGTACGCCGTGGAATATAACGGACAGCGCGGTTATGCCGCCGGACAGTACGTGAGGCTTTGACCGGCGGCGGGGCGAAAAAAACAATATTTTTTTCTTGACTGGCATGGTGAGCTATGATATAATCTCATTCTGCGTGGCGTGTTCCGCGAGTTTTGCCATGCCAACGGCAAGAAGGGACAGCCTGTGCCGCGGCGGAAGTCGCGGCATTGTCCGTGCGCAGTGACGGTTTTTCCGGAATAAAATTTGTTATTCCGTGGAAAATAAAGGGAGCGATCCCGAAAAATTACAAGAAAGGAGTCTATTCGCATGCCTACTTTTAATCAGCTGGTCAAGCAAGGGCGGAAGGCGGCTACCTACAAGTCCAACTCCCCCGCGATGCAGAAGGGCCTCAACACGCTGAAGAACAAGGAAACGGATCTTTCCTCTCCTCAGAAGCGCGGTGTCTGCACGGCGGTGAGAACGGCGACCCCCAAGAAGCCGAACTCCGCACTGCGCAAGATCGCCCGTGTCCGGTTGACGAACGGTTATGAAGTGACCGCGTACATCCCCGGCGTAGGACATTCCCTGCAGGAGCACTCCGTGGTCATGATCCGCGGCGGCCGTGTCAAGGACCTGCCCGGCGTTCGTTACCACATCATCCGCGGTACGCTGGATACCCAGGGCGTTCAGGGCCGCATGCAGGGCCGTTCCAAATACGGTGCCAAGCGTCCCAAGAGCAAATAATCCAGCAAATTAAAAAAGCGCTTTGCCGAATAGGTGATATACATACCTCTTTGGCAGGCCGAACAACAGACCGGGCGGTCTGTTGAGTACCGATGAAATCATATTTTTATGAAGGAGGGAAGCAAAGTGCCCAGAAGAGGTAACGTTCCCAAAAGAGAAATTTTGCCCGATCCCATGTACGGCTCCGTGCTGGTGACCAAGCTGGTCAACAGCATTATGCTGGATGGGAAGAAGGGTGTGGCGCAGAAGGTCGTGTACGGTGCCTTTGATCAGATCAAGGAAAAGACCGGCAACGAGCCTCTGGAAGTGTTCTCCCAGGCGATGGAGAATATCATGCCCAGCCTGGAAGTCAAAGCCCGCCGTGTCGGCGGCGCCACCTATCAGGTTCCTATGGAAGTCCGTCCCGCCCGTCGTCAGACCCTGGGTCTGCGCTGGCTGACCGCCTATGCCCGTGCTCGCGGTGAGCGCACCATGGCGGAGCGTCTGGCAGGCGAGATCATGGACGCCGCCAACAACACCGGCGCGGCGGTAAAGAAACGCGAAGATACCCACAAGATGGCGGAATCCAACAAGGCGTTCGCCCACTTCCGTTGGTAAGCTTCGCGGCGTAAGCAAGCAGAGTAGAAGGAGAACGGTATGCCGAGAAAGGTTACACTGGAAAATACAAGAAATATCGGCATCATGGCCCACATTGATGCAGGCAAGACCACCACGACCGAGCGTATTCTCTACTACACGGGCGTCAACTACACGATCGGCGAGACCCATGAGGGCACTGCCACCATGGACTGGATGGAGCAGGAACAGGAGCGCGGGATCACCATTACTTCCGCCGCCACCACCTGCTATTGGAAGGGCTCCAAGGAGCAGTTCCCCCAGACGCGGATCAACATCATCGACACCCCCGGTCACGTGGACTTCACTGTGGAGGTGGAGCGTTCTCTGCGCGTGCTGGACGGCAGCGTGACCGTCATGTGCGCCAAGGGCGGCGTGGAGCCTCAGTCGGAAACGGTGTGGCGTCAGGCCGACCACTATCACGTGCCCCGCATGATCTACGTCAACAAGATGGATATCACCGGCGCGGACTTTTTCCACGTGCTGGACATGGTGGCTGACCGGCTCAAGGCCAACGCCGTGCCCATCCAGCTCCCCATCGGGAAAGAGGATACCTTCAAGGGGATCATCGATCTGGTGGAGATGAACGCCGACGTTTATTACGATAAACTGGGCGAGGATATGCGCGTGGAGCCGATCCCCGAGGACATGGTGGATCTGGCCAACGAGTACCGGGAAAAGCTGCTGGACGCGGTGTCCATGTTCGACGACGAGATCATGGAGCTGTATCTGGAGGGCAAGGAGATCCCCACCGACAAGATCCGCGCCGCCATCCGTCAGGCCACTGTGGCCGTGGAGATGGTGCCGGTGGTGTGCGGCTCTTCTTACCGCAACAAGGGCGTGCAGAAGCTGCTGGACGCCATCGTGGACTATATGCCCGCCCCCACCGACGTGCCCGCCATCACGGGAATCAATCCCAAGACGGACAAGGAGGAGGCGCGTCATTCCTCTGACGAGGAGCCTTTTGCCGCGTTGGCGTTCAAGATCATGACCGACCCCTACGTGGGTCGTCTGGGCTTTTTCCGCGTCTATTCCGGCACGCTGACTGCCGGGTCTGC
>JAFSZX010000011.1 GCA_017458825.1 Oscillospiraceae bacterium
TGATTGGAAAAAACGGCAGTGTCGCCATTGCGGCGGCACTGCCGTTTGAGACTGTCAAAAAACGGCAAAGCCGTTTTTTGACAAAAGGGTTGCAGCCTACTGCGCGCACTCATGGTGCGCCAGTGGCGCACAATTCGCACACTTCGTAGTCTGATCGGTGTCATTTGCCACGTACACGCCGCGGCAAATGACAATTTAATATCTTCGCGCCGTGCGCGGCGCGAAAGTAAGCGAGGCTTTTTTGACAAGCTGAAACGGCAGTGTCGCCATTGCGGCGGCACTGCCGTTTCATTTTGCGTTTATCCGTGGAAACGCCGGATCGTTGCACAATGAAAAACGCTGCCGGATCGCGGCAGAAAGTGTCAGATTTTTTTCGGAAAATTGACAGACACTTTACAGGTGTGGTATACTGTAAAGGAAACAGATCGGTATCTAACGGATCGGATCGTTACAGGATCAGGAGCAAAAAACGGAGGTATCACGGAATGAAAAAACGCATAGCGGCCGCGCTGGTGTGCCTGGTCATGCTGGCAAGTCTGATCCCGGCGGTAGCGCAGGGCAATACCATCAACCGGCTTACCGGCAGGGAACTGTCGATCTATCAGGCGCTGGAGGCGCAGATCATGGATGTTGCCGCCGGTGTGCAGACCAGTACGGAGTTCATTTTGCCATCGTCCGCCGTCCCGATGGATCAGGCCGGTTATTCGGCGGAGGAACTGGGCGTGAACGCCGTGGTGGAAGACGATATGGTGACGGAAGATGCCGTAAACGCCATGATCCAACTGGTGACGTTTGACTTTTCCGCCATTGTGCAGACGCTGATGGCGTCTCACCCGTTTGAGATGTACTGGTACGATAAAAGCGGGGCAGTCGAGGTCTATTTCGGCATCAGCGCGTATGACGAGGGCAACGGCTGGATGGCGTGTCTGGATGAGGACGAGGCGCTGGTGCTCTGTTTGCCGGTAGCGGAGGAATATGCCTCCGATACCTATGAGACCGACTTTACCAAGACCGTCGCGGCATGGGCGGTTCGCGCCACACCGCAGGAGATCGTGGACGCGAACGTCAACCGCTCGGATTATGAGAAATTAGAGGCGTACCGCGCCGCCCTGTGCGCGATGGTGAAGTATAACAGTGTCGCCGCCGTTGAAGGCAGTATGCCTTACGGAAATCCGTGGCAGCCGATCTGGGTATTTGACAATGACGACGATACCGACGTAGTGTGCGAAGGGTATGCCAAAGCGTTCCAGTACCTGTGCGATCTGACCGATTTCACCAGTGACGCCGTACGCTGTTATACCGTATCCGGCGAGTCAAACGGCGGCGGACACATGTGGAACATCGTAACGATGGACGATGGCGCCAACTATCTGGTAGACGTGACCAACTGCGACGAAGGGATGGCAGGCGCGGACGATGAGCTGTTCCTGAAGGGGTACGCGACGCTGGAGGAAGACGGCACGTACGTGTTCACCTGCTTGGATCAGTATACCGTTACGTATCACTATGATGACGGTATGTATCTCCTCTATACCGCCGAGGAGCTTTCGCTCTCCGATACGGATTATGAGGTCCCTGCGCGGCCTGTGCTGAAGGCGGCGGCTATGACGCTTTCCGACGGGATCGGCTTGCATTTCTACGTGGACTTTGGCACCCTGCCGTCCGAAGGGGCGCAGATGAGCTTCATCTGGGGCAACCGGAAAACGGCGGAAGATGAGCCTCAGCTTTTGACAAGCGGCGACTATGCCGGCGACTACCGCTTTACCTGCCCCTTGAGCGCCAAGGAGCTGGGCGACACGGTGACGGCGATACTGTGCCTGGGGAACGGTGAGATCGTCGCCAAGTACAAGTATTCCGGCGACCAGTACCTTACCGCCCTGATCGCAAGCACGTCTTTTGCCTCTGAAACCAGCAAGCTGGCGCGGGCGGTCCGCACTTACGGCGCGGCGGCACGATACTATTTCCTGGGCGGCGAGAACGTGTCCGTAACGAACGTGACCGAAGTGGCGGCGACCTATCTGACGCCCGGCGCCACCCTTGCCGACGGCGACATCTCTTTCTACGGAAAGAGCCTGCTGGCAAAGGATACGCTGAAACTGCGGCTCTATTTCGCCGCGCCGTTCCAGCCGGCGGTAGAGGTCAAGATCGGCGGCGCGGACAAGGCGTATACCATCCAGCCGGCGGGAGAGGGCTATTACGCGGTGGATATCTCCGTGATGCCCGCCGAGCTGACGAAGGGGTTTGACGTAAGCGTGACCGGAACTGCCATCCAGTTTTCCGTCGGTGTGAACGACTATATTGCCACGGCGCTGGCAAATAACACGGATGCGGCGCTTCGGAAGCTGGTGTGCGCCATCTATCATTACGGCGTCGCCGCGCAGCCCGGAACGCAGACAGAGACCTGGGGACCCCTTTACTGATACCGTATGATATAAATGATCAAAAGGCGATCGCTTGGCATAGCGGTCGCCTTTTTTTCTGCGCGCAGGCAGTTGCGCGGGGGAGTGAGTGTGTGGTATAATCGTGGCGAATTTGTATCACTGAGCGGCAGGGAGGCAATATGGAACACGCTGGAACAAAAAAACAACCGTTGCTGGGCAGATTTCTGTCCTATTTTGCAAAGCACAGAGGTCTTTTCCTGCTGGACATTACCTGTGCCTTTTTGATCGCGCTGATCGATCTGGCGTTTCCGCTGATCTCACGTCAGGCGATGTACACGTGGCTCCCCGATCAGGCATACGCGCTGTTTTTTGCGGCGATGGGGGCAGTGGTGCTGGGCTTTTTACTGCGGGCGTTTCTCTATTTTGTGGTAGGCTACTGGGGTCACGTTTTCGGGATCCGCGTAGAGGCGGATATCCGGCGCGATCTGTTCTCCCATATGCAGACGCTGGGCTTTGATTTCTATGACCGAAACCGTACCGGACAGTTGATGAGCCGTCTGACCACAGATCTTTTTGAGGTAACGGAGCTGGCGCACCACGGACCGGAGGACGTGCTCATTTCAACGGTTACCATCATCGGCGCGCTGATCGTCATGTTCACGATCCGTTGGGAACTGGCGCTGGTGGTAGCGTGTATGATTCCGATACTGCTGGTGGTGGTGATGTACCGTCGGCGGCAAATGAGCCGCGCCTCCGTTACCGCCAAGGCGAAGATCGGCGTTATCAACGCCCAGATCGAGTCCAGCTTAAGCGGCGTCCGCACCACCAAAGCCTTTGCCAACGAGGCATGTCAGCAGCGATCCTTTGATGAGGCGAACGAGGTGTTCAAAACCGCCAAGCGCGGTTTCCACAGGGAGATGGGTCTGTTTTTCGCCAGCATGGAGTTTTTTATCAACATCCTCTCGGTGGCGGTGATCGCCGTGGGCGGCTGGCTCATCATGCAAGGCCGCATGAATTATATCGACCTCATCACCTTTACCCTGTACGTCACCGCTTTCGTCAATCCCGTGCGGAAGCTCTCAAACTTCGCGGAGCTCTTTTCCAACGGCTTTGCCGGATTGCACCGTTTTGCCGAGCTCATGGATACGGAGCCCGCCATTCAGGACGCGCCGGACGCGCGTGAGCTGAAAGACGTGGCGGGCAAGGTGGAGGTAGATCACGTCTCCTTTACCTATGACGGCGCGCTGGAAGTACTGCACGACGTGTCGATCACGGTGTCGCCGGGCGAAACCGTTGCCATCGTGGGACCCAGCGGCGGCGGCAAGAGTACGCTCTGCCAGCTCCTGCCCCGGTTTTACGACGTAAGCGCCGGCTCCATACGTATTGACGGCGTAGACGTGCGCCGGTTCCGGCAGGATTCCCTGCGCCGCAGTATCGGTATCGTCCAGCAGGACGTGTTCCTTTTTGCCGACACGGTGCGTGAGAACATCCGCTACGGCCGCCCTGACGCCACCGATGAGGAGGTCGCCGCCGCCGCGAAGCGGGCGGAGATCTACGAGGACATTCTGGCGATGCCCCAGGGGTTTGACACCTATGTAGGCGAGCGGGGCGTATTGCTCTCCGGCGGGCAGAAACAGCGTCTGGCGATTGCCCGCATCTTTTTGAAAGATCCGCCCATCTTGATTTTGGATGAGGCGACCTCCGCGCTGGACAGTGTGACGGAAAGCCGCATCCAGCACGCCTTTGACGAGCTGGCGGAAGGTCGCACCACGCTGATCATTGCTCATCGGTTGAGCACCATTCGCCGCGCCGGACGAATTCTGGTGGTGCAGGACGGTGTGATCGCCGAGTCCGGCACCCATGAAGAGCTGCTGGCGCAGGGCGGTGTGTACGCGAAGCTGTACCGCACGCAGAATCTGGGGGCGTAGGGATGGAAAAGCGTTTGCTGTTGGACCGGATCGCCTCCGATGAAGAGGAACGGTTGCTATTAGGCAGTGTGATGGATAAATATGAGCGTTGCCGTCGGCGTAACGTGCCGGTTACCACAGCGTTTCTCTCCCTTGCACAGCAATCGTCGGTTCGCCGCCTGTTGCAGAGTTTAGGCGCGCCGGAGGATAGCGCCGTGTTCTACGGCGGGTACGACGGCGCCGAGCGGCGGCAGGCGCATTTCCTGCCGGAATGGCAATCAGAGCCGGACAGGGACGCTGTGGTGTGCCTGCGTGCCTCTTTCTATGAGCCGGGCGCCCTGACGCATCGGGACGTTCTGGGCAGTTTAATGGGAATGGGATTGACGCGCCGGAGTATTGGGGATATACTGGTTGCAGAAAAAAGCGCGGATATATTCGTATGTGCCGCGGCGGCGGAGGCACTGCTCCGTGAATGGAACAGCGCCGGGCGCGTCGCCTTGCAGGTGCGCGCCGTTGCGCCGGAGGAGGTGTCGGTGCCGCCTCAACGGACGAAAGAACTGCGTGATACGGTGGCGTCACTGCGGCTGGACAGCGTGCTGTCGGTGGGTTTTTCCGTATCGCGTGGAAAGGCGGCGGAAGCGGTGGCGCGCGGTCGCGTGCAGGTGAACGGAAGCGAGTGTCTCAAGCCGGACAGGCAGGTAGCGACCGGAGACGTATTGAGCGTACGGGGTCTTGGGAAATGCCGTCTTTCCTGTGTAGGCGGCAAAACGAAAAAGGACCGCGTTTTTATTACCGTGGAACGGTATTTGTAGGGAAAGGAGGAGCACAGCCGTGGAGTATCACTATTACAACGGGAATATGCAAACACCCGATCCGAATCGCAAATCCGGCGGCGGTGATTCCATCTCATGGGTCTTGATCGCCCTGCTGTTCCTTTTCGGGATCTGGCCGGTAGGACTGGTTTTGCTGATGATAAAGCTCTTTGGCAGTTCCTCCGGAAAGAAAGCGGCGGCGCGTCAACGGCAGGCGTCGGAAGCGCCGCAGGTGAGTAAAGCCACCGAAGCGGTCAAAAACGTGACAAAAACGCCCCAATACGGCGAAAAAGGCGCGAAAGCCATGCGTATTGTGGGAATTGTGCTGACCATTATGGGCGCGTTGGCGCTTCTGACGGGGATCGGCGAGGTGCTCAATTCCGGGGATATGTTGCGCGAGGCGCTGGAGACGCTCTCCTATCCGCTGGGCTTTTTGGCCGGCGGAATCGGCTTGCTGGCAGGCACGTGGAGCATGAAGCGCCGCGCCCGGCGTTTTGAAAAGTATCTCAGGGCGGCAGGCAAGATGGAGTCGGTGCCGATCGACTTTCTGGCGACGGCGGCGGAGGTATCCGAGCGCAAGGCGGAGCAGGATCTGGAGATCATGGTGGAAAAAGGTCTATGGGGTGACAGCGCCTATGTGGACAATAGCCACGATATGCTCTTTCGCACCCAGCGCGCGGCGGCGGATTATTTTGCCGCCCGGGAGAAGGCGAAGCCGCCGGTGCAGGCGGAGGAGGGGTTTTCCGGCATGCTCCGCAACATTCGCCGCGCCAATGACCGGATCGCCGATCCGGTGCTCTCCCAAAAGATCGACCGTCTGGAGGAGCTGACCGGACGGATCTGTAAGGCGGTGGAGGAGAACCCCGCCAAGCGGGAAAAGGCGAGCACGTTTTTCAACTATTTCCTGCCTACCACCCAGAAACTACTGGACAGCTACGCCGATTTTGAGGAGGCGGGCGTCAGCGGCGCCAATTTGAGCGAGGCAAAGGCGAAGATCGAAAAGACCATGGACAACATTGTGGCGGGTTTTGAACACCAGCTGGATGAGCTGTACCGTCTGGACGCCATGGATGTAGACAGCGATATCCGCGTAATGGAGAGCATGCTCCGCCGTGAAAACAGCTCCGTGGAGGCGGATTTCGGTCTGGGCGGTACCGCCGTGCAGGAGAATTGGGAACAGGAATAGCCATAGATAATACCGTGACCGCAGTAGAGCTGAAAGGCTTTACTGCGGTCATTGATACATATTTAATATAAAATGCTTGCAAAAAGGAAAAAAATACGCTACAATGCCAAACAGTATATTGTGGGGAGGTGTGAACATGCCGGAGAGGATCACCAGCCGCGCCAATCCGCTGATCGGTGAGATACGCCGTCTGGCAGGCTCCGCCGCCTTTCGGCGTGAACAGGGCCGCATGGTGTGCGACAGCCCCAAGCTGTTGGAAGAGGCGTGTAGATGGCGCGTGCCGTTGGAAACGGTGCTCTATACCGACGGCATTGTTTTGCCACCGCTGCCGGAGTCTTGCCGTCTTGTATCGGTGCCGGAAGATCTGATGGCGTATGCGTCCCCTATGAAAACACCCCAGGGCGTTCTCTTCACCTGCCGGATCGAGGTATCGCCTCTGCCGGAGGTGCTGACCGGCCGGCGCTATGTGGTGCTGGACGGCGTGCAGGACCCCGGTAACGTGGGCACGGTGCTTCGCACGCTGGACGCGTTTGACGGCGACGGACTGTTGCTTCTGTCCGGTTGTGCCGACCCGTACAGCCCCAAGGCGGTGCGCTCGTCTATGGGCGCGGTGTTCCGCCGGCAGATCTGGAACTGCGGGGTAGAGGAGCTGGCGTCGCGGCTTCGGCAAAGCGAACTGCCGCTTTACGGCGCGGCACTGCGGCAGGACACGGTGGACGTGCGGAGCGTGGCGCTGGGGCGCAGCCTGATCGCTATCGGCTCGGAAGGCCGCGGTTTGAGCGACGCGGTGCTGGCGCTATGCCACAAAACGGTGCGGATTCCCATGAGTGAACGGTGCGAATCCCTGAACGCGGCGGCGGCGGCTGCCGTACTGTTGTGGGAGGCATATCGATAAAAAGGGGTGATAAGACCCGTGGCAGCTTTGAAATACTGGATCTGGTTGACAACGCTGTCGGGATTGACCAACCGGAGTAAACTGCTTCTTCTGGCACATTTCCATACGCCGGAGGACGTATATTACGCTGACATGGACGAGATTACCGCCGTGCTGATGGATCGCCGTCAGGCGTCTTGCGTAGCGGATCATTCCTTCCGCCGGACCGAGCAGGTGCTGGAATCGTGCAGTCGAACCGACAGCTTTGTGCTGACGATGGACGACGCCGCGTATCCGGTGCGTCTTAAGAATATATTCGATCCACCGCTTGTCCTTTACGGGAAAGGCTCCTTGCCGCTTTTTGACGAGGAACTGGCGGTAGCGGTGGTAGGCACTCGCAGTGCCACACCCTACGGACTTCATGCCGCCGAGGATCTGGCGTGTCAGTTGGCAGCCTCCGGCGCGCTGGTGGTGTCGGGTCTTGCCAAGGGGATCGACGCGGCGGCGCATCGCGGCGCGTTGCGTGCCGGCGGGTTCACCGCCGCCGTACTGGGATGCGGCGTGGACGTGGTCTATCCGCCGGAGAACCGTCGGCTCTACGAAGATATTGCCGCCACAGGCGTTATCCTTTCCGAGTATCCGCCCGGCACGGCGGCGGACAGATGGCATTTTCCACAGCGCAACCGCATCATCAGCGGCCTGGGTCTTGCCGCGCTGGTGGTGGAAGCGCCGCGGCACAGCGGCGCGCTGATCACCGCGTCTACGGCGCTGGAGCAGGGGAGGGACGTGTTTGCCGTCCCGGGGCCGATCCACGCGCCCAACAGCTTCGGCTGTCACCAACTGATCCGCGGCGGCGCCGGTCTTGTCAGTTGCGCATGGGATATATTGGAAGAATATGAAGCGCGGTTTCCCCATAAGCTCCGCATAAGAAAAACCGCGCCTGTACAGGATATCGCGGAGCAGGCGGTACCCGGCGAGGCGACGCCGATCGGTGATATTCCCCGTTTGGACGCGGCGCGTTATCAATCGCTCCATGAGAACGAGCGCCGTGTGCTGGCGTGTCTTGCAACGGACCGTCCCCGTCTGACGGACGACGTGGCGGAGGCGGCGGAACTGCCGGTGCATCAAGTACTGTCGGCACTTACCGTATTGGAGATCGAAGGAATGATCCGCAGTAGCGGACCGCGTAACTTTGTGCGGCTGGTCAAGCTGCCGGAGGAGGAGTAAAGAGTATGGCAAAGAAAACACAAAAGAATCTGGTGATCGTGGAGTCGCCCGCCAAGGCAAAAACCATCGGCAAATATCTGGGTGACGAGTACGTGGTCAAGGCGTGTATGGGGCATCTGCGTGACTTACCCAAGAGCACCATGGGCGTCGATCTGGAGAACGATTTTGAGCCGGACTACCGTCCCATCAAGGGCAAGGAGGAGATCATCCGCGATCTCAAGAAGGCGGCGGATGAGAGCCGTGACGTGTATCTTGCCACCGACCCTGACCGTGAGGGTGAGGCGATTTCCTGGCATTTACAGCACCTGCTGGGGCTGGATGAGGATAAGACCCATCGTGTGACGTTCAATGAGATCACCAAAAAAGTGGTCAGCGACAGTATTGCCGCGCCCCGCGCCATCGACCGCAATCTGGTGGACGCGCAGCAGGCGCGCCGTCTGCTGGACCGTGTGGTGGGATACCAGATCTCGCCCATCATGTGGCGTAAGATCCGCCGCGGCTTGAGCGCCGGACGTGTGCAGAGCGTCGCTACCCGTATGGTGGACGATCGGGACCGTGAGATCGACGCGTTTTGCCCGGAGGAATACTGGACGCTGGACGCGCAGGTGGAAAAAGCGGACGGCACCGCCTTTGCCATCCATTACTACGGTGCCGGCGGCAAGCGCCATGAGCCCGCCTCTCGGGAAGAGGTGGAAGCGCTGGAGCAGGAGCTCCGCGGACTTGCGTTCACCGTCCAGTCTGTCAAGCGCGCGGATAAGACCCGTTCACCGGCGCCGCCCTTTACCACCTCCACCTTACAGCAGGAGGCGTCCCGTCGGCTGAATATGACGCCTCGCCGCACTATGGCGGTGGCACAGCAGCTCTACGAAGGCGTGGACGTGACCGGCGAAGGTACCGTGGGTCTGATCACCTATATGCGTACCGACTCCCTGCGGATCTCCGCCGAGGCGCAAAACGCCGCCAGGTCGTTTATCAACCAGCGGTACGGCGCGGCATACTGCCCCGCCTCGTTCCGTCATTTCAAAGCGAAAGCCGGCGCGCAGGACGCCCATGAGGCCATCCGCCCCAGCAACGTCGCCCTGACGCCGGAGAAAGTGCGCCACGACTTGAGCGCCGAGCAGTATCGCCTCTACCGTTTGATCTGGAGCCGTTTTCTCGCCAGCCAGATGGCAAACGCCGTCTACGACAGCGTCAACGTGGAGGTGTCGGCAGGCCGTCATTCATTCCGCGCCAGCGCCGGCACGCTGAAATTTGCCGGCTATACCGCCGTATACGAAGAGAGCCGCGACGAGGAGAAAGAGGAAAAGGAACTGTCCCTCCCGCCTCTGGAACAGGGCGAGTCGTTGTCGTTGCGGGACTTTGACGCGCAACAGCACTTCACCCAGCCGCCGGCGCACTACACGGAAGCCACGCTGATCCGCGCCATGGAGGAGCAGGGGATCGGACGGCCCTCCACTTACGCGCCTACGGTTTCCACCATTTTAGACCGCGGCTACGTGAAGAAAGAGGGGAAATACCTCTTTGTCACCGGCTTGGGCCGCGCCGTCACCGGCTGGATGGAGGACTACTTCTCCGACGTGGCGGATACGAAGTTTACCGCCCACATGGAAGAACTGCTGGACAGCGTGGAAGAGGGCAAAACGCCGTGGAAAGACGTACTGCGTGAATTCTACGCCGGCTTTTCCGACCGGTTGGAGCAGGCGGGCAAGAGCGACTATGTGAAGATCCCCGCCGCCGTCAGCGAAGAGATCTGTCCGGTCTGCGGCAGGAATCTGGTGGAGAAAGAAGGGCGCTTCGGCCCGTTTTTGGCGTGCCCCGGTTTTCCGGATTGCACGTTTACCATGCCGCTGGTGGTGCAGATGCCGGGTCGTTGTCCCAAGTGCGGCGGCAGGCTGATGAAGCGCACCGGCGTAAGCAAAAAGACCGGCAAACAGTACGCCTATTACTGCTGTGAGTTTTCCAACAACCGCAACGGCGCCTCCTGCGATTTTATGAGCTGGGACGTGCCGGTGAAGGACGATTGTCCCGTATGCGGTCATACCATGTTCAAACGCGCGGGGCGCGGCTTTAAACGCCCCTTCTGTATCAATCCCGACTGTTCTAACTTCCTGCCGGAAGAGAAGCGCGGCTACTATAAGAAAGCGGACGAGAGCGAAGGAAAACGCGCCAGGAAATCCGCCTCCGGCAAGGCGAAAAAAGCATGAACAGCGTCACGGTGATCGGCGCGGGACTGGCAGGCAGTGAGTGCGCCTGGCAGTTGGCACAGCGGGGGATTCCGGTGCGCCTTTGTGAGATGAAACCGCAAAAAACCACCCCCGCCCATACCAGCCCCTATTTTGCCGAGCTTTGCTGTTCCAACTCTCTGCGTTCAGATCAACTGGAAAACGCGGTGGGGCTGCTAAAGGAGGAACTGCGCCGTCTGGGCAGCTTGATCCTCTCCTGTGCCGATGCGACCCGTGTGGAAGCGGGCGGCGCGCTGGCGGTGGATCGCCACGAATTTGCCCGTCTTGTCACGGAGCGCCTGCGCGCCCACCCCAACGTGACGGTGGTGGAAGGCGAGGTAACGGCGCTTCCCGATGGGGAAGTGGTGGTCGCCTCCGGACCGTTGACCTCCGACGCGCTGGCACAGCAGATCTCCCTGCTCTCCGGTTGCGGCGATACGCTCCATTTTTACGACGCCGCCGCGCCGCTGGTGAGCTTTTCCAGCATTGACCTGTCCAGCGCCTATTTCGCCAGCCGTTACGGCAAGGGGACGCCGGATTATGTAAACTGCCCCATGAATGAGGCGGAATACAAGGCGTTCCGGCAGGCGCTTTGCACGGCGCAGGAGGCGGAAGTACACGGCTTTGAGGATAGCGGTGTGTTTGAAGGCTGTATGCCGGTGGAGGTCATGGCGCGGCGCGGCGAGGATACGTTGCGGTTCGGGCCCCTCAAACCCAGAGGCTTGCCGGATCCCAAGACCGGTCGTGAGCCCTACGCGGTGGTACAGCTCCGCAAGGACAATCGGGAGGGCAGTATTTACAATCTGGTGGGGTTTCAGACCCACCTGCGTTTTTCGGAGCAAAAGCGTGTGTTTTCCATGATACCGGCACTGCGCGGGGCGGAGTTTTTGCGCTACGGCGTGATGCACCGCAACACCTATCTCCACTCGCCGGGTCTACTGGATCGGTATTACCGCCTCAAAAGCGACGGGCGGATCTCCTTTGCCGGGCAGATGACCGGTGTGGAAGGATACGTGGAATCCTGTGCCAGCGGTTTTCTTGTGGGCGTGGAAACGGCGCGGCGGCTTCAGGGTAAGGCGCCGGTTGATTTCCCTCAGGAAACCGCCATCGGCGCGCTGGCGCTGTACGTCAGCGGCGGCAGTGTGGGGGATTTCCAACCCATGAACGTAAATTTCGGCATCATACCGCCGCTGGGGTATCGGGTCAAAGGAAAGAGAAACAAAAACGCGGAGCTGTCCCGTCGGTCGCTGGCGATCGTGGAGCAGTTGCGGGGGGAGGTTCTGGACGGTGAAAATCTTACTTGACGCTATGGGCGGCGATCTGGCGCCGCTGGAGATCGTAAAAGGCGCGCTGGCGGCACAGCGGCGTTTTGGGGTAGATCTGGTACTTACCGGCGACGCGGTTTCCATTCTGCGTGCGCTGGAGCAGTGCGGAGAGAGTACGGTGCCAAAAGGCGTGGAGATCGTCAACACCACGGAAACGGTGGATATGTGTGACGATCCTGCCACGGTGTTCCGCCGCAAAAAGGACACGTCCATGGGCGTGGCGCTCCAGATGCTGCATGACGGCAAGGGCGATGCGATGGTCTCCGCCGGCTCCACCGGCGCGCTCCTCACCGGCGCAACGCTGATCGTCAAACGCGTTCGGGGGATCCGTCGCGCCGCTATGGCGCCGGTGATCCCCACCGCGACGGGGCGTGCGGTGCTGATCGACTGCGGCGCCAACGCCGAGTGTACGCCGGAATACCTCCTGCAATTTGCGTATCTGGGCAACTACTATGCCAGGCGTGTGCTGGAGCTGCCCCAGCCGCGGGTGGGTCTTTTGAACATCGGCGCCGAGGACAGTAAGGGGACGCCGCTGCAGAAAGAAACGCTGGCGCTGTTGCGCAAGGCGGACGCGGAGGGTCACCTGCACTTCATCGGCAATATTGAGGCGAAGGAAGCCGTCAAGGGCGGGTGTGACGTGATCGTGACGGACGGCTTTTCCGGCAACATCCTGCTCAAGACCATGGAGGGAACGGGCTCTTTTGCCGGCAGTGCCCTCAAGGAGATCTTCGGAAAGAATCTTCTGACCAAGCTGGCGGCACTGCCTGTCATGCCGGGTCTGAAAGCGTTTCGCGCCATGATGGATCCCAATAAGGTGGGCGGCACGGCGTTTATCGGGATCTCCAAGCCGGTGATCAAGGCACACGGCGCGTCCAACGCCGAGGCGATTGAAAATGCCGTTGCCCAGGCGGTGTCGGTTGCAAGCAGCGGTCTGATCGCGGATATTGAGCGTAACGTAGCGCTGATGAGCATAGAAAAAGAAGAAATCGGAAAATAGCTATTGACAGCACATTTGAATTGCCGTATTATTTTCCAAGATACAAGCCCGAAAGGAGGAAACCCTCATGACGACGGAGGAGATCTTCAAAACGATGCAGACGCTGATTGCCCAGCAGTTTGCGCTGGATGACGAGGAGATCACCATGGAAAGCTCTTTCATGGACGATCTGGGCGCCGACAGTGTGGATCTGGTAGAGCTGGTAATGGCGATGGAAGAAGAGTTTGACGTCGGCGAGATCGCTGAAGACGATCTGACGGCACTCAAGACCGTTGGTGACTGTGTGCGTTATATCAGCGGCCGGCTGGCTTAAAAGATCGGTCAAAGAAAAAGGCGACCCCGCTTGATAAGCGGGGTTTGCTTTTTCCGATCACCCCATAGGAGGCAAACGATGAAAGCTTTGGAAGAGCGGCTGGGCTACACGTTCCGCCGCAAGGAATTGCTGGAAAACGCCATGATCCACAGCTCGTATGCCAACGAGCATCGCGGCGCGGGATTCCACAGCAACGAGCGTCTGGAATTTTTGGGCGACGCGGTGCTGGGTCTGGTGTCGGGCGAGTTTCTGTTCCGCCGCCACAAGGACGCGCCGGAGGGCGAGTTGACCCGTCTGCGCGCGGCGCTGGTATGCGAGGAGAGCCTGCATGAAGTGGCGCAGGAACTGGGTCTGGGCGCGTATTTGAAGCTGGGCAAAGGCGAGGAGAACGGCGGCGGCCGCACGCGCCCGTCTATTTTAGCGGATGCGGTGGAGTCGGTTTTTGCCGCGGTGTATCTGGACGGCGGCATGGATGCGGCGCGAGAGCTGATCCACCGCGTACTGCTGGTTCGGGAACACGAACAGGCGGTGGAACAGCGGCGCCTGGACTATAAGACCGCCCTGCAGGAGCTGGTACAGCGCAAACAAGGTCAGATCCTGCGCTATGAGATGGTGGATTCCTCCGGACCGGATCACGCCAAGACGTTCACGTTCCGCGTGCTTCTCAACGATGAGACTGTCGGTACCGGCTTCGGTCACAGCAAAAAAGAGGCGGAACAGGCGGCGGCTCACGCGGCACTGGAAACCTTACAGCGAAAGTGAAAAGACGGACGCCCCGCGGCGTCCGCCTTTTTGCCGCTGATGGGGAAATAACTGTGGCATTTTTTTCATAAGTATGCTATACTGCTTGTATCTGTCATACAAATTTACGCAGTATATCGGGAGAATGCCTATGTCTTTTTTCACTTCGATCCTTTTAGGCTTTGTGCAAGGTGTAGCGGAGTTTTTGCCGATCTCCAGCTCCGGCCATCTGGCGATCGCGCAGCAGTTACTGGGCTTGAATACGGAGATCCCGCCGTTTTTTGACGTGTTGCTCCATCTCGGTACGCTTTTGGCGATTTTCGCAGCGTACTGGCAGGATATTGTCGCCATGGTGCGTGAGCTGATCTTCGGTGTGGGAGATATCATCCACGGTACGACGCCTAAACCCGTGCCGCCGGCACGGCGCATGATTCTGCTGATCGTGCTGGGCACGTTGCCGCTTGTTCTGGTGCTTCCGATCCATAAGAAAGTGCAGGCACTCTCCGGCAGTATGGCGTTTATCGGCGCGGCGCTGATCGTGACAGGCTTTTTGCTCTTTGCCTGCGATCTTATCCGCAAGGGCCGCAAAAACGAGCGTACCGCCACGGTGGCGGACGTACTGATCGTGGGTCTGGGTCAGGCGCTTGGCACGCTTCCGGGTATCTCCCGTTCCGGTATGACCATTTCCGCCGGCTGTTTTGCGGGTTTTGAGCGCCGCTTTGCCGTGCGATTTTCCTTCCTGCTGTCAATCCCCGCGGTGCTGGGCGCTAACATCCTCAGCTTGAAGGACGCGCTGGAAACGGGGATCGACGCGGGGCAGATCCCGATATATCTGGCAGGCGTATTGACCGCCGCCGTGGTGGGCTATCTGTGCATCCGCCTTTTGAAGATGATTGCGGAAAAGGGTCGGTTTGGCGCCTTTGCCTACTACTGCTGGGCGGTTGGTCTCGTTACACTGATTTTACAGGCTGTACTGCCTGGCGCATAAGAGAGGGATAACATGGCAAGTACACAAAAGAAGCGCACTTCGCCGAAAAAGAAAACCGGCGGCAGTCGTAAGAAGACGCCTTCCGCCCCGCCGAAAAAGCAGTATGACGCCACCGCGCGGTTCCTGGGCGCGGCGGTGTGCATGCTGTTGACACTGTGCGTGGCGGTGAGCTATTTTAACACCGAGGCGCTGTTTCTGGCGTTTTTTGCCGGTTTAGTCAAGGGCCTGTTCGGCTACGGATACTATCTGGCGGCGCCGGTACTGGCGGCGGCGAGCGCAATTTTACTGCTGCATAAAGGTCGCCCCGTAGTTTTGCGGACGTGTGCCGTTCTGGCGCTGATCCCCTTGACAGGCGCGCTGATCGACCTGCTGGCAGGCGGCGCCTCCGCTGTAAAGGATCTTTGGTTTACAGGCCGTTCCCTGCAAAGCGGCGGCATAATTTCCGGCGCCGTCTCTATGGGGCTGTTCGCCCTGTTTGGAAAAGCCATCACCGGGGTCATTCTCGCCCTGGCGCTGATCGGCGCGCTGCTGGCGGCACTGCATATCACACCGGAGGAACTGATCGCCGATTGGAAAGAGCGCGCCGCCATGCGTCATGAGGACGACGACGATCCGCTTCCCGCGGATTTCCGCGCCGTGAAAAAGCCGTCGGGCGCGTCGCGCAAAGCCCGCCCCGCCATTGATATTCCGCTGGATGAGCCGCCCCGCAAGGCGGACGGCGTCGCGTCCGCACTGGTAGGCGCCGGCGGCGGCAGTTTCTTCACCGGCCGTTCCGCGGACGTGCGCACACCGGCGGAGGTGCTGGATCCCTCCCAGATCCAGCCCCGTGAGGAGATCGCGGAGGAGAAAAAGCCCCGCCGCCGCAAGGAGAAGGAACTCACCCACGAGGAAGTGACGGAAGCCACGGAAGAGGTGACGCGTGAGATCGAGGGCGGCGCCCAGGCGCAGGAGACGGCGTATCAGTATCCTCCCATCACGTTGTTGACCGCGAACACCACCAGCAACTATACCGAGGTGGGCACGGAGTTGCGGAACAACTCCCGCCGTCTGGCGGATACGCTCCGCTCTTTCGGCGTGGACGCCACTGCCGGCGAGGTGGTACACGGTCCCAGTGTGACGCGGTATGAGTTCACCCTCGATCAGGGTGTAAAGCTCAGTAAGGTGACAAATCTGGCGGATGATATTGCCTTGGCGTTAGGCACCAGCGGCGTGCGGATCGCTCCGATCCCCGATAAGATCTCCGTGGTGGGCATCGAGGTACCCAACCGCGCTGTGACCCCTGTGCGGATCCGTGACGTGGTGGAGTCCCGCACGTTTATCGACCACGGTTCCCGTTCCGCCTTTGCCATCGGCAAGGACATTGGCGGCAATCATATCGTGGGTGACATCTCCCGTCTGCCCCACGCACTGATCGCCGGCACCACCGGTTCCGGTAAATCGGTGTGTACCAACTCGCTGATCATCAGTCTGCTGTATAAATCCACGCCGGATGAAGTCCGCTTCATTATGATCGACCCCAAGATGGTGGAGCTGGCGCCCTATAACGGCATCCCCCATTTGCTGATCCCCGTGGTCACCGACCCGAAGAAGGCGGCGGGTGCCCTGCAGTGGGCGGTCTACGAGATGATGAAACGGTATAAGATCTTTTCGGAAAAGGGCGTCAAGGATTTGGCGGGCTACAACGCGCTGGCGCAGACGGATCCGGAGCTTCACAAACTGCCAACAGTGGTGGTGGTGATCGACGAGCTGGCGGATCTTATGTTGGTCGCCGCCAAAGAGGTGGAGGAATCCATCTGCCGCGTCGCCCAGATGGGTCGCGCCGCCGGAATGCACCTGATCATCGCCACCCAGCGTCCCTCGGCGGACGTGATCACCGGCTTGATGAAAGCCAATATCCCCAGCCGCATCGCCTTTGCGGTGGCGTCCTCGCTGGAAAGCCGCATCATTCTGGACACCACCGGCGCGGAGAAGCTGGTAGGCAAGGGCGATATGCTCTATTTCCCCTTGGGGATGCAAAAACCCCTGCGCGTGCAAGGCTGTTTCATCACACCGGAGGAGATCGAGCGCGTGGTAGCGTTCGTGAAGGAGAGCGGTGAAGCGCGGTACGATCAAAGCGTCATGGATCAGATCGACGCGGCGATCAAGAAAGACGAAAAAGGGTCCAAGAGCGGTGCCGCCCCTGCGGAGGATGACGGCGGTGACGACGGGGATGAATTGTTGCCGGCAGCGGTGGACGTGGTGCTGGAAGTGGGGCAGGCGTCTGTTTCCATGTTACAGCGCCGTCTGAAGCTGGGCTATTCCCGTGCGGCGCGTCTGGTCGACCAGATGGAGGAGCGGGGCATCGTGGGTCCGTTTGAAGGCTCCAAACCGCGCCAGCTTCTCATCACCAAGGCACAGTGGCAGGAAATGCAGATGAACAAGGGCGCGGAGGAGACCCCTCCGCCGGAGATCGACCGGTTCGGCACCATCTCCGATGCCTTTGAAAGCCACGACGCGCTGGATTGAGCGCCGCACTGCATCAAATATAAAAAAGTCTGCAAAGCCCATCGGCTTTGCAGACTTTTTCGTTTCTCTAAAAGGATTATTTTTTCTCCTTGCCGTGTTGTGCCAGGATCGCGGCAAATACCAGGGACAGATACGCCTCCTCGGCGGTGGCGTAGCGGCTGGTAAAGGCGATGGGCACCTGCGCGCCGATCACAGCGCCGCACACGGTGGAGTGGGCGTGGATCAACCAGCTTTTGAGCAGGGTGTTGGCGGTGGTCAGCTCCGGCGCGATGATGGCGTCAAAGCCTCCGCCGGTCCAGGGACAGTCGTACTTTTTCTGCCGCGCGGCTTCCGGACTGATGATGAGGTCGTAGGAGATGGGACCCCACAGCGCCGCGTCCACAAAGGGCGCGCGGCTCTGCTCATATACCAGACTCTGTGCCTCCACCGTATCCTGCATACGGAACGTGCCTTTTTCCACCAGACTCATCAGAGCCAGCTTCGGGGTCACATAGCCTAAGGCACTCAGCGCCTCCACCGTGTTGCGGATGATAGCGCGTTTTTTGCTCAGATCGGGATGGATGATGATCGCCATATCCGCCAGCGCCAGCAGCTTGGGATATTCCGGTATGGTGGCGAGGGAAATGTGGCTCATGATCCGGTCACCGTCGCGCAGTCCCGTGGCTTTATCCATGACCGGCGCCAGAAAATCGTGCCCCAGCACGTTGCCGCGCATGAGGAAATCGCCGTCGCCGTAGCGGATCACGTCAATAGCGGCGCCGGAGACGTTGTGCCCCGGCTCCGTTTCAATAAGGGTATACGGCTCGTCAGCAAGACCAAGCTGTTCCAAAAGCTCCGGGATCCGATCTTTTTTCGCTACCAGTATCGGCGAAACAAGGCCTTCCCGCTGTGCGCGAAACATACCCTGCAGCATTTCGGGGCTGTCGGCGCCTGCCAGAACAGCGCGGAACGGTTTTTCGGGTTTGGCGAGTAGACCGCGCATCTCTTCAAAAGATTTCAATTCCATGGTATGGCTCCTTTCCCGTTACAGTATTTGCAGTAGATGGTAGCTGAGGATCAATCCGGAGAACACGATCGACACGGTGGAACAGAGCTTGATGAGGATATTCAAGCTGGGACCGGAGGTATCCTTGAAAGGATCGCCTACCGTGTCGCCCACCACCGCCGCCTTATGCTGGTGCGAGCCTTTGCCGCCGTGGTGTCCCGACTCGATATACTTTTTGGCGTTATCCCATGCGCCGCCGGCATTGGACATGAACACCGCCATAGCAAAGCCGGTAACGGATACGCCGCCTAAGAGCCCCACCACGCCGGTAGGACCCAGAATAAGACCCGTGATCAGCGGCACTACGATCGCCAGCACCGCCGGCGCCACCATTTCGCGGAGCGCGCCTTTGGTGCAAAGTGACACGCAGGACGCGTAATCGGGATCAGCGGTAAAGTCCATGATGCCCTCGATCTCCCGGAACTGCCGCCGCACCTCGATCACCACCGACTGCGCCGCTTTTTGCACAGCGCTCATGGTGAAAGCGGAAAATACGAAGGTCAGCATCGCGCCGATGAACAGACCCACCAGCACCGTGGGACTGGTCAGCGTGAAGTTCAGCACCTCATCGGTGCGCTCTTGCACGATGTTCACGTAGGACACCAGCAGTGCCAGGGCGGTGAGTGACGCCGAGCCGATGGCAAACCCCTTGCCGGTGGCGGCGGTGGTATTGCCCAGCGCATCCAGCGCATCGGTGCGCCGGCGCACTTCCTCCGGCATGAGGCTCATCTCCGCGATACCGCCGGCGTTATCCGCCACAGGTCCGTACGCGTCGGTGGCAAGGGTGATGCCGAGGGTGGAGAGCATACCCACACCGGCAATGCCGATGCCGTACAGTCCCCGGTTAAAATCAGCGGTAAAGGCGCCGGACGCGTCCACGATCGTCACGGAGCCGCCGGCGGCAAAATAGCTCACCAGCACCGCCGCCGCCACGATCAGAATAGAGGTCAGCGTGGAACGAAGCCCCAGCGATACGCCGCCGATGATAATGGTGGCACTGCCGGTCTCCGACGAGGCGGCCAGCTTCTGGGTGGGTTTATAGGTATCCGAGGTATAGTATTCGGTGAAATAGCCGATGGCGCATCCGCCCAGCAAGCCGCAGGCGATGGCGATGAACACGCCCAGCCAGTCGGCACGATCGAGGATCAGATAGCACAGTGCCGCGGCACTCACGGCGCTCAAAGCCGCGGCGGTGTAGGTGCCGGTCCGCAGACTCCGCAGGAGCGATTCCTGGGAAGCGTTCTCTTTCGTTTTCACCAGAAACGATCCGATGATGGAACACACAATGCCGCATACCGCCAGCGCCATTGGCAGGAGCATACCGGCAAAGCCGTATCCTCCGGCGGCGCCCAGCGCAAAGGTGGCGAGGATAGAGCCCACGTAGGACTCATAGAGATCGGCGCCCATACCGGCCACGTCGCCCACGTTATCGCCCACGTTATCGGCGATGGTGGCGGGGTTACGGGGATCGTCCTCCGGAATACCGGCTTCCACCTTACCCACCAGATCGGCGCCCACGTCTGCGGCTTTTGTGTAGATACCGCCGCCGACCCGTGCAAAGAGTGCCATGAAGCTGGCGCCCATACCGTTCATCACCATCACGTTGCCCAGCGCCTCCGGACTGTCGATGCCAAAGACGAATCGCAGCAGGAAGAACCACAGCGTAATATCCAGAATTCCCAGTCCCACCACGGTAAAGCCCATCACAGAGCCGGAGGAGAACGCCACCCGCAATCCGCGGTTGAGGCTCTCAGACGCCGCCTGCGCCGTGCGGGCGTTGGACTGGGTGGCGATCTTCATGCCGATAAAGCCTGCCAGCATCGACCAGATCCCGCCGGTGACAAAGGCAAAGGGCGTAAATTTAGAAAGCATCCGTCCGTCGGTGGCAAACGCCATGACCAGCAGTAAGACGAATACCACGGCAAATACCTTGAATACCGTGGCGTACTGCCGGCGCAAATAGGCGTTGGCGCCTTCGCGGATGGATGCGGCGATTTTGCGCATGGTGTCGCTTCCCTCGGAAAAGGACATGACCTTTCTGCGCTGTACCAGTGCGAAGATCAGCGCGATCGCCGCACCGGCAAACCCGATCAAAAACAGTTTCTCCATTGTGTACCTCCCGAAACAAATGCGTTTTCGGGAAAACAACGATAAAGGGCACGTTTGTTCCGGAACGTGTCCTCGCCTTGTTTTCCTTCTTTTTCCACCCCTAAAGGGTAACGGTATTATAGCAGGAAAAAAACGGAAAAACAATGACATATTACAAATTTTTTGCTATAAAAACTTGCGTAGCGGAAAAAACGTGCCGTTGCCGGCGTTTCGCCGTCATCTGTCACGGAGTCTTCCGCGGCACAGGATGGATTGACAAATACCCCATGGGGGTATATAATATAAAAAACGGCAGGGAGGTGCCATCATGGAACGGGAACACAACGGCTGTGGCTGTGAAAAGCATACCTTGCGCCCGGAACAGGAGCGGCGGGAACTGCGCAACCGCCTCCGGCGGATCGAAGGGCAGGTGCGCGGTCTGCAGCGGATGATCGATGAGGATGCGTACTGCACGGAGATCCTGACCCAATCGGCGGCGGTCACGGCGGCTTTGAACGCGTTTAATCGCGATCTGCTGGCGCGTCATATTCGCTCCTGTGTGGTGCGTGAGATCAAAGACGGGGATGAGCGCGTGGTAGATGAGTTGGTAGGCGCGGTGCAAAAGTTGATGAAGTAGGGAAAGGGGCGTGGAAACAGGATGACTCGATACAGTGTGACCGGCATGAGCTGTGCCGCGTGCAGTGCCAGAGTGGAAAAGGCCGTATCCGCCGTGGCGGGCGTGGAGAGCTGTGCCGTGAATCTTTTGACCGGCTCGATGCTGGTAGAGGGCGCCGCGGCGCCGGAGCAGATCATTGCCGCCGTGGAGCAGGCGGGATACGGCGCGTCCCTTGGGGGCGGTCAAAAAGAAAAAGCGGCGAAGGGCGAAGAGAGGGGTGAGCTGTCCGGCCTTGCGCGGCGGCTGATCTGGTCGGCGCTTTTGTTGCTGTGCCTGATGTATCTGTCCATGGGGCACGGCATGCTTCACTGGCGCGTGCCGTCCCTCCTTGCCGGTAATCCGGCGGCGGTGGGGCTGGCGGAGCTGTTGCTTGCCGCCGGTGTAATGCTGATCGATCGGCGCCTTTTCATCAGCGGCGGCCGCGCGTTGTGGCGCCGCTCCCCTAATATGGACACGCTGGTATCGCTGGGCGCGGCGGCGTCCTTTGTGTACAGCGTTTGCCTGCTGGTTGCCGTCATCGCGGCGCAGACCCGGGGCGACAGTGCCGCCGCGGCGAAGGGGATCCACGGACTGTATTTTGAATCCGCCGCCATGATCCCGACGCTGATCACCGTAGGGAAACTTCTTGAGGCGCGCTCTAAAGGCAAGACCACCGACGCGATCAAGGGTTTGCTGAAGCTGGCGCCGGAAACGGCGTGTGTGGAGCGCGGCGGCGGAGAAGTTACGGTGCCTCTGTCGCAGGTGCGCCCGGGGGACGTATGTGTGGTGCGCCCCGGCGAGAACATTCCGGTAGACGGCGTAGTTCTTTCCGGCACAAGCGCTGTCAACGAATCCGCCTTGACAGGTGAGAGCCTGCCGGCGGATAAACAGGAGGGGGACACGGTATCCGCCGGAACCGTCAATCTCTCCGGCATACTGCGCTGTCGCGCCGTGGGCGTAGGGGAGGATACGGCGTTGGCGCGGATCGTCCGCACGGTCAGTGACGCCGCGGCGACCAAAGCGCCGGTCGCCAAGCTGGCGGACAAGGTATCCGGCATTTTCGTGCCGGTGGTCATGGCTCTCGCCGCGGTCACCACGGCGGTGTGGCTCATTCTGGGTGTCGAGTTTGGCGATGCGCTGGCGCGTGGGATCTCCGTGCTGGTGGTGTCCTGCCCCTGTGCGCTGGGGCTTGCCACGCCGGTCGCCATCATGGTAGGCAGCGGCGTAGGCGCGCGAAACGGCATCCTCTTCAAAACGGCGACTGCGCTGGAGATCGCCGGAAGGACGGATATCGTGGTGCTGGATAAGACCGGTACCCTTACCGCCGGAGAGCCGCAGGTAACAGACGTTGTGCCGGTCTCTTCGGATGAAACGGCGCTTTTAACGCTGGCGGCGTCGCTGGAGTCACCCAGCGAACATCCGGTCGCCGGAGCTGTTTGCCGCGCGGCGCAGGCGCGTGGAATTCTTCCCCGGGAGGTGACGGCGTTTGAGGCGCTTCCCGGCAGCGGTGTAACGGCGCGGCAGGGCGAGGACACGCTTCTGGGCGGTAGCTTGGCGTATATGAACGCGCAGATCACCGTGCCGAAAACGGTGCAAGAGAAGGCGGAGGCACTGGCACAGCAGGGGAAAACGCCGCTCCTTTTCGCAAGGAACGGTTGTCTGGCAGGCCTTGTCGCCGTGGCGGATACCCTTAAGGAAGACAGTAAACGCGCCGTTGACGCGCTCAAAACAATGGGTCTTCGGGTGGTGATGCTCACCGGCGACCATGAAAAGACCGCCCGCGCCATTGCCTCGCAGGCAGGTGTGGACGAGGTGATCGCCGGTGTATTACCGGACGGCAAGGACGAGGTGATCCGCCGTCTGCGCGAACAGGGCAAAGTGATGATGGTGGGTGACGGTATCAATGACGCACCGGCGCTGACGCGTGCCGATACAGGCGTTGCCATCGGCGCCGGAACCGATATTGCCATCGACGCGGCGGACGTGGTGCTGATGAAAAGCCGCCTTGCGGATGTGACCGCCGCCATTCGCTTGAGTCGCGCCGTGTTACGGACGATCCGGCAAAACCTGTTCTGGGCGTTTTGCTATAACGTGATCGGTATTCCGCTGGCGGCAGGTGCGCTTGCGCCGTTGGGTTTAACGCTGGAGCCCATGTTCAGCGCCGCCGCTATGAGCCTTTCCAGTTTTCTGGTGGTGTCCAACGCGCTGCGCTTAAACCTGTGCGATCTCTACGGCGCCGCCAAAGATACCGTGGCCGCGCCGCAAACGGTGACGTTGCGGATCGAGGGAATGATGTGTCCCCACTGCGAGGCGGCGGTTATACAGGCGCTTTTAAAGGTGCCGGGCGCGGCGGAAGCCGCGGCGGATCACACCGCCGGCACGGCGACGGTAAAGTTTTCCGGCGCGGCGGATCCGCAGACGATGATACAGGCGGTGGAAGATGCGGGATACCGTGTCCTCTCCACAGAACCGTAATAAAAAGGAGCTGTCCCACGGGACAGCTCCTTTTACATATTGAGTACCGGGTCAGATCACGTAATCGCCGCCGTCAAGCTGGCTGGTGCGCTCCAGCACGTCCTGCAGCGTGATGCCGTCCAGATAGGCGGAAACGGTTTGCTCCAACCCCTGCCAGATGGGAAGCGTGGCGCAGTCGAACCGGCGGGGACAGTCGTTGCCCTGCTCCAGACACGTTACCGGCGCCAGCGATCCCTCCGTGGCGCGGAGGATCTCACCCAGCGTGTACTGCGCCGGCGGACGGTTGAGCCGATCTCCCCCCTGATAGCCGCGGGTAGTCTGCAAAAGTCCTGCCCGATTGAGTACGGGGATGATCTGCTCAAGATACTTTTTGGAGATCTCCTGCCGCGCGGCGATCTCTTTGAGCGACACCCAGCCGTCCGACTGGTGCTGTGCCAGATCTACCATCATGCGCAACGCATAGCGGCCTCTTGTGGAAACCATCATGTGCCGTTTCACCCCTCCTGTGCGCCGCCGGCGCGGATACCGGTCAGCTCCTGAATGATATGTGACGCGATCAGCAATCCCGCCGCCGCCGGAACGAACGCGGTGGAGCCGGGAATACTGCGCCGTGTGGCGTCGTGCGCGCCGGCGTCCGCCACAGCCTCCATGCGATGCGGCAGCGGCGGTTCTGTGGAATAGACCACCGTCAGTTCCTTCACGCCGCGCCGCCGCAGTTCTTTCCGCATGACCCGCGCCAGCGGACAGACCGACGTTTTATAGAGATCGGTCACTTGCAGTGCCGACGGATCCAGCTTATTGCCGGTACCCATGGCGCTGATGATGGGCGTACCTGCCGTGCGGGACCGGAGCACCAGCTCGATTTTGCCGGTGACGGTGTCGATCGCGTCCACCACGTAGTCATAGACGGAAAAATCGAACTGCGACGCGGTAGACGGCAGGAAGAACACGTCGTGGGTGCGGAGCGTACACGCGGGCGCGATGTCATGCAGTCGCGCCGCGGCGGCGACGGTTTTTCGCATCCCCACGGTGGAGTGTAACGCCAGTACCTGGCGGTTGATGTTGCCGGATGACACGCAGTCGTCGTCGATAAGATCCAGCGCGCCGATCCCACTGCGGCACAAGGCTTCCGCCGCCCAACCGCCGACGCCGCCCAGTCCAAATACCGCCACGCGGCACCGCCGCAGATGTTCCATGGCATCCTGCCCCAACAAAAGCGCCGTTCTGGAAAATTGCGTGTCCACAGGATCACCCCTCTGCGAAAGACTACAAAAACAGTAAGTTTTATAGTGTTATTATACCGCGCCTGATCGCTTCTGGCAAGAGAAACGCGAAAAAAGGACGCCGCCGGAAAAAGGCGGCGTCTTTTATATAGTACCGTCAGCCGAACCGTCGGGCGCCTACAAAGTCACGGCCGTAGCCGTTACTGCTGAAACTGGTGATGACGACCCGATTGTACGATGAGTAGCTGGAGGCGTGGATAAACTGACCGCCGCCAACGTAGATCCCCACGTGGGTGGTCGGTCCGGCGCCGTAGGCGGTGTTGCAGAAAAACACCAGATCACCGGGTTGAAGGTCGCTGTAACTCACGGCGGTCCCCTTGGCATACTGCCCGTTGGAGCCGTGGGGCAGGGAGATGCCGAAATGCGCCATGACGTACATGGTAAAGCCGGAGCAGTCGAAGCCGGAGGCGGACGCGCCGCCGTAGACGTAGGGCACGTTCAAAAACGTGCGGGCGTACGCCACGATCTCCTCGCCCAGGGCAGAGGTGGCGGAAGCGGTGGTTTGAACACTGTTTCCTGCGGAAGCAACTTGCTGTACCGCCGCCGGTTTGTTGCGGCATAAAGCGAGATAATCGCCGGATACGTAGCCGTTTCCTTGTTCTGCGGTGACGGCAAACCAGCCGTTTTCAAAACCCGTGACCGATACGTATGTACCCTGTGTCAGGGAGAACGCCCTGCCGGCGGAAACGGATGGCGCGGTGCGAACGTTCAGCTCGTCGGTGCTGACCCGACCGTAACAGCGCAAGTTACTTGCCGAGGCTTGTACCGTAACGAAATCGGCGGACATATAGCCGGTCTTTCCGTCATAGGCGACCTTCAGCCAGCCGCCGGAGCTTCCCAGAACGGATACGGCGGTGCCGGAAGGCAACGTAGTCAAGGCGGTATATCCTGTACCGGCGCCACTGCGAAGATTCACGTCGTCCTTCGTCAGCCCCACCGCCAGAACGGAGGTGGCGCTGGCAGGCAGCGTTACCGTCGGCGCGGACTCCCCGGTCTTCGCGGTGGCTTCCGCGGTTTTTACGGCAGGCTCCGGCTTCTTCGGGGCGGTTTCCGCGCTTTGCGCCGGCGTTTCAGTCACCTCTGCCGGCTCGCCGGTCTCATCAGGCGTCTCTTCCTGCGGCGCGGGGAGTATATCAGCGGTTTCGTCCGCTTCCGTCTGCGCTTTGGCGGCGGCTTGCACCGTCTCCCGGGGCACATTGACCGCGCGGCTTGCCACGGAGGGAGAGGTAGCGGCTTGCTCGGTGTCGACCGTGCTCAGGCAGATGAGCGCAATCAGGCCCAGCGCCAGAACGACGGTCAGCAGATGCTTGCCCAAACGTTTCATCAACGACTCCTATCTCTTCTGTACCAATCGTCTTACAGTTTACCCGACAGCGCCCGTTCCAACCAGATGCATCCCACGTCCATAGCGGCATAGAGGCTGTCCTTTTCGGACTTTTTCACCACGCGATCCCGGGACTTCAAATCGGGATCGGTCAGTTGAAGCTGTACGCTCACGCGGGTCGCCACGTCCATATCCTGCTCTTTCTTACTCTCCAGGATCTGGAGCATCACGATATACTTATCCGCCATACTGCCGTAGTAGATCAGATTGTCGATCCGGCGCAGAGGATGATCCTTATAAACAAGACCGGAGGCCTTTTTTGCGCTTGCCATACGTCAATAACTCCCTTCGGAACAAATTGTAACCAAATTGTAACACATATCGACCGCCGTGTCAACGAAAAAACTGCCGCGTTCCGAAAGGAACACGGCAGTTTTCATGGCGATCAACCGTCAGATATCCAGATAATGGCGAACCAGCGCCTGCAACAGCTCGTCCCGGTCGATCTTGCAGATCAGCGTTCGGGCGCCGTTGTGGTTGGTGATATACGTGGGATCTTCCGAGAGGATATAGCCCACGATCTGGTTGATGGGATTGTATCCCTTTTCTTTCAGCGCTTCATACACGTTGGTGAGGACGTAATGGATCTGCAGCTCCTTTTCCTCGGCGGTGTTATATTTTCTGGTAAAATCATCCATAGGATTCCCACCTTTCTTATGCACGCATTATACGACGGTTTTGCATGGTTGTAAAGAGGAAAGTTTTTCAGCGCAGTACGGCGTGATGCGTCTGCTCCAGCGCCGTAAGGATCGCCGCCACGTCCTGATCCGCCGCCTCGGAGGTGATGGTCCCCTCGTCGCTTCGCAGCGTCAGATTAAAGGCGACCGATTTCTTGCCCGGCGCGATACCGGGTCCGCGGTATACGTCGAAGAGCGCCACGTCCTTGAGCAGCGCGCCTCCGGCGGAGCGGATGCAATCCTCCAGCGCGCCTACGGGGATCTCCTCGGCGCAGACCACGGCGATATCACGCAGTACGGCGGGGAACCGGGGCAGAGGACGGTACTCCGCCTCCGCGCCGCGGCAGTCAAGAAGCGCCGCCGTATCCAGCTCGGCGCAGTAGAGCTCCTGCTCCACACCATACGCCGCCGCCACCTGCGGATGGATCTGACCCAGCGTGCCCAGACGCACCGTGCCGGCATATACCACACAGCAGCGACCGGGGTGATAACTGGGATTGGAGCGGTCTGCCTCATACCGGACGGATTCCATCCGAAGCTGGCGGCAAATGGCGTCCACCGCGCCCTTGAGGACGTAGAAATCCATATCGTCGCCGTAAGCGCCCAGCGTCAGCACGTGCCGCTCGTCCGCCAGTTCGTCACCGGCGCGCTTATGATAGGTGCGCCCCAGCTCGTAAAGCCGCACGTTCCGGTTACGGTAGCTGTCGTTGCGCGCCAATACCTCCAGCATGGAAGGCAGGGTGGTGGTACGCATGATGGAAGTGCCCTCACCCAGGGGGTTAAGGATGCGGAAGCTGTCCCGGCGCGGGTCGTCCGGCGCCCAGCGGATCTTATCGTAATAGGCGGGGGAGATGAAGGAATAGGTGATGATCTCATCGTATCCTGCGGCGCGGCACACACTGCCCAGCATGCGATCCAACTGTTGCGCTTCGGAATAGCCGCCGCGTGTGGTCTGACCGCGCATGAGCGTGGTGGGAATGTTGTTGTAGCCGTAAAAACGCGCCACCTCTTCGGCAAGATCCGAATAGTGCCCCACGTCGCCGCGCCAGGAGGGAACGGTAACAGTCTCGCCCTCCACCTTAAAATCCAGCTTGCGCAGGATGGACACCATGGTATCCGCGACAAGGTCAGTGCCCAGCAGGGCGTTGATCTTGTCGGGTCGCAGGGAAAGCACTGTGGGTTGTGGCACATAGTTGATGATGTCGATCACACCGTCCACCACATCGCCGGCGCCCAACAGTTCCACCAGCTCGCAGGCACGGTTCACGGCAGGCAGCGTGTTCATGGGGTCAAGACCCTTTTCAAATTTAGCCGAAGCCTCGGTACGCATCCCCAGCGCCAGTGCGCCCTTGCGGATGCAGGTGCCGTCGAAGTTGGCGGATTCAAACACCACGTCCGCCGTGTCGGCGACGATCTCACTGTTCTCGCCGCCCATGATGCCTGCAAGACCGACGGCACGCGTCTCATCGGCGATCACCAGATGGTTGGCGTTGAGCTTGCGCACGATCCCGTCCAGCGTGGTGAGTTCCTCGCCCTCCTGCGCGCGGCGCACGATGATCTTGCCGCCCTTGACGTAGCGGTAATCGAAAGCGTGCATGGGCTGACCGTATTCCATCATCACATAGTTGGTGATATCCACGATGTTGTTGATGGGTCGCACGCCCATGGCGCGCAGACGCTGGCGCATCCACTTGGGGGACGGGGCGATCTTCACGTTCCGCACCATTCGGGCGGTGTAGCGGGGCACCAGATCCGCGTCCGGCGTTTCCACGTCCAGAAGCTCCGGCAGCACGCCTTCGGCGCCGCCTTTGACCTGCGGCTCGTGGAGACGCAGTTCCTTTTGGAACGTAGCCGCCGCCTCGCGGGCAAGACCGATCACACTCAAACAGTCGGGGCGGTTGGGCGTGATCTCAAACTCCACCACATGATCGTCCAGTCCCGTTACGGCGCGAATATCGTCGCCGGGTCGGCACTCCTCCTGCAAAATGAAGATGCCGTCGGGGATGCAGTGGGGGAATTCGGCGCTCTGGGCATGGAGATCGGCAAGGGTGCAGATGGTGTTGTTGGCGGTGTGATAGGCGATCAGATCTCCCTCGTGGAGATTGGAGCAGGGCGTTTTCACCGTGCGTATCGCGCCGCCGATGTCCACGGATACCGCGGTATCTTCCACAACGCGGGCGCAGACCACAGGCCCGTAGATCGTATCGCCTGGCTGAATATCGGCGGAAATAGAGGGCTTGGCAGGGTCAAGGGGATGATAGTCGCCCAGTATGGCGGCGGCGGTCACGGCGGCGTAGGGGAAATCCCGCTCGTCCAGCCCCAGCTCGGCAAGACCGCACAGCATGCCGTCGGACAGCACGCCGCGAAGCTTTCCGCGCTCGATCTTTTTGCCGCCGGGCAGACGGGCGCCGTGAAGCGCCACCGGCACCAGATCGCCGGCGTGCACGTTCCACGCGCCGGTAACGATCTGCACCGGCGCGTCGCCGCCGGCGTCTACCTGCACGACCCACATGTGGTCGGAATCCGGATGGCGCGCCAGAGACAGCACACGCCCCACCACCACGTTTTCGATCTCCTCGCCTAAATAGCGGTACGTCTCCACCTTGGAACCGCTGATGGTCATGGCTTCGGAAAAGGCTTTATCGTCGATCTCGTCCGCGGACACGCCGGAGACGAATTCATTCAACCAGTTACGGCTTAAATCCATCTTGTAATCCCCCCTTAAAACTGCTCTAAGAAGCGCACGTCGTTTTCAAAAATCAGCCGCAGATCGGCGATCTTGAACCGGCGCATGGCGGTCCGCTCCAATCCGAAGCCGAACGCCCAGCCGGACCATTCCTCCGGGTCGATGCCCGCCATCTCCAGCACGTGGGGATGGATCATGCCGGCGCCCAGCAGTTCGATCCAGCCCTCGCCCTTGCAAGTGGGGCAACCCTTGCCGCCGCACTTGTGGCACTGTACGTCCAGTTCACAGCTCGGCTCGGTGAACGGGAAGTGGTGGGGGCGGAAGCGTGTCTTGGTGCCTTTGCCGTAGAGCTGTTCCACCACGGTATTGAGCGTACCTTTCAGATCCGCCATGGTGACGTTTTTGTCGATGACCATGCCCTCCACTTGATGGAACATGGGACTGTGGGTGGCGTCCACCTCGTCCTTGCGATACACGCGCCCCGGCGCGATCATGCGAATGGGCAGGGGGAGCGTATCCATGGCGCGCACCTGCATGGGACTGGTCTGTGACCGGAGCATCACACTGCTGTCCTCTTTGAAATAGAACGTATCCGACCAGTCGCGGGAGGGGTGCCCCTCACCGGCGTTGAGCCGGTCGAAGTTCAGCTCCGCCAGCTCCACCTCCGGCCCGTCCAGCACCGTGAAGCCCATGCCCACGAAGATATCCTTGATCTCATCCAGCGCGATGTACATCGGGTGCCGATGCCCCAAACGCACCGGCTGACCGGGAACGGTCACGTCCAGTGATTCCCGTTCCAGCTTCCGCTCCAGCGCGGCCTCTTCCAGTTTCGCTTTCGCCGCCTCGATGGCTTTTTCCATGGCGGCGCGTGCCTCGTTGGCAAGCTGTCCCATCGCGGGGCGCTCCTCCGGTGACAGCTGACCCATCATTTTCAACATGGCGGTCAGCTCGCCTTTTTTGCCCAGGAACCGAACGCGCACGTTCTCCAGCTCCTCCATGGCGCCTGCCTTCTCCACGGCGCGCAGTGCCTCGGCGCGGAGAAGTTCCAACTGTTGTTTCATGTCTCTTCCGTCCTTTCCGGATCAAAATAGGGGGCGGCACAAAAAAAGAGCCTTTCTTCCCAACACTCTGGGACGAAAGACTTTTCTTCCGCGGTACCACCCGGCTTCGCCGCCTGACGGGCGGCGCACTTTCCGACGGGATAACGGCTGTCGTACACCGATCGCGCCTTTGCGCGCGACTGCTCCCGGGCGAACGCCGCGAACCGGACCCGTGCCGGCTTACAGCCTGTGACCGGCACTCTCTGTCAGGGCGGTTGAACCGCGGATCTTCCCGTTCCTTGCATTTAAAACTGCTATCTGTACAGTTTTATAGCACATTTCTCGCCCTGATGCAAGCAAAAGTTTGCGCGCCACTGCACATTTCATGCGCCGCATGGCGCGTTTTTGCGCGCGGAATGCGCCATTGATTGACAGGAGATGGTATACTGGAAGCAAAGAGTCAAGAAAAGGAGCGGATACCATGGAGCTTACCCACGGGATCATCAAGGGGCTTTTGCCCCGTCGCGCCGCCGACGGACACAAGGGCGATTTCGGAAAGGTGTTTTGCGTCTGCGGCAGTGTGGGCTATACCGGCGCGCCGATGTTCGCCTCCCGCGCCGCGGTGCGCTGCGGGTGCGGATTGGTCTTTCTGGCTGTGCCGCAAGCGATCTGGACGGTGGCGGCGGTGAAGAGCGACGAGGCGATGGTGTTTCCCGCGCCGGATCGGGAGGGGCGCCTTTCACTGGCGGCGGAGGAGAGCTTGCGCCGCCGCGCCGGGGAATGCGACGCGGTGCTTTTGGGCTGCGGTCTGGGGCGCGGCGAGGAGACGGATGCTTTGAGCCGCCGGCTGTTGGATATCCGAAAACCACTGGTGCTGGACGCGGACGGCATAAACGCGCTGGCAGGGCATATAGATAAGTTGGAGCATCGGCGCGGTCTTACCACGGTGCTGACGCCTCACGGGGGAGAATTCGCCCGAATCGCCGTCCCCGGCGCGTCCCGGGAGGAATCCGCCGCCGCCTTCGCCGCGCGGCACGGTGTGTTCCTCATCCTGAAAGGTCACCGCACCGTGATCGCCGCGCCGGACGGGCGCCTGGCGGTGAATCCCATCGGCAACAGCGGCATGGCAAAGGGCGGCAGCGGCGACGTGCTGGCCGGTATGGTACTGTCCCTGCTGGGACAGGGCATGGAGCCGTTTGACGCCTGCTGCGGCGCGGTCTATCTCCACGCTCTGGCAGGCGATCTGGCGGCACGGGAACTGACGGAGCGCGCCATGACACCCAGCGATCTGGTGGAGTATATCCCCCGGGCTTATCGAGAAATAGAACACTCGTAACGGGATGAGGAAAGCCTCCGGTAAGGAGGAAGCATGAGAAGAATACTGGCATTGGCCGTCGGGTGCGTTCTGCTGTTGTGCGCCTGCGGCGCAAAAGACGGCACCCCCAAGGAACTGCAAGCGCGGTATGAAGCGCTGGAAACGGCGCGGATCCGCGCCGAGATCACCTGTCATCTGCCCGATGAGAGCCGCGCCTTCACCGTTACGTGCGACTACGAAAAGGGCGGTCAGTCCCGCATTACCGTGGAAACGCCGGAGGAGCTGGCGGGTCTGGGCGCGATGGTGGGGGAGGAACTGCGCCTTACGTGGGAGGATCTGACGCTGGCGGCAGGGCGCAGTGACGGCTTGAGCCCCTGCACCTGTCCGGTGTGGCTGCTCCACGCCGCCGCCGCCGGCTATCTGGTGGAATGGAACCGGGAAACGTGGGGCGACACGCCGTGCCTGCGTCTGGCGCTGGATACCACCATGCCGGACGGGACGAAGAGTCTGTGCACCCTCTGGTGCGCGGAAGAAGACGGCGCGCCGGTGTACGCCGAATTTTCCGAGGACGGCGCGCTGACCATATCTGTAAAGGTACTCTCCTTTACGCCCCAGCCGTGAGGACAGCGCGGCGGGTGTGACGAATCGCCCTGCGCCGGCATAGGATGAAACGGGGCGGGAAAGGAATTTCACACAGGAGTATAAATTCCGCGGCTGCGTGGGACAATGAAAGTGACCTGCTTGCAGGTACTACTTGGCGGCGGAGCGTGAACTTTGTGGATACGATAGTCAGGCGCGGTGATATTTTTTACGCTGATCTCAGTCCCGTGGTGGGCAGTGAACAAGGCGGTGTGCGTCCGGTATTGATCGTGCAGAACGATACCGGCAATCGCCATTCCCCCACGGTGATCGCGGCGGCGATCACCTCCCAGACCGGAAAGGCAAACATGCCGACCCATATTTCCGTAGCGGCGACCCAGAGCGGATTGCCCCGTGATTCGGTGATACTGCTCGAACAGGTGCGCACGCTGGATAAGCGGCGTTTACGGGAACGGATGGGGCGCGTGGATCGGACGGTGATGGAGCAGGTGGACACCGCGATCGCGGTGAGCTTGGGCCTGCCGCACAGCCGGCTGGTATAACATCGCGGATCAGAAAAAGGCAGTGTGCGCCGAAAGCGGCGCAGACTGCCTTTTTGCATATCACGCCGGCGGTACGCGTATCCATAGACGGGGGTGGTGTTCGTGGTGATCCCGCTGGAAGCGGACGGAAAAACCGTCGGCACGGTGGATATACGTCGGGAGGAAAAGGAGACCTGCTTTTTCCTGCGCGGCACGGCAAAGCCGGATCTCTATCGCGTGACGATCCGGGGAGACCGGGGCACGGTGTTTCTGGGCGTATGGGAGGGAGAGCAGACCTTATGCCGGCGGCTGTCAAGAGAGCTGACGGCGCCACTGGGGACGCCGCTTTGCGCCTGCGCTGTGCGGTGCCAACGGGACGAGGGTTGGGTCAGCGCGCCGCCGGAGCGGTTCGCGCCATGGCCCACGGAACACGGACTGTGCCGCCGACGGGGCGGCGTATGGGAGTTGGCACTGCCATACCGTCCGGATAGACCGTTTCCCCTGCCGGAGCTGGTGTGCCTGGCGCGGATCTGCACGGTGGCGGGGGAGGAACGCGCCGTATTTTGCTTCGACGACGACCGCGCGCCGGTGATGCCCTTATAAAAAAACTGAAATTTAGGACTACCATATTGCTCTTTTTTATGGTATACTCAACAAGTCAGAGATATTTACCGTTTGGGAAAAAGGGAGGCTTGCCGACATGAAATGCCCCTATTGCGGCTTTAAAGAGAGCAAGGTAGTGGATTCGCGGCCTGCGGACGAGGGGAGCAGTATCCGCCGCCGTCGGGAGTGTTTGCAGTGCGAAAACCGCTTTACCACTTATGAAACGGTGGAGAGTCTGCCCATGGTTGTCATTAAAAAGGACGGCAGCCGCCAGAGCTTTGACCGCAGTAAGATCCTGCGAGGGATCCAGCGCTCCTGCGAAAAGCGGCCTGTATCCGTAGCGGAAATGGAGCGAATGGCGTCCGAGATCGAGCAGGAGATCCAGAACTCGCTGGAACGGGAAGTCAGCACCGAGCTGATCGGCGCCAAGGTGATGGAAAAGCTCAAGGACGCCGACGAGGTGGCGTACGTGCGCTTTGCCTCCGTCTACCGGCAGTTCAAGGATATCAATACCTTTATGGATGAGTTGAACAAGCTGCTGCAGGAAAAATAGCATCCTGTAAAGCATATCTACTTTACAGGATGTTCCCCCAGTCGAGCCGCGCCTCTTTTTTCAGAGCCTCCGCGGCGATGGACAGTTCCTGCAGGGAAAGGCGCAGTTCCGCGCGATCTTGTTCCTGCGCCGCGGCTTCGGCACAGCCCAGCGCGGCGGAAAAGGCGTACAGATCGTCGTGGGAGGCGATGAGCCGCTCATACGGTACGGCGCCGTACCAGCTTTCGCGGAGCTTTGAGAGCGCCGAGAGGACGCCTTGCCAGTCGCCGTCCACGGCGCACGCGTCCGCCGCGGAGATCATCTCCTGCCAGCGGTCACTGCGGCTTTGCTGGAAAAGACTGACAAACACCGCCAGCGCCAGCAGGAGCGCCAGCGCCAGCAGGGAGAAACGGTGGATCTTCATGCGTTGCCCTCCTTCAGGATACAGGTGGTTTGGCCGGCGCCGTCCACGCTGAAGTAAAAGACCTGACGGGTATTTTCGGCGCCGCTTTGGCGCACGGCGCGTTCCAGCCATGCCCGATCGTATCCGGCGGCGGCGAGCCGGTCGGTGAGGATGCGCCCGTCACTGATGACAACGGAGGGGAATGCCACGTCGTCCGGTACGGCGATCCCCAGTTGACGCGGCGTCACGGGGCTGTCCTGCGGATAGGGCAACACGGAGAGTTGTCCGCCGGTTTCCAGCACGGCGAATTTGACCTGCCGGGGTTGTGTGATGCCCTGTGAGCGCAGTTCCTCCATCAGTTCGTCCATGGTCAGACGGTTGCGGCGCATGGCGTTTTGCATGATACGCCCGTGGTCGATGATGATCGCCGCGCTGCCGCAGATCAGCCGGCGCATGCGCACGCTACGCATACTGGCGTAGCTTAAAAGGGTGGAGAGCGCCAGCAACGTGATGATCGGCACGATGCCGTGGAGCAGGGGAATGCCGAAATCCTGCATGGGTACGGCGGCCAGATCACTCAGCAGCATGGCAAGTACCAGCTCGATGGGCTCCAGCTCACCCAGTTGGCGCTTACCTGCCAGACGAAGACCCGCGATCAGCAGAAGATACAAGATGGCGGTGCGGAAGATGGCGGTCAGCATGAAAAATACCCCCTTTTGCGGTAGTATGTGCCGCAAGGGAAGCAACTATCAGGGAAACGCGGCAAAACGCCGTTTTCTATATGCAAACAGTGAAAACGCAGAAAGGGAAAGGAGATTTACAGGTACGCCCTGTCACAAGCGCCAGCGCCCGCGGTAAGCGGGACGACGAGGAGGAGAGAGTATCGAAGGTTTCGGCGGAAGCTCTCCCGCGGGATTCGGCCGCGTGACACAGCCGACAAATATGCGGGTAACCGCAAAACAGAGAGGCTGTGACCGAACGGAAAGGCAAATGATCTGCGTGTTTGTCCTTTTGATTGCATGAGTTACCTATTACAATCAGGAGGAAACAAGTATATGTGTGGAATTGTAGGATTCGTGGGCAAGCAGGACGCCGCGCCCATTTTGCTGGACGGTCTGCGCCGGCTGGAGTACCGCGGATATGACTCGGCGGGGATCGCCGTATGCGGTGAAGAGGGGATCGCCATCGCCAAATCCCGCGGGCGGCTTCAGGTGCTCAGTGACGCTACCCGCGGCGGCGCCGATCTGCCCGGCGTGATGGGTATCGGGCATACCCGCTGGGCGACGCACGGCGAGCCCAACGACATCAACGCACACCCCCATTTGAGCCGCAGCGGCAAGATCGCGGTGGTGCATAACGGTATCATTGAAAACTATATGGAGCTGAAGATCAGCCTGCTGGAAAAGGGCTATACCTTCCGCTCGGAAACGGATACCGAAGTGGTGGCACAGCTTCTGGACTATTATTACGAGGGCTGCGGCGACTTTTTCGAGGCGCTCAACTGTACCCTCAACGCCGTGGACGGCGCCTATGCGCTGGGCATTATCTGCGCCGATTATCCCGATCGGATCTACGCGACCCGAAAAGACGCGCCGCTTCTGCTGGGCTACGGTGAGGGGGAGAATTATCTCGCCTCCGACGTGACGGCCCTGATCCGCTATACGCGGGACATCGTGTATATGGACGACGGCGAGGTGGCGGTCCTCAGCGATAAGGGGATCCGGCTGTATGACAGGATGCTCCGCCCCATGGAGAAGGAGCATCACCACATCGACTGGGAGATCGACGCGGCGGAAAAGGGCGGCTACGCCCACTTCATGCTCAAGGAGATCATGGAACAGCCCCGCGCCGTACGCGAGGCAACTGCCGCCCGTATTCAGGACGGACGGATCGTGTTGAGCGATCTTTCTATGACGCCGGAGCAGATCCGCGCCATCCGCAAGCTCTATATCGTGGCGTGCGGATCCAGCTACCATGTGGGAATGGTGGGCAAGTATAATCTGGAACGGTTACTGCGGCGCAACGTAGAGGTGTGTCTGGCGTCCGAGTTCCGGTACAGCGACCCCATTGTGGGCGAGGGCGATCTGGTGATCATCATCAGCCAGTCCGGCGAGACGCTGGACACCATGGCGGCGCTTCGGGAGGCGAAAAAACGAGGCGCCCGGATCCTCTCTATCGTCAACGTGGTGGGCTCGTCCATCGCACGGGAGAGCCATGACGTGCTGTATACCTGGGCAGGTCCGGAGATCGCCGTGGCGACGACCAAGGCGTACAGTACCCAGATGGCGGTGCTGAACCTGCTGGGACTGTATTTCGGCGACGTGATGGGTACGGTGGATTATGAGACCTATGAAAACGCCGTCAGGGGGATTTTGGCACTGCCGGAGCAGATGGAGACCATCCTGGCTAAGAAAGACCGGATCCGCGAGATGGCGAAGCTCTGTGTCGATCACGACGACGTGTTCTTTATCGGGCGCAATCTGGACTATGCGCTGTCGCTGGAAGGCAGTTTGAAGCTGAAGGAGATCAGCTATATCCACTCCGAGGCGTACGCCTCCGGCGAGCTCAAGCACGGCACGATCTCCCTGATAGAAGACGGGACGCCGGTGATCGCGCTGGGGACTTACGCGCCGCTGTTTGACAAGGCGATGAGCAACGTGGTGGAGGTACAGGCACGGGGCGCCAAGCTGATCGCCCTGACCACCGACAGCCACGCCGCCGCCATGGCAGAACGGGTAGACGCGGTGATCTCCATTCCCGACACGGAGGCGATGCTCCTGCCCCAGCTGGGCGTGGTGCCGCTGCAGATGCTGGCGTACTATATCGCGCTGGAGAGGGGCTGTGACATCGATAAGCCCAGAAATCTCGCCAAGAGTGTCACGGTGGAGTAAATAACGGTATGATGTGAAAGAA